>CACPFN010000005.1 GCA_902633185.1 uncultured Pelagibacteraceae bacterium | reverse complement strand
AAATATATTTCTCGTTATCTTTAGTATTCATTTTTTTTGTAACTTCGTGAATTAATTCACCGGTTGATCTATTTAAAAATACTGACTCTGAGTATTTTTTTTTAATATCTATGTTTTTAAATAGAATTGTATCATTTTTTGCAATTCTAACATCGTCTTTACTTATATCTGAATAAGTATCTATAAATTTTGATAAACCATTAATTGTTAGTACATCTGGTTGTTCTGCAACAACTTTTAAAACTTTATTTTTATCAACTTCAATATTATCAGCAGTAAAAGTTTGATAATTAAAATCTTTATTTTTGATCATTATTTTTTCTAATTTACAATCAAATGTAATTTTAAAATCATGAATGATATCAGTATTTTTTGAATAACTAATTGATGCGGAAAAAATTAAAATTATTAATGAAAATAAAATATTCATAAATTTATTCTATAATGGTTTAGTAACCATTTTTAATCAATTGTGAACTCATTATATAATGCCGTGGTTTCTCCATAACATGTTGATACTCTTACAGTTGTTTTTCCGTTTATAATAATATTACTTACCATTACACCACCACTATTATGTTGAATATTACAAGACCTATTTGCGTGTGGTCCATTTAAAGCCACCACATTTTCTCTATAAGAAACGAATGGATTGAGAAAAATTCCATCAAAAGCATCTCGCGCTGCTATACCGATTTTGTTTGTAATGTATCTATCGGAACATTTAAGATTACCATCCATAGCAGTTGTATCGCCCATATCACATTTTTGTAACTCTGCTTTAATATACTTAATTGTTTTGCTGTGCATTGATTTTACAACATTTTTTTTGGCACCAATCGTATACCCATTATAAGCAACTACCCCTACCGCAGCTAGAATACCGATGATAGCCACAACAACTAAAAGTTCTATTAAAGTGAAACCATTTCGTTTCATAAGTTCATTTTATGATATTTTTTTAAATAAGTCTTGTGAACTTAACCATCCATTTTCTAATCTTGGTCCTCCAAAATAATCACCACATAAACCTAATTTTAAAGACTTATTCCATAAAGATAATTGTTTAAGTGGCTTTGAATTAGATGAATACATCCAGCCATGAATTCTTGAGTGATGAATTTTTTTGATTTTTAACTTTGTTAATTTCTCGAATTTTTTAACAAGCTGGTTTGTATAGTATTTTCTTTTATTTCTATAATCTTTGGTAAATTTATTACCGTATTTGTATGTGCTTTGAAGTGTCCATAAATCATACTTATAATTAAATCTTTTCTTACTATTTTCGTATGCAGCCCAACCAAGCATTTCATCATTAAAAAAGTAACTACTATTAGATTGTTTAAGCTTATTTGTAACAATCATAACTGTTAAATTGGCATCCATCTTAACTTTTTGATTTAAATAAGATTTATTTAAGTATTTTTGTCCTAATTTCTTACTTTGAGGAAATGGGCAGGTCAAAATAAGATTTTTACATTTTTGTTTTACATCATTATTAAATGTTAATTCCCAATAGTCGTTTAATCTCTTTATTTTTGTAAGCTCATGTTCAAAATTACATTTAATTTTCTTTAATAAATGTTTGCTAATAGAGTTGTTTCCTTTTGTTCCAATTAACTTTAAATGATTTTTAATTTCTTTTACTGTTTTATGCAGAAATAAATGATTTCCTCCCCACTTTTTTAAAACTTTTTTCTTAATAAGTTGATTGGTAAAGATTTTAAATTTTGTTGATTTTGGAGAAATATATTGAAGTCCATGATCAAATCCGACTTTATCTTTATATTTTTTAAATGAACTTCTTCCACCATAACCTCTTGCTTTGTCATAAACTGCAACGGAATATTTTTTATTTAATAAGTTTGCGATTGTTGATCCAGAAATTCCCGATCCTATGATGCAAAAATCAAGCATGATTTGTAACTTGATTAATTAACAAAGATACTCAAGTGCTTTAAGTATTCCACCTTTTTTGTAAGGTATTTTAGATTTCATTAAACCCATTTCAACACCTGCTAATGTTCCAGCTAACATTAGTTCATTAAAATCACCTAAATGGCCAATTCTAAAAATTTTACCAGCAACTTTTGCAAGTCCTGTTCCTAATGACATGTTGTAATGATCTAAAATAGTTTTTCTTAAAAAATCTGCATCATGACCATCTGGAACCATTACAGCTGTTAATGAGTCTGAGTATTCTTCTGGATTTTTACAAAGTATTTCTAATCCCCACGAATTGACAGCAACTCTTGTAGCTTCTGCAAATCTTTTGTGTCTTTTAAAAACATTATCTAAACCCTCTTCAGTAAGCATATTGATTGCTTCATCCAAGCCATAGAATAAATTTGTTGCAGGTGTGTAAGGAAAGTAACCTTTTTTATTGTTTTCTATCATCGGTCCCCAATCCCAGTAAGATTTTGGTAATTCAGATGTTTTATATGCCTCTAAAGCTTTAGAACTTATTGCATTAAAAGAAAGTCCTGGTGGTAATAGTAATCCTTTTTGAGAACCACCAACAGTTACATCGACTTTCCACTCTTCATGTCTATAATCAATAGAACCTAGTGAAGATATCGTATCAACAAATAATAAAGCTGGATGTTCCGCATTATCCATAGCTTTTCTAATTTCTCCAATTCTACTTGTAACACCTGTAGAAGTTTCATTATGTACAGCGCAAACTGCTTTAATTTTTTTATCTTTGTCTTCATTTAGTTTTTGTTCAACAATATTTGGATCAACACCTGTTCTCCAATCACCCTCAACAAAGTCTACTTCAATTTTAAATTTTTGAGCAATATCCCACCAAAGAGTTGAGAAATGTCCAGTTTCAAACATCAAGATTTTATCTCCAGCACTTAAAGTGTTTACAAGCGCAGCTTCCCAAGCACCCGTTCCTGAAGCTGGAAAAATTATCACCGGCTCAGAAGTTTTAAAAATTAATTTTATTCGATCTAAAACTCTTAATCCTAATTCAGCAAAGTCAGGACCTCTATGATCTATAGTAGGATAATCCATAGCTCTTAAAACTCTATCTGGAACGTTTGTTGGTCCTGGAATTTGTAAAAAATGTCGACCAGGTCTTATATTATTTGAAATTGCCATACCGCTGTATATGCTAAAGAAATTATATAAGCAAATTTATAATGTATGACAAATAGTAGTAATTTAATTGATAGCTTAGAAGTTTATGTTCTTAATAATCCAGATGAAGTAAAGCCACATTGGGTTAGTCACTTTATCGTACCAACAGCTAATGAACTCTTAATTAAAATCAAAACTAAAGATGGTTATTCAGGATTTGGTTTAGCAACAAGCTATACTGATATTGCTCCTATCATCAAACCATTTTCAAATGGCTTACAAGATTTAATAATTGGAGAAGATCCATTTTGCCCTGAAAAAATTTATGAAAAAATTTTCAAATTAACTGATACTCGAACCAGCAGCGAAAAAGGTTGGAGCAGAGAAGCATTAATCAGAATTTCAGCAGCTTTAGATATTGCTTGTTGGGATTTGATAGGAAAAGCCTCAAATATCCCATTGTATAAATTGTTTGGAGGATACAGAAATAAAATTCCTGTTTATGTTACATGTGCTTACTACAGAGATGGTAAAGATGAAAAAGAACTAAGAGATGAAATAAAAAAATTAATAAATCTAGGTCATCAAAGTTTTAAAGTTAAAGTTGGGGGACTTAGTATCAAAGAAGATGCTAAGAGATTAGAGATTATTAGAGATGAAATTGGAGATCAAAAAGGTTTAATGATTGATGTCAATAGAGCATGGGATCTAAAAACAGCAATTGAGGGTGTAAAAGAATTTGAGAGATTTAATCCTACATGGATTGAAGAACCCGTTAGATGGGAAGATGATAGAAGGACTTTAAAACTATTATCAAAGCAAACTAAAATTCCATTATCAGGTGGTGAAAGTGAAATAACTATTTATGGATGCAGGTCCATGATTGAAGAAGAGGCAATACAAATTTTACAATTTGATTGCACAATGTTTGGTGGTTTTACTAATGGAAAAAAACTTTCTGCACTGTGTGAATTAAATCATATAGATGTAGCACCACATCATGACTGTTATATCCATGCACCACTAGTAGCATCAACTCCAGCTGGGAGAATTGTTGAGTCATTTGATGATGAAAGAGATCCTCTTCAAGCTCAATTATTTGAAAATTCACACAAAATGAGTGATGGATGGATACATTTAAATGAAAAACCTGGTTTAGGTTTAGAGATTTCAGAGGCCGCGTTAAAAAAGTTCGGTAAACTGGTTTACAAAAATAAATAAACCTTTAATTAAGTTTTATGCGGTTTAATTCAGATCAGATACAAAAGATTGGTAAAGAAATTAGCAGTAAAGTTGATGGAAAAACTTTATTCGATGAATTCTCACGTGGAAGATACAGTACTGATGCTTCTGTATATCAAATTAAACCCCTTGGTGTAGTTCTTCCAAAAGATACCAATGATGTATTAAGTTTAATGGAATATTCGCAAAAGAATTCCGTTCCTCTATTAGCTAGAGGTGGTGGAAGTTCTCAGTGTGGTCAGACTGTCGGTGAGAGCGTTGTATTAGATTACAGCAAACATCAAAATAAAATTTTAGAACTTAACGTTGAAGAAAAATATGTATGGGTTCAGCCAGGTGTCGTACTAGATCATTTAAATGCTTATTTAAAGCCTCATGGACTTTGGTTTCCAGTAGACGTTTCAACAAGTAGTAGAGCAACAATTGGGGGAATGTCAGCTAATAATTCCTGTGGATCAAGATCTTTATATTATGGAAACATGGTTCACAATGTATTAGCTATTGAAGCAATATTAGATGATGGCTCTATATTTAATTTTGATCAAATAAATAAGAATTATTTAGCTACTAAAAACAACCAAGACAGACTTTATAAAATCATAGACAAATTCATAGATGTAAGACAGCAGGTTGGAAGTGAGATTGATGCTAATTGGCCAACAACACAAAGAAGAGTTGGAGGATATAACATTGATTTAATTGATCCAGAAGGATTTAATTCGTCAAATCTTCTTGTTGGCTCTGAAGGAACATTATCTTTATTTAATAAAATAAAATTAAAATTATCAGAAATACCAAAGAATAAAATTTTAGGTGTCTGCTACTTTGATAATTTCCATCAAGCAATGGAATTATCAAAAGAGATTGTAAAATTAAAACCAACTTGCGTTGAGTTGATGGACCAAAATTTATTAAATTTAGCGAAAGAAATCCCGATGTATGCTGGAGGTATAAAAAAATACATCAAAGGAAATCCTGAGGCTGTTTTGATGGTAGAATTTATTGATACTGAAAAAAGTGTATATGAAAAGAAAATAAAGGATCTAGAATATTTAGTTTTAAATCAAAACAAAAAAAATCAGTTTTCATATTATTCAGATCTTTCAGAACAGAAAGAGGTTTTTGAAATAAGAAAAGCTGGATTAAATATTTTGATGTCAATGAAAGGCGATAGAAAACCAGTTGCCTTCATTGAAGATTGTGCGGTTTCTTTAGAACACTTAGCTGACTACACAGCGAGATTAAAAGAAATATTCAAAAAATATGGGACAAGTGGAATGTTTTATGCGCACGCATCTGTTGGAACACTTCACGTAAGACCAGTTTTAAATATGAAATCTGATAAAGATATACAAAACATGAGATCTATATCTGAAGAAGCTTTTGAAATGGTTAAAGATTATAAAGGTTCTCATTCTGGTGAGCATGGTGATGGAATTGTTAGATCAGAATTCCATGAGATGATGTTTGGAAAAAAAATCACAAATGCATTTGAAGAAATAAAGGATACATTCGATAGTAAAAACCTTTTAAATCCTGGAAAAATTGTTCGACCATTTAAATCAAATGATAGATCTTTAATGAGATACAAATCAGGTTACCAAACAGAAAATATAGATACACATTACGATTGGTCTAATTGGGGTCAATTCTCTGATGCTGTTGAGATGTGTAATAACAATGGTGCTTGTAGAAAATTAGACTCTGGTGTGATGTGTCCATCATACAGAGTAACTAAAGAAGAAAAAGATTTAGTCAGAGGTAGGGCAAATACTTTAAGATTAGCTTTATCTAATCAACTTCCAGAGGGTTCATTTGCATCAAAAGAAATGTATGAAACTATGGAGTTATGTGTCAGCTGTAAAGCTTGTCAAAGAGAATGTCCTATGTCGGTTGATATGGCTAAGATGAAGTCAGAGTTTCTTTCTCATTACTATAAAAAATTTAGTATGCGAATTAAAGATAGAGTTATCTCAGATATGCCAAGACTTATTTGGTTATTAAAGATTATTGCTCCTATATTCAATAAAATCAAAAACATACCACTAATCTCAACAATTGTTGAAAAGTTTGGTTTTGCAACAGCAAGGTCTATGCCTGAAGTTCAAAACCAGAATGCATTAAGAGAAATTTATGACAGTCAGACAGTATCAGAAAATAAAGTAATTTTGTTTGCAGATACATTTAATATTAATTTTGAAAATGAAAATTTAGTTTATGCAATTAAAGTATTAAATAAATTTGGATATCAAGCGGTTATACCAAGTTTTGGTAAAGATAAATTAAAGAGACCCCTTTGTTGTGGCAGAACTTATATTTCTTATGGTCAATTAGACAAAGCCTCTGAAGAGCTAAATAGATTTAATGATTACGTTATCCAAAATAATTATATTGATTTACCAGTTGTAGGTATTGAACCATCCTGTTTATTAACATTTAACGATGAGTATCAGACTTTAAAGAATGTAAATAATAGAGAAAAAATTCAAAATAAATTTTATCTACTTGAGGAATTTATTTTAGAACAAATAAGAAATAATAATAATATTAAAGCTAATAAGTTTGATCAAAATGTATTAATCCACGGGCACTGTCATCAAAAATCACAAGATAGAATGAAGGGTCTAACTAATCTTTTATCAGAATTAAATATTAATAATAAAATGATAGAGTCTAGTTGTTGTGGAATGGCTGGTTCATTTGGATATGACAGTAAAACTTATGAGGTATCCAAAAAAATGGCAAATCTTTCTTTGATACCTGCAATCAATAATAGTGATGAAAAAGATTTTATAGTTGCAAATGGTACAAGCTGTAGACATCAAATATCTGATTTATCTGATAAAAAAGGTAAGCATGTCTCAGAATTATTATTTAAAATTTTTGAAACTGTTAATTAAAGAATTACTTTTCTATTATAAAAATCTTCAATTTGGTCATCTTTGTAACCAAAAATTTGCATAACTTCTTTTGTATGTTCCCCTAAGTTTGGAGCACCTTTTGACTTTTCGGTTTTGCTCTTTGAAAATTTAATAGGCATACCAATAGCCTTACTTTTACCTGCCTTTTTATTATCTACTTCTATAACCATTTCTCTTTCAATGGTTTGAGGATCTTTAAACATGTCTGTTATCGAGTTAATAGGTCCGCATGGTAATCCATTATCATCAAAGATTTTTAACCATTCACTAGAGGTTTTTTTAATTAGTTCTTCGTTAAGAATATCAACTAGTTCTTTTAAATTTTGTTTTCTATTTAAATTAGATGAAAACTTTTCATTTTCTTGCAAATCTTCACGACCAATTGCTTTGAGTAACATAAGCCAAGTGTTTTGATTTGAAGCACCTACCGTAATCCATTTATCTTTTGTTTTAAAAGCTTGATAAGGTGCTGTTAAAGGATGTGCTGATCCTAATGGACCAGGCGACTCTCCTGTGGCACCTGCAATAGCAGACTGCCAGTAAGTATGAACAATACCCGCTTCATACAAAGAAGTATCAACTTTTTGCCCTTCACCCGTTTTTTCTCTATGAACTAATGCAGCTAAAATTCCACTAGCCGCAAGTAAACCAGCTGTTATATCTGTAATAGGTGCACCGACTTTCATGGGTGGTTTATATTTGCTTTCGCCGGTAATACTCATTAATCCACTCATTCCCTGAGCGACTAAATCAAATCCTCCTTTATCTGCGTAAGGACCCGTTCTACCGTATCCAGAAATTTCACATAAAATGATTTTAGGATTAATTTCTGACATAACATCATAACCAACTCCTAATTTTTCTAATGTCCCTTTTCTAAAATTCTCTAAAACTACATCAGAATTTTTTACCATCGTTTTAAATATCTCTATTCCATCTTTATCTTTTAAATTTAATGCGATACCTTTCTTATTTCTATTCATCATCATAAAAGCTGCTGACTCTCCATTAATTTCTGGTGGTAAGAAGTTTCTGGTATCATCTCCTCCGGGTGTCTTTTCTATTTTAATTACCTCTGCTCCAAGATCAGCTAATAATAGTCCACAAGTCGGACCAGCCATTATTTGTGCCATCTCAAGTACACGAATGCCTTTTAATGATGCGGTCATCTATTACTTATTTTTGAATTTTGGTTTTGTTTTATTTAAAAAAGATTGATATCCAATTTTAAAGTCTTGGGTATCGTAACATTTGTAACCTAGATTATTTATTTTTTCTGTGACTTTTCCATTTTTTAAGATGTTTCTTGCAAATTGTTTGTGCCATCTAGCAACTTTTGGAGCACCTTCACATATAAGTTCTGCTGATTTATAAGTTTCTTTTTCAACATCTTTATCATTAACTACTCTATTAACTAGCCTCTTTTGAAAGGCTTCATCAGCTCCGAAGACTCTTCCTTCAAATAATATTTCCATTGCAGTTGTGTAATTTGTTACTTTTAAAAGTACTTCTAATTCTTTTGCAGCCATTGTTAGGCCTAATCTTTTAATTGGAACTCCAAACCTAGAACTTTTACCACAAATTCTAATGTCACAACATCCTGCTATTTCCAATCCTCCACCAACACATATACCTTCTATCAAAGCAATTGTTGGTATTGGACAATCAAAAATTGCTCCGAGTGTTCCGTGTAAAAATTTACCGTAAGATTTTGCTAATTTTGATGAAGATCTTTGTTTTTTAAATTCTCCAATATCATTTCCTGGTGAAAAAGATTTACCACCCTGTCCCCTTATAATTATACATCTTAAATTTTTATTCTTAGATAACTTTTTGAAGACCTTACCAAGTTCAATCCACATTGGCTTAGTCATTGCATTTAATTTTTCAGGTCTATTGATAACAATTTCGACTAAATGTTTATTTTTTTTATTTAATTTAATTAATTTGGTCATCTAGCTCCTGTAAAAATATTCTACCAGTGTCATTGGTATAGCTGGTACATAAGTTACCAACATTAACAATACTAATAATACACATATAAAAGATATATTTGATCTTGTGACATCCCATATATCAGCTTTTGCTACAGAGCATGCTGTAACTAGAACACTTGCAACTGGTGGTGTTTGTTGGCCAATTGCTAAATTTAAAGTTACAATTATTCCAAAGTGAACTGGATCAATACCTACTGCATTAACTAGTGGCATAACAATTGGTACAGTCAAAATTATTGCAGCGACTGAATGTAAAAAGAAACCTATTACTAAAAGAAATACATTTAGTATTCCTAACACTGCATATTTATTATTTGTAAAATCAATAATTGATTCAGCAACTTTTTGTGGAATTTGTTCAATTGTTAAAAATTCACCAAGTAATACAGATGCAGCTACTAATAACATTACTGAAGCAGTTTGAATTGCTCCCTCACAAGCTGACTCGTATAATCTTTTAAAATCTATTTCTTTATAAATAAATCCAATAACTAATGATGCTACAACTGCTAAACCTGCACCTTCTGTTGCGGTAACAACTCCTCCAAATATTCCACCTAAAATAATAACTGGTAATAAAAATGCTAATGCTGCATCTTTTGCAGTTTTCTTTACATTTGGAATATTAAATGTTTCCTCAACAGGAAAGTTTTTACGTCTTGCAGTAATATATGCTGCTAACATTAAGAAGAAGCCACCTATTACACCTGGAACAATTCCTGCTACAAACAATTGTACTACTGAACTTTGAGCCATTACCGCATAAACAATCATCGGTATTGAAGGCGGAATGATAATTGCCAAAGACGCTGAAGATGAAGTGACGGCTGCAGCAAATGGTCCAGGATAGCCTTTTTTCTTCATTGCTGGAATTAAAATAGATCCTAATGCAGCAACATCAGCAACTGCAGATCCTGAAATTTCAGCAAAAAACATAGAAGTAGCAATGTTAATCATGCTGAGACCACCCTTAATAAATCCTACAAGCGCTGAAGCAAAAGCAATTAATCTTCTAGAAATACCCGCACTATTCATTATTGATCCAGCTAAGATAAATAAAGGAATAGCAATCAATGGGAATTTCATCGATCCATCAAACATTACAATTGCTGTATCAATTAAAAAACTTGTTCCAGTTTTCAATACCATTGCAATAATTGTTGTTACTGCAAGGCCAATAGCGATAGGTACATTGATTGATAAAAGAAGTAGAAGGACTGCAAACATTGTAAGAATTATCATTAAATATCTCCTGTTTGCTCGTCGCCTGTTGTTTGAAGAACTAAATTTCTATAATCCTCAGGAATTCTTAAAGTTTCAGATAAAATAAATAAACATGATGCAATTGGAATAACTGATTGGACAAAAGGTTGCGGAACCCACTCTAATGTTACTAAGGTTTCTCCTGTTATAAGAGTTAAAACTAAATAACCGTAATAAGCCAATAATATTAAAAAACCATAAACAACTAATTTTGACACTACAAAGAAAATTTTTCTAAGTGCTAATGGAAAAGCTTTAAAAATACTTGGAACACTTATATGAGAACCTTTTAAAGCTGCATAGGCTGAACCATAATATGTTATCCAAGCAAGTTGAACAGCTGCAACCTCGTCATACCAAACTAAAGCACTACCAGCAAAACGAAAAGTAACACCAAGTAAAACTGTTACTGCTAATGCAACCATCATTATAAACAGAACTAGTTTTAATATTTTTTCGTAAGAATTTATAAACTTTTGCAATGTCATTTTTTTTTCAGGCCCTCTGGTCGAGGGCCTGTTACAAATTAAATTAATTTGCTAAAGATGATACTTTATCAATTAATGCACCACCAGTTGGCACTTCTGATGCAAATTGATCGTATATTCCTTTACTTGCACTAATGAAAGCACCTTTATCAGCTTCGTTAACTTGAACTCCAGCTGATTTTATTACTCCCAATAAAGATTTTTCAAGATTAGCAGCTTCAGTGTACACAAATTTTTGTGTATCTTTAGCAGCTTGCTCTAAAATACTTTGTACATCTGCAGGTAGTTTGCTCCAGTGGTCTTTATGTACTGTTACATAAGCAGGAGTGTAAACGTGACCTGTGATTGATAAATATTTTTGAACTTCTTGGAATTTAGCACTAGCAATCTGAGCATATGGGTTTTCTTGTCCATCCATTGTTCCTGTTTTCAAAGCAGTAAATACTTCTGAGAAAGACATTGGAGTTGGGTTTGCACCATATGATTGGAACATTTTAACTCTCCATTTTGATTTGGGTGTTCTTAATTTAATTCCTTTTAAGTCACCTGGAGTGTTAATTGGTCTAGTGTTATTTGTGATATGTCTAAATCCATTTTCCCAAACAGCAATAACTTTGTATCCAGTTTTATCTTCAAGATTTTTAAACATTCCTGGTAAAACTTGGCTTTCAACTTTATTCATGTGTTTTCTGTCTTTAATAATGAAAGGCATATCAAATACACCAAACTCATCATGAATAGATGCCATTACTGATGAAGGTAACCACATGTTAACTGTACCTAATTTTAGTTTTTGCATTCCTTGTTTGTCTTTACCAAGTTGCGAAGAACCAAAAACAGTTACTTTTCCTTTGCTGCCTAATCTCTCATTTGCAAGTTTAGCAAAATGATCAACTGATGCAGAAAATAAAGATCCAGGTTTTCCTACGTGTCCAAATTTTACTTCAGTTGAATTTGCTGAGAAACTTAGAAATAGAGACGATAATAAAACAACAATTATTTTAAAATATTTGTTCATATTTCCCTCTTAAGTTTGTTTTTTTAAAACAGCTTATAGAAAATATGAATGCAGTGCTAGGGATTAAATTGGCGTATCGGAAAAAAATTATCGATCTTTAAATTCGAGATTGCCTCTAGAGTCGACGCTCTTTTTGACATGCTGATAGTAGGTAGGATTATCAATCAGTCTTGACATATCTATACCCTTATTCTCGTAACGTCTTTTTATGGTCATTCTTGGGATTATTACTAGGTTCATATTATCAATGAAGTCCTCGGTCCACTCTTTTTCTATCTTATCCTTGACCAATCTTTTCAAAAATACCCTTAAATCAGAACAACTAAGGTGTTTAATTTTTTCGTTATACAATACCATTTGATGAATATATAATCTTATTGTTATCTTGCAAGTTTAATGAATATATCACCCATACCTGACTGGAGCTGATCTAATGGAGTATTGTTTCTAAGCGTACAATATCTGCCTGTCACCTGGTGTCTGTCTATGGCATTAACATTATATTGAGTGCAAGTTTTGGCTTTATGTAATAAACCAATGACCAGTTTTCCATCTACTACTGAAACTTGTTTAGTATCTAAATCATTGCCATTACAAAAATATTTTTTATTTACCCTTTCAGGAAAATCAGTTTTTCCACAAGGATTTTCAATTGTGAAAACATAAAATTCTTTTTCTATACCTTTAAATTTATGTTTCATCTTAGTTGTTTTTGAATATTTCATTAAATCACAGGAGCATGGAATGCAGCATCTATAATATTCACCACATATCTTTTTGCCTGTGTTGTTTTCAGTTAAATAAACATATTCTGGAACAGCATTTGGACTTATTAAAGAACCTGATACTGCACAATATAATTTATTATATTCAACAAAATCTTCATAAGAGATATCTTTATCAATTATATATTTAAAAAATTTAGGACCTGCCGCATTTCTATTTCTGTCTGGGAAAATTTTATTCCAATCATTAACGATATCTTGATAATAGTTTTTTTCTTGAGAATTTGCTGAATTTATCGGAATTGAAAAAAAAATAACAAATATAATAAGACTAATTGTATTTTTAATACTGAACATTAATTAATGATCTAAAAACCCATATTTGACCAGTTGCTTCGGTCTTGAGTTTTGCTATTGAACTTTTTTAATTCTTCCTCAGATGGTTCTCTAAAAAGATACATTACAATTCCTGAAACAAATAATGCTAACAGTGATAAAGAGCAAATAGTCATAATCTTGATATATAAAAGCTTTACAATTTTTCAACACTATATAATGAGTAGTATTGTCCTATAGTTTTTGTCTAAATTCGTAAGTTTTATTTAATTCATCAATATCAAATGATTCTATTGATCCATCAGTCCATTTAATTTCAACTTTAAAATCTTTTTCATCTTTTCTTATTCCATAATGAGCTACTGGTTCCATCTGACAGAGATATCCTGAACCTGCATCTATTGTTTTTGAATGAATTCTTTTATTAGATTTCATTGTTACTGTTGCACCTCTTGCAGGTGCTCCAAATTGATTAAGAGGCTTAATTCTTAAATAATTAAAATTTTTAATATCTGCTTTATATAAAGTTAATGGTTGAAACCCTGACTCACCATGTGAAACTAATAATTCTAAAATTCCATCACCGTCAACATCTGCAACAGCTGCACCAGTTCCAAGTCCAACAGCCTCAAGACCATTTTCCATTTTAATTTCTTTAAATACTCCTCCCTCTAAAACTTTGAAAAGTTTATTTGGTTCTCCAATATTATTCATAAAAATTTCATCGTATCCGTCATTATCAAAATCAGCTGAAATAACTGTTCTTATTTTTGTGGGATCGTTATATGGAGATGTTGATATATCTTTAAATTTATCTCCATCTAAAACATATGCTCTATGCATTCCATCCCAGTTAGAAGATAAAATATCTAATCGTCCTCTATATAAAATATCACTTAAAGCTGTTCCTCTACCATTTTCAAATCTATCTTGAACTGCATACTCTTTAGCCACATCTTGGAAAGAACCTTTAGAATTATAATATAAAAAGTTATCTCCTCTTTCATTTGCAGCAAAAATATCAGATCTATCTGAAAGAATATGTCCAGACACTATTGCTCTACCTCCGGTAATTTTATCAATTGATAATGATTTAGCTTGGTCCTTTATTCGATCTCTAATTAATTCATAAAATCGAGTTGGACCACCATAATTTGCAACGTAAATACCATATGCACCATCACCATTTCTATCTACACAAACAACTGACCTTCCAGCTGTTAAATTTAATTCACTTTGATTAATTTCTTTTTCAAATAAATCTTCGAATTTATTGTTATTTAAATCTATTAGTCGATCAGAATAAATTTTTGATCCACTATATGTATCAGTATTTAAAAAATATATTTCCTCATAACCATCTTGATCGATATCACATGCGGCAACACCAATTGTTCTTCTTTCTTCATCTGTAAATATTTTTTCATTTATTATATTTATTAATTTTCCATCTTTATAAGATAGGGCTAAATTTTTGAAACCAAAACCAGTTACTACAAAATCATATTTATTATCTTTGTTAACATCGGTAACTGAAACTCCATAGCTTAATCGAAACTCATTTTCTGATATTTGATCAGTTATATTTAAGAAAAAATCTTTAGCGTTTGCATAATTAAATACTGATAAAATACTGAGAAAAAAGAAGATAATTTTTTTCATAATTAAGCTCTTTATTGGAATTTTAAAATTATAATATGAGATAAATTAGCTTACTCGAGTAAGCCTAATATTGAATAAATAACTAACCCTATGATTCCAGCAAAGAAAATTAAAAATGAAATTTGACTAAAAATATTATTCTTTGATCTAATTTCTCCCTTTTTATACTTTCTAATCTGAATTATGCCAAATCTAATTACTATCAAACCAAGTATTAGCAGTGATACTTTAAATAAAAATTCAATCATATAATTTAGCCATTATAATAAACCTGTGTTTTTGTTTAATATATTGTTATTTAAAAATTAGGTATAATTAATGAATTTTCTATTTTAGTTGTTTTGTCTGTCATATACGTTGTTAGTGTTAATGTGTTACCTTTATTCTCAACAAATGTTTTTCCGACCTTATAATATCCTTTAAATTCAAATGGCGGACCCGCCCATACAGCTCCCCCATCCATACATTTAGAGTTGCATATACCTGCAAGATTAATAATTGGATCTTTTAAGCCAACATAATAAAAGTGCTGTTGTAATACTCCTTGATCAAATGCAGTTCTACATCCGCTACTCCCACCTGCTCCATATGTGTAGGTTTTAATAGATCCACTACTCCAAGTATATCTCTCCAACTTTCCGTTAAGCTCACAATTAGTAATGTCCTTTATTAATTCTTTATATAAAGTTTTATGATTGTTTTTAAGAACTGTTTCTTTAGCACCTTTAGTATAACCGCTATAGGCAACTACCCCTACTGCAGCTAAAATCCCAATTATTGCAACAACAACTAAAAGTTCTATTAATGTGAAACCTTTATTTTTCATTTTTTATTTGCTTTGTAATTTTCCATCCATTTTTTAAAAACTACTATAGCATCATTCATGTCTTTTGTTTTATTTGGATGATTTTTAGCTCTACCTAGCATAGTTGCAATAACATTTACTTGATATTTTATTGGTCTCTTTTTTATGGCTGAAACAGTAAACAATGCTTTCTCCTTATCTTTAAAACCTAAACCTTTTAAGGTTGTCTCTGGTTTATAATCTGAAAATAAAGAAAGATTTAATGGTTTAAATTTTTTATCTTTGATTAGTTTATTCATTGGCATTTTATCGACTATTTCGAAGATTTTTTTTGTATATATTTGATCTAACTCAATTTTTATTGTGCCATCAAAACCAATTAAAGTAACTTTAAATTTTTTTGATTTATCTAATTTTGTAACTAATTTTATGTATCTTTTGTGAAACCCTTTGATGTCTTTTTGATACAAATCTTTTGACCTTTTATATTCTGGATGACTGTAATTAGGTGTATTGAGGACTAACAATCTACATTTCCATAGATATTTTTTAAAACTCATTAAAAAATATTAATTGTAAATTTTATCTCTTACAAGCTTACTTAACAAACTATATCCAAGTTCGTTCATATGTAGTGGATCTTCATCGTAAAACTTATCATAACCTGCATTTATCATGGGTGTTGTAATATCAACATAATCCCACATTTTTAAATTGGTTAAGTGTTTTTTTATCTTAGAATTAGCATCTAAAATTGTTGTCATAAGATCCCTTCTAAAGGGACTAGGCTTAATTGAAATAAAAAAACATTTTGCTCTTGGCAATTTTTCTTCAACTTGATTAGAAAATAATAAAAATTCTTTCAACAATTCATCGCTATCCATTCCATAACCAATATCATTATCTCCAGCATAAAAGAAAAGATTAGATGGGTTTAAAGGAGCAACCAATCTATCAAAATATCTTCTACAAGATACTAAAGTTGAGCCTCCAAAACCTAAATTATAAAGATTATTTATTGATAAATCATTTTTGGCATTATCCCACATTTTAAAAGTCGAACTTCCATACAGTGCAACACTGTTATTTGTTTTTGTCTGTTGAAAAGAATTATGTTCTAATTCTCTAACATCTAATTCAAACTCTTCTTCAACTGGACTGACTAAGTTTACATTAGTTTTCAAATTCTCTATTTTATCTAAATTATCTTGAACATTTTTAGCCAAATCAATTGCTTCTTCTACATAAGATCTAAATTTGGTTCTGTAATTATCTAAGAAGCTTTTCATTTCCTCTTGATTTTCTGGATCTTTGACATGATCACTTATAGTTATTGGCTCCTTAATGACTGCTGAATATATTGTTTTAGAAACTGGATAATCAAAATTAGCAAGGGCAATTGGAATAAGTTTTGGTTTTGGGTTAAGTTTAAATGCAAGGTTAAATGCTCCAGCTTTAAATGGTCCTGGAGATGTTATTGTTTTATTATCTTCTGTTTCTGATGTTCCTTCGGGGGCAATTACAATCGGTTGTTTTTGATCAAATACCTTTTGAGCTTCTTCAAAAAGCTTTTGTTTTCTTAATTTCTTTTCCTCTTCGCTTTCGTCCAACTTATCAGACTCTGGGGTATGAACAAAAATGTAATCTAAATTTTCATAGTAATTATATCTCCAAAATTCTGTGTTCCGACTTGTTCTAACGATACGTTGGCCTCCATCATTATATTTTGGATGTAATATTTTTGAACTGATGAAATGACTATCGATTGAAAATGAATGCCCATTTGCAAGCTGATTATCATCTATAGCAGCTAAGTGATTGTAAAAAAAAATATTTGTTGGTTCATCTGGTAAATTTTCCCAACCCTTTATTACATATTTAACATTATCAAAAGCTTTGGTGAAATTTGAATTGGTTAGCTCTCTTAATTTTGTTTTATCTGAATTATTAGATGAATTAGATACTCTATTATAAATAATATTTAATTGGCTGTGGAAACGAGACTCTCTTTCTAAATTATTTAAAGTATCTTTTATTAAACTAGATAATGATTTTTCTATTTCATTTCCTTTAATAAGTAGTTCGTAAACCACATCAAATGCCATTGCATAGGTATGATTACTCTTCAATAAATGTGGAATACTATATAACTTAGAACTAGCAGGTATTCTTGCAGTATTATCTTTCAATAATAAATTAACAAATTCTAATTCGTTTTCAGCTGAATACTTTGTTAGGCCAGTAGCACTTTGTTGGAAACGTCCTAGCTGCCACAATTGTCTTTTGAAAATCTTTATTGATAATTCAGGATCAGAAATAATCAGATTTTCGAGTGCTTCGTTAGAAATATGTAAAACTTTTGTATCCCTAGTAGATTTAATTGTATATGGATTAAAAAAATCTCCTTTCCCTGAAGATAAAGTTAGCGCAATACCAGCTCTAGTTAAAGTTCTAAAATTTCTTCTTATTTTTCCATTAATAAAGTTGTGGAATAAGCCATCAACTTTACCACTTAATAACATCTTTAAACCTTTAGAAACGTCTCCCTCTTTAACTATATATTGATTAGATGAATACATCTTAATGTTGCCTAATTTAATAAACTTTTCTAAGTCATCATCAGTAAGTGTTGAGAAAAAAGTAGCAGATTTAATTCTATGTATATTTGTAATACTTTTTTCTGATGGGATACCTGGAGAAATTTGTATTTCATCATCTTTATACAAAGTGTTTAAATTTCTTGAAGAGACAAGCAGTTGGAAAGAAAAAAACGAAATGGCTGAGTATAATGTTGATATAAGTTTACTATTTTTTTGTTGTAAATCTCTTAAATCATTTAGTTTTATCGAGATATATTCTGTTCCACCTTCAATAAATATTTCACCCATAAATCTATTGGGTTGATTAAGTCCAGATATACCTAATGGGGTTGCAGGCTTTGTTATTTTTGCAAAGGTTATAGATTTTGTTTCAAAATACTTGGTAAATGTAGCTTTGCCTTTAATTAAAAAATAAATGTTTTCTGAAATTTGATGCTGCTTTGCTAAAACTTCATCACTTTCAGCTATTATATGTTCTGATATTCTATCTATTAATCCAAAGGATTCTTTTAGATTTCCTAAATCAAAGCCATTTTGCTCAAATAATTCAGATAATTTCATAAGTAAAATGAATAGATATACTTAATTTGAATTTATTGATTAAGAATAAATGCATATCTGGGTTGAAAAGTTATCAATAGTTTACCTAATTTTTTTTAGTATTTATAAATTGTGAAAAATAAATCAAAAAAAAATAAATCAATAATTAAATCTAAAACGCTATCAAAAAAGCCAAAGGTAATAAATCCAAACTATTTTTATTTTTATAATGAAAATGGAAAATTAGTTGGAATTCCTTACGGTAATTAAACTTTATCTTCTTTGAGATAAACTAGCGTGTTTATTTAATACTTCAGCTGAAATAACTTTTGCTTCTGTTGTTTTCTTAACATTCCAGATTTTTTCTTTTGCAATTTTTGTTGATATTTTATTATCAACTATTGGCGATGGATAATCTTTACCAACTTCTAAATTTATTCCTTTTTGTTCAATGAATGTTAATTTCCATGGTTCATGAACTAATTTTCCTGGAACATTTTTTAATTCCGGAACCCATTTTTTTATAAAATCTCCTGTAGGATCTTGATCAATTGATTGTTTAATTGGATTGTAAATTCTTATTGAATTTATTCCTGTTGTTCCTGATTGCATTTGAAACTGTGAATAGTGAATACCTGGCTCATAATCTGTAAATAATTTTGCTAAATGTTTTGATGTTTTTTTCCAATCAAGCCATAATTGGTAAGACGCAAATGAAACTAACATTGCTCTCATTCTAAAATTAATCCATCCATTAGTTCTAAGATACCTCATACAAGCATCAACTAATGGATAACCAGTAGTTCCATTTTTCCATGCTAAATGATAATCTTCATTAAAATCATTTTCTCTTATTCCATTATAAGCGCTATTCATATTTCTAAATTCAATTTCTGGTTCATCATATAACTTTTGAATAAAATGACAGTGCCAGGCTAATCGACTTTTAAAAGAAATTAAGGATTTCTTTTTTGAAAAAGATAAATTGGATTTCAACTTATCGTTAGTTTTTTTAAAAATTTCTTTAATAGAAATATTTCCGAATGCAATATGAGGGCTTAATCTAGAACAAGATATTTCTCCTGTTATCGGTGAAGACATTTCTTTTTGGTAATTTTCTGATCTGTGATTAAGGAAAGAATCTAGAAGTTGAAGTGCATTTTGTCTTCCACCAATTTGAATTTTGCCATTTTCTAAATTATTTGTTTCTATTTTTGATAAATCCTCTACATAATTATCTGAAATAAACTCACAATTTAAATTTGAATTTACACTTTCACTATCTATAAATTTATTCCAATTATATGACCATTTATTTCTTATTCTATGATTTAATTGAACACCAAATTGATTTGATATTTTCCAATTAATGTTTTTTTCTTTAAATAAAAAACTAACTTCTTTATCTAAGTTAGTTATATACATGTTCTTGAATATTATATTTGAATAAACCTCATTTATTTTAAATTTATCAGTTAAATGACTTAAAATTTCTAATGTATCTCCGTAATATATATTGAGTTTAGCATTATATTTATCACTTAGTGTTTTTGATAAATCGTCTAATGATGATTTTAAAAAATCTAGATGGAATGAGCTTGATGTAGGTAATTTGTGATATTCTTTATCAAATATGTAAATTGGTAAAATCTTTCCTAATTTTACAGCCTCATTAAATGCATCATTATTAGATACACGTAGATCGTTCCTGAACCATACGATTTTGTTCATTTTAAATAATTAAAGACTGATTTTGAAAGTTCTTGAAGTTTTGTCGTCTGATACTTTTAAAATTTTAAATTTTGAAGTTTTTTCAAGTTTTTGCCCTTTGTTTGTAACAAAAGATTTCATTTTCTTAACTTCACCCTCAGGCATTTTTCTAGTGTATTTTAAAGTATGTTGTTTTGATCCAATAACAAATATTGTTTTCATGAGATTTTAATTACAAATATATTTATTGTCTGTCTCTGTGACATAAGTTTCATTTAAGAGTTTGGGAATATTTTGATTATTTTGATATCGAGAATCTACTAAAGAGACAGGTTGTATTCAAATAATATATTTATAAAAAATAGAAATAAATTTGTTGAATACAACCTACCTAAAACTTATTTTTATAAGTGAAGGAGGTGCAAATGCTTAGAATAACGCCACCTGACACTTAGCTGGTGAGATATCACATATTAAAAATAACACAAACTAAATCCATTTGATGGATTTGGCCAAAATGGCATAAAAAAGGGGAGCTCTTTTGGTAATTACCAATTGAGCTGGCCCCTTTTAATAATTTTTAGACATAAAATCTTTAATTCTCTTAGCACCTTCAATTATATCTTTTGTGCTTCTGGCATATGAGAATCGGATAGTAGAATTTCCTCTTTTTTGATCAAAATCAATTCCTGGTGTTATCGCAACATTTGCTTCATCTAAAACTTTTTTACAAAAAGCTAAGCTATCATTTGAATATTCAGATATATCAACATAAATGTAAAAAGCACCATCAGGTGGTGAAAATTTTTTTAATCCTGCTTTTGGTAATTCTTCTAAAAGTATCTCTCTATTTTTTTTATATACCTCAACATTCGATTGTAACTCTTCATTTGCATCCAATGAAGCAAGAGCTGTAACTTGACTTGCGTGTGGAGGACAAACAAACAAATTTTGTGAAAGCCTTTCTACTTGTCTAACATGATCATCTGGTACAACCATCCATCCTATTCTCCAACCAGTCATGGAAAAGTATTTTGAAAAAGAATTAATTACATAGCAATTATCAGTTATCTCTAAAGCTGAAGTTGGATTATTTTCATATTGAATTCCGTGATAAATCTCATCACTAATAAAACTCACATTATTCTCATTTGCTGTATGAATTAAATTCTCTAAAGATTGTTTATCCAGCATAGAGCCAGTTGGATTTGCAGGTGATGCAACTAGAATTCCATTTAAATTATTATTTAGAATATCATCTGGTACTGGTTGAAATCTATTTTGAAGTTTGGTTTGAATATCTACAGTTTCCAAACTTAGTGATTTTAATATTTGTCTATAACTAGGATAACTTGGAGAACCAATTCCAACTCTGTCTCCACTATCAAACAATGCCGAAAAAGATAATATAAAAGCTCCAGAGGAGCCTGTTGTAACTACTATTCTATTTGGATTTAAATCTAAATTGTACCAATCTCCATATAGCTTTGAAATTTTTGTTCTTAGAGCAGGTAGACCAAGTGATACAGTGTATCCTAGATTGTTTTTATTTATCTCATTAGTAATATAATCTTTTGCAATCTTAGGCGCTGGTGTTCCTGGCTGCCCAACCTCCATATGAATTATATCTTTACCTTTTTCCTCTGCAATTCTTGCTGATTCCATTACATCCATTACTATAAATGGATCAACATCTGATCTTTTTGATTTTTTCATCATTTTATTTGATCTTCACAAAATTTTTTAACCTCATCAGCAGAGAGCCTTTCGCTCTCAGGTTTATTCGAATCTAATTCAGTTTTTCCAATTATACACGCTTTAATAGTTTTGCTTTTATTAAAACCTGAATAATACTGAGTTGATATATACAATGCTATAACTCCAAGTATTATAATTATTGAAACTTTTAAATTATTACTCATCAGTGAATTTAATTTTTATTTATACTAAATAATAGTAGACTTTAATTATGCAATTTTATCAACCTAAAGAACTCCCAAAAATTATGGTAGCACCCAACGGAGTGAGACCTATGAAGAAGGATCATCCAAAAGTTCCTATAACTATTGATGAAATTGTTAATACAGCAAAATTATCATACGAAGCAGGTGCTGAGGCAATTCATTTTCACATCAGAGATAAAAATAGCCAACATATATTAGACGCTAATGACTGCAGTGAAGCATTAATAAAATTAAATGAGATAGTTCCTAAAATGCACTTACAGGTTACCACTGAAGCAGTTGGCAGATATTCACCAGGTGAAATGCGTAAATATGCATACGATGTTAAGCCACCTGGAATATCGATTGCAATTAGAGAATTAATTCCAAGCAGAGATCCTACTGATGAAGATATAAAACTATATAAATATTTATCTGATGAAAAAATTAATGTTCAACATATTTGCCATGAGCCAGAAGATATTGATTTACTCTCAAATGTTTTAAATAAATCTGAAATTGAAAAAGACAACACTTGGTGCTTATTTGTAATCGGTCACTATACTGGAAAAATAAGTGATCCAAATAAAATACCTTTATATTTAGAAAAATTAGAAAAAAATAAATTTAAAGCTGATTGGGCTATATGCGCTTTTGAAAAAGAAGAATTTATTTGTTTGAAAGAGGCAATAAAACTTGGTGGAAAAATAAGAATTGGATTTGAAAATTCATTATATCTTCCTTCAGGTGAAATTGCTCAAGATAATGAAACAAAAATAAAAATTATAAAAAAGGAATTAAATCTATATTGAATAATTTTTTATTTTTGAAATTTTATTAGATTTTATAGAACCAATTATAAATCTATCTGGTCTAACTATAAGTCCTTCAGATTTTATATTATTAAGATATTCACTTAAGCCATTTACATTATTAGACAGTACATAATTAATTTTATTGGAAATTTTTTTTTTTAATTTTGGTGAAATTATTACAATAGGTTTTGAAGAAAATTTTTCATCTAAACTTTTTCCATTTTTTAATTTAAATTGAGGGAATATTTTACCTCGAAGTTTATCATTAACTTTTCCAAGTCCCTTGCCCAGTTTTGGCTTAATAGATTTCATAGATTTTACTCCTTCTTTATTTGAAGAGATACCTTTTGTAATTTTTGTTGAGCTTACTGCATTAATAAATGAACCCATTCTCATAGTTGTACTTACATACTCTTTTACATTGGAATATCTTTCACTCTGATATGTATTAAGTAATTTATCTGAATGATTATTCTTTAAACAATGCGATATTTTCCATGACAAGTTTGAAACATCTCTTATTCCTGCACACATTCCTTGGCCCATAAAAGGAGGCATCAAGTGAGCAGCATCTCCAGCAATGAATATTCTACCTTTTCTCCAACTTTTGCTAATTGCAGATTTGAATGTGTATATAGTTTTTCTCTCGAGAGTAGCGTCTTTTTTACTAAGCCATGGTTTAAGGAAATTCCATATATACTTTTCAGACATAATATTTTCTTCTTTTTCTTTATTATTAATTACAAACTCCCATCTTCTTCTTCTGCCTACATTTCTGCAATATGTTGCAGGTCTTACTTTGTTAGAAAATTGAATTGTACGATCTGGAAGATTATTTTTCTTTTTCTTCAAAATTAAATCAACGACTGCCCATTTTTGAGTAAATCCTAAATTACTCATACTTGTTTTTATTTCATTTCGGACTGTTGAGTTTGCACCATCGCAACCAATCAAATATTTAGCCTTAATATTCAGAATTTTATTTTTTTTTATGTCTTGGTAAATTATTCGAACACTATTTTTTGTATTTGAAGCTTTTAAGAGTTTAGTATTTTGTTGGATACAAACCTTTTTAAAAGATTTAAGTCTATTTCGTAATTGCCTTTCTAAATCAGGTTGGTGAAATCTATAACTTGGATACCATCCATTTTCTGTTATTTCTTTTGGTCTAGGCCAATCTAAAATTACATCGCCTTTTTTATTTACAAACTTAGTACCTTTATTAATTAAAGTATATTTTAGAAATTTATCTGTAATTCCAATTGTTTGGAATACTCTCATAACCTCATCATCAAAATGGACTGCTCTTGGAAGAGGGTAAAAACTATTTTCTTTTTCTAAAATTAAAATTGAATAACCTTGAATTGCTAATAAGTTTGCTAATGTTCCTCCTGTTGGGCCCAATCCAACAATTACAGCATCGTATTCTTTCATTAGTTATTAAATTTATTTCTTTTTAGCTATATTGGAATATAACCAAGGGCAATCAACTAATAAAGGAGCTTGTTTACCTTCTGCAGCAGTTTGCATTCTTTTATCTCTAAATTTTTTTCTTTCTTCTTCTGGCAAATATAATCTTTCATGTCCCCAAAAGCTTGGGCCTTCAAAAGTTTCAATGGCTTCCCACGTCTTAGGGTCAATTATTCTTCCACCCCATCCATTTTCTACAAAGAATCCTGAAGGAGTTATTGAATAAAATGAAGTCATGTAATCATTAGTATGCCTTCCCATTGTATAAGCAATTTTGTCGTCTTTTAAATTCATTAAGTCATATCCCTGTCCAACATCATCTAAAGAATTGTACTCAACCATAAAATGGTGAAACCCTTGTTGACCCGATCCAAACAATGCAAAACTATGATGTCTACCATTAACATGAAAGAAACATAATGATATTGGCGTATTGCTATAATCACTGATTTTAAAATCTAAAAGGTCCTTATAAAAGGGAACAAGTTTATTAAAATCTTTAGCATGTAAAACAACATGGCCCATTCCTAATGCACCAGTTTTAAATCCTGAAATTGGTCTAGATGGTTTAAAAGGATCACTATCTTTCATTGGATCAAATATTAATTCTATCTGATTACCCTGAGGGTCTTTAAAATAAATTAAATCTTTAACAAATCTTTTATCTGCAAATGAGGATTGTCCATGAGTTACTGGGATATTATTATTCTCAAGACGATCAGCATACATTTTTAAATCTTCTTTTTTCTCAACTTCCCAGCCCATGAAGGCCAGACTGTCTCCAGTGTCTCCTGTTACAACTAATCTTTGCTTTTGATCATCCATTCTAAATGAAAGAGAATCTTTTGCTCTATCCACCTGTTGCATTCCTAAACATTTTCTTGAATAATCTGACCAGTCTTCAATTCGATCTGAATTAACACCGATGTAGCTTAATGCATTTATTGCCATTCAATTATTATACAGGATTAAAATTGAGCCTGCATTATTTAATGCAGGCTCAAAAATTAGGTTTAAATTAACCGTCTATTTTAGATATTATTTGTCTTGCTCTTTTTAGAACTGCGTCACCATCAAGGCCTTTGCCTTTCATTTCAGCAAGCCAGTTTGCTTCGATAGGTGCTAATATTTTCTTATATTCAGCTATAACATCATCAGAAGCTACTATGATCTCATGTCCAGGTTTATTCTCTACCTCAACTCTCATTTTAGCATTTTGA
Source organism: uncultured Pelagibacteraceae bacterium (assembly GCA_902633185.1). GTDB lineage: Bacteria > Pseudomonadota > Alphaproteobacteria > Pelagibacterales > Pelagibacteraceae > Pelagibacter. The sequence continues at coordinate 50,108 of CACPFN010000005.1, read as the reverse complement.
CTATCTATTAATCCAGACGCCCAGTCACCGAACCACTGACCACTAAATTTATCTACACAGCCTTTGCCTTTAGCTGATAAACCATCATATTTACCTTGGTTCATTATCAAACCAAATGTTGCATTAGTTATGTTAACTTCCGTGTGATATTTAGTTACATCAAATAGTCTGAAAGATCCGATTGCTGTGTAAGGGAATGGAGTTCCATCAATTACACCTTTGTTAAGTGCTTCCGATGTTCCAGGAGCTGGCACTCTTACACCAGTTGCTCCAAGAGTTTTTAAAATTGTTCCAGCAATTTTACTTGGTACTCTCATTTTCTTACCTTTGAAGTCAGCAGGTCTTACAACTTTATCTGACTTCATATGTATTTGATATCCAGGATTAGAATGTAAACCAATTAGTTTAATTCCTGCCATCTCTTTATCTAAGTAACCCTCTTCATAAAGAGTATTTAAAGCTCTAGATCCTGCTTTTGAAGTTTTCGTTAAAAAAGGTAACTCTATTACAGAACTCAATGGAAACTGTCCTCCGATATATCCAAGTACCGTCCATGAAATGTCTGCTACACCTTTTGTAACAATATCATATTGTTGTGGTGGTTTTCCTAACACACCTCCTGCAAACATTTTAACATTAACTGCTCCAGCTGAACATTCGTTTACTTTATCAGCCCATGCAGCAAGAATTTTGCTTGCGATAAATGCTTTTGGTGGCTCAAATGTTGCAAGTTTAAGTTCAGTTGCTGAAGCAGCATTTACTATACCTAAACTTAAAACACCAAAAACAAATCCAATTATTTTGTTTTTCATATTTCTCCCTCTAAAATTTATATTAAATTTTAACTCTAATTTGAGATTATTTCATCCTTAATAGTATTAGATAAAACACCAATATCAGTGATTTCGACTTCAACATTGTCTCCTGGTTTCATAAAAACAGGTGGATTTCTTTTAAAGCCTACTCCACCAGGAGTTCCTGTTACCAAAACATCACCTGATCTCCATGCCATAGCTTTGGATACATATGAAATTAAAATTGGTATATCGAAAATTAATTGACTTAGTTTAGCATTTTGCATTACTTCACCATTAAGCCTAGTCTCTATTGTTAAACTTTTATAATCTGCAATGTCCTCTGCTAAAACCATGTGAGGACCAAAACTTCCTGTCTTTTCAAAATTTTTTCCCATACCAAATTGTCTGGTATGTCTTTGCCACTCTCTAATTGTACTTTCGTTGTAACAAGAAAAACCAACGATGTGCTTTAATGCATCCTCTGGTTTGATGTGTTTACCACCCTCACCCATTATCACTGCCATTTCTCCTTCAAAGTCTAAACTTTCTGATACAGTTGGTCTTTGTATTGCTTGCATATGAGCTGTTTGGCTTTCTGGAAATCTGTGAAATATTACTGGGTTTTCCTCAACAGTACGGTTTGTTTCTTTTACATGTTCACTGTAATTCAAACCAACACATATAATTTTACCTGGATTAGGTATTAAAGGAGAATATTTAATTTCATCGGGCTTTATTGAGCCTGGATTACTCTTTGCATATTCTTTTGCTTCTTTTATCTTTTTTATCTTTATTAATTCTTTTAAACTTAAAGCTCCATCTATCTTTCCAGTTAAATCAGTTATTAAATTATTTTCAATAATTCCAAACTTTTCACTGTTATCATGATTGAATGAGACAAATTTCATATTTTTATAACTTTATACGTTAATCTCTGATAAATTAGAAGAAAGTTTATCAAATGAAATTTAAAATTAATTACATATTTGATCTTTCAGCAATTATATCAGGATTAATATTATTATCTTTAGCTATACTAACTTTTTGTGATGTCTTTGGTAGAAGATTTCTAAATTCTCCTGTTACAGGAACAATTGAATTAGTTGAATTTGGGATGGCCTTGGTTGCATTCTTAGCAATGCCAAGAGCTTTCTTTTTAAATGCAAATGTTTCTGCTGATTTTATTAAAAATGTCTCCAATAATACCTTTCAAATTTTCATAAACATTTTTAGATTTATTTTAATGATAGTAATTATGTCCATGATGGCATATGCAACAACAAATGAAGCTATGGCTTTTTTTAAAAATGAAAGAGTAACTATTGATTTAGAAATATATTTTTATCCTTTTTATTATGCAGCGTCAGTTGGCATGTGGTTAAGTGTTGTTGCTATAGTTTTTTGGTTAATTAGTGCTTTAAGGAGTGAAAACTCATGAGCTTTGATCCTATTGTAAGTGGTTCGTTATCTTTTTTAGTTGTACTAATTCTTATGGCATTAAATGTGCCAATAGGTATTTCAATGTTAGTAGTTGGTTTTACTGGTTTTGCTTTAATAACAGGATTTGAGCAAGCTCTTTTTGTTTTAGGAACCGCTCCGTTTGAAGCTGTCTCTAAATACACTTTGTCTGTATTGCCTCTTTTCGTTTTGATGGGAAATCTTGCAAATAGAGCAAACTTATCCCGAAATTTATATGATGCAGCCTATGCAGTAGTTGGTCACTATAAAGGTGGATTAGCAATGTCTACTGTTGGTGCGTGTGCTGGATTTGGAATGATTTGTGGATCTTCAATAGCTACAGCAGCAACAATGTCACAAATGGCTGGACCAGAAATGAAAAGACACGGGTATAGCGATGCATTAATAAGTGGTTCCGTTGCATCAGGTGGAACATTAGGAATTATAATTCCACCAAGTGTAATATTGATAATTTATGCGTATTTAACTGAGCAATCGATACAGCAACTATTTTTTGCAGCTCTGATACCAGGATTGATTGCGGTAGTTTTATATATGATTGCTATCAGAGTTTATTTAGTAATTTACCCTGATCAAGGGGGTCATGGAGAAAAAATGACTGCAAGAGATAGGATATCTGCTCTAACAAAAGTTTTTCCAATATTTTTAATCTTCGCGATAATTATGGGTGGTCTTTATCTTGGTTTCTTTACAGCTACTGAAAGTGCAGCAGTTGGGGTTATTTTGGTGATCATATTTATTTTTTTTAGGGGTGAACTAACGATTGAACTACTTAGAAATTCTATATGGGATACTGTTAAAACTGTTGGTGCTCTTTATTTAATTGTTATTGGTGCAAGTGTTTTTAATTTTTTAATAACAGTCACTCAATTACCATTCACAGTAGTAGATTTTATTAATGACCTTCAACTAACTCCTTTAGGGATTATTTTAGTTATATGCGCTATTTATTTAGTTCTTGGAACTGTAATGGACTCTCTTGCAATGTTATTTTTAACTATTCCTGTTTTTTATCCTGTAATTGCTGATGCTGGAATTGATCCAGTATGGTTTGGAATATTTGCTGTAATTGTTGTTGAATTTGGGTTGATTTCACCTCCAGTTGGTATGAATTTGTTTGTAATTAAAGGAGTAATGAACAAAACGCCTCTTCAAACAATTTGGTTTGGTACTTTGCCGTTCTTAATTACTGATGTTATTAGACTTGCATTATTAATAGCTTTTCCAGCTTTATGTTTGTACTTACCGAGTTTAATGTATCCTTAGATTACCAAACACCAATCATTATACCACCATCCTCAGAATAATCTCTCTCTTTCAAAACAAATTCATCGTCAGCGGCAGTTCTATTTTTTCGATCTGTTAATCTTTCTAGTAAAATATCTTTCATTTGATTTAGTATATTTTGATGATCTTTAGATTGACCAAGATCATTAAATTCATCTTTATCTTTTTCTAAATCAAATAATTGTGGTGGAAAACCTTTATAATAAATATATTTCCATTTATCGTTTCTAATCATATAGGCTCTTGCTTCTGAAGCGCCTATGTTTAAAATTTTTCTTGCTTCATTAAATGAATAATCTATCTCGCTAAATACACTCTCTCTCCATTTGCTAATTTTTTCATCTCTTAGAATTGGAATTAAAGAAGAACCTTCAAGTCTATGTTTGCTTGCTTTACTTTCTACAGCATCTAAAAATGTTGGAAGTAAATCAATTGCCTCTATAAATCTTTTCTCTTTTTTTCCTCTTGTTTTATTTGCTTCTTCACTTGGATCATAAATAATCATTGGTACTTTTACTATTTGCTCATGAAATAATTCTTTTTCACCAAGCCAATGATCACCATGATAATCACCATGATCTGATGTAAAAACAATCATAGTATCTTGCATCTTCCCATTTTCTTCCAAAAACTTAAAAAGTCTTCCTAGATTGTCATCAATTTGTTTAATTAAACCCATATATCCAGCAAGAACTGTCTCTCTCACGTTTTCTTGTGAAAATGTTTTTGAAATACTATTTTCCATAAAAGCTTTATAGACAGGATGATTAATATTTTTTTCTGAATCAGATCTTTGAACAGGATAAAATTGATTTTGTGAATACATATTATGATATGGCGCAGGTGCAATATAAGGCCAATGTGGTTTTATATACGATAGATGTAAAAACCATTGTTCTTTAGTTTCTTTTATAAAATCGATTGCTCTATTAGTCATAAATGCTGTTTCTGAATGTTTTTCTGGTAACCTAGATGGTTTATTTGAATTTCTTAATCTCCATCCACTAAGAACTTCTCCATTTTCTCCTTCAACTGAATTAGCCCAACTATCCCATGGATTATCTCCATCATATCCTAATTTATTTAACCATTCGTTATAGGATAATTTTTTTTCAGATTTTTTCATAATGTTGTTTGGATGCAGACCATCATCTCTCTCATAAGGATCAAACCCCGGTTCCATTACTACAGAACCAATTTCTGTTGTTTTTGAAATTCCCAATCTATTCATGCTATTAATATCAGGTCTCATATGTGTTTTGCCGACAACACAAGTTTTTATTCCTGACTGCCTCAAGTAATCACCAATAGTTAATTCACCAATTGGAAGTGGTACTTGGTTCCATGTAGAGCCATGACTAAATACTGTTCTTCCTGTGTAGTAAGATGCTCTTGATGGACCACATACAGGTGCTTGAACATAAGCAGACTCAAACATTACACCTTTTTTTGCTAAACTATCTAAGTGAGGAGTTTTTAAATGTGGATGACCATAACATGAAAGGTAATCCCACCTAAGTTGATCAGCCATTATAAAAAGAATATTCTTAACTTTCATTTATTTCCTGACAGTTAATTATTTTTATAATGAAATTTTACTAATCTCAACTAACAAGAGACTTTTGAGGTTTCATATCACTCTTGCTGATACCAGCTACTTTAACTGGTTTTTTCATAGCATCTCTTCTGAATGGCTCACCTAATTCTTGATTTAGAATTATTTCGATAAATGTAGTAATACCTTTTTTTTGATCTTCACATGATTGTTTAATAGCTTTAGTGGTTTCTTCCATTGTATTTGCAATAACACCTTTTAAACCACATGCATTAGCAACTTTAGCATAACTTAATTCTGGATCTAACTCTGTTCCAACAAAATTATCATCGAACCATAAAATTGAATTTCTTTTTTCAGCACCCCATTGATAATTTCTAAAAATTACCATTGTTATTGCAGGCCACTCTTCTCTTGCACAAGAACTCATTTCATTCATACTTATGCCAAATGCTCCATCACCAGCAAAACCTATAACTGGAGTATCTGGGCATCCAATTTTTGCTCCAAGAATAGATGGAAATCCATAACCACAAGGTCCAAATAAACCTGGTGCCAAATATTTTCTTGGTTTTTCAAATGTTGGGTATGCATTACCAATTGCACAATTATTTCCAATATCGCTTGAAATTATAACATCTTCAGGCATTCCAGCTTGAATAGCTCTCCATGCTTGTCTTGGAGACATTCTATCTTTATCTCTTTCTCTTGCTTCTTTATTCCAAACAGTTCCTGGATCATCATCCTCATGATCTAAACTCGTAAGAGTTTGCAACCATGCAGATTTTGTTTGATGAATTAGATTTTTTCTATCTTCTCTACCATTATCTCCAGCATTTGATGAAAGCTTTTCTAATATTTGTTGAGCTACCATTTTAGCATCACCGCAAATACCAACTGTAACTTTTTTAGTTAAACCAATACGATCGGGGTTCATATCTACTTGAATAATTGTTGCATCTTTTGGCCAGTAATCAATTCCGTATCCTGGTAATGTTGAAAATGGATTTAATCTTGTTCCTAATGCTAAAACTACATCAGCTTTTGAAATTAACTCCATTGCAGCTTTAGATCCGTTGTAACCTAATGGACCAACAGCTAATGGATGGCTTCCTGGAAAACTATCGTTATGTTGATAACCATTACATACAGGTGCATCAAGCTTTTCTGCTAATTTTTTACAATCATCAATCGCATCTCCTATAACAACTCCTGCCCCAGATAAAATTACTGGGAATTTTGCTTCTGATAATAATTTTGCAGCTCTATCAACAGCATCTTTCCCACCACCTTGTCTTTCAAATCTTACAATTGGAGGTAATTCTATATCTATAACTTGTGTCCAAAAATCTCTTGGTACATTTATTTGTGCAGGCGCTGACCCTCTAAATGCTTTTTCTATAACTCTGTTTAAAACTTCTGCCATTCTTGATGGGTCTCTAACTTCTTCTTGATAACACACCATGTCTTTAAATAAATTCATTTGCTCTACTTCTTGAAAACCACCTTGGCCCATAGTTTTGTTTGCTGCTTGTGGTGTAACTAATAGTAACGGAGTATGATTCCAGTAAGCAGTTTTTATTGGTGTAACAAGTCCTGTAATACCTGGACCATTTTGAGCAATCACCATTGACATTTTTCCTGTTGCTCTCGTATAACCATCAGCAATCAATCCACCATTTGTTTCATGAGCAACGTCCCAAAAAGTTATTCCAGCTTCTGGGAAAAGATCAGAAATAGGCATGAATGCAGAACCAATAATACCAAACGAATGTTCGATACCATGCATTTGTAAAACTTTTACAAAAGCTTCTTCGGTTGTCATTTTAGCCATATCAAATCCTTCTTAATTCTATTTTTTAATTGTCAAAGTGCCCAATTCATATATAAATTGGATCGAATTTCAAACAAAGAAATCGTCACAATGGCTGGCACAGATATTATAATCCACGATGAAAAAGACAATGTAGGTGTTGTAGTTATTGAAAAAATTACTCCTAAACAAGACTGTGATTGCTGGATTATGGAAAATGATAAATCAGTAAAAATTCAATCGATGGATGAAATACCTTTGGGTCATAAAATTGCAATGACTGATCTTAACGAGGGAGATACAATATTAAAGTACGGGCATGATATTGGCAAAGTAGTAAAATCAATTAAAAAAGGTGAGCATGTACATGTTCACAACGTAAAAACTAAAAAGTGGTAAAATGGAAATTCCAAAAACGTTTTTAGGATATAAAAGAGAAGATGGAAGAACAGGTACAAGAAATCACGTAATAATTCTTCCTGTTGATGATATTTCAAATGCTTGCGCTGAAGCTGTAGCTAATAATATTAAAGGTACGATTGCACTTCCACATTCTTATGGAAGATTACAATTTGGAGCAGACCTAGAGCTTCATTTTAGAACAATGATTGGAACAGGAAAAAATCCAAATGTTGCAGCAGTTATAGTAATTGGTATTGAGCCTAAATGGACAAAAAGAATTGTTGATGCAATTGCAACAACTGGAAAACCAGTTGAAGGTTTTAGTATAGAAGGTGTAGGAGATATAGATACTATTGCAAGAGTTTCAAAGAAAGCTCAAGAATTTTCAATTTGGGCATCTGAGAAACAAAGAGAAGAGCGTCCTATAAGTGATTTATGGATATCAGTTAAATGTGGAGAATCTGATACAACATCTGGATTAGCATCAAATCCTACAGTTGGAAATTTAATGGATAAATTAGAGCCCCTTGGTGTTCATTTGTGTTTTGGTGAAACATCTGAGCTAACGGGAGCTGAAACTGTTTGTGAAAAAAGAGGAAAAACTCCTGAGGCTCAAGAAAAGTTTAGAAAAACTTGGAGTTCGTATAATGATTTCATCTTAAAAGAAGCAACAGACGATCTTTCTGAAAGTCAACCAACAGCTGGTAACATAGCTGGTGGACTTACTACAATTGAAGAAAAAGCATTTGGAAACTTTCAAAAAATTGGAGGATGCAAATTCATTGATGTACTAGAGCCAGCAGAAGAACCAACTAAAGGTCCAGGACTATACTTTATGGATACTTCATCAGCTGCTGCTGAATGTGTTACTTTACAAGCGGCAGGAGGATTTAATCTCCACCTATTTCCAACTGGACAAGGAAATATAATTGGAAACCCAATTGAGCCAGTAGTAAAACTAACTGCTAATCCTTTAACTGCTAGAACCATGAGTGAGCATATTGATGTTGATGTTTCTAAAATCTTATCAAGAGAAATGAATTTAGATGAAGCTGGTGATGAATTAATTAAAGCTACAATAAGAGTTGCAAACGGAAGATTAACTTGTGCTGAAGCATTAGGTCATAGAGAATTTGTGATGACTAAATTATACAGAAGTGCTTAAGCTTTAAGCTTAGCTTCTCTTTCTTTGTTCCACTTAGAGATATAATTTCTTAAAATTGCAGCTCCAATTCCAAGAACTACTGCTAATACAACTGATGTAAGTCCGTAAAAAACTGGAAGGTCTTTCGAATAATCTAAAATAAACTGTGCAATGTTACCAAGGTTTTTAGTTCCATTTGCTACTGTTTCAACGATTACGTCTTCTTTAATAAAAGTGTCATAAGCAATTGCAATTCCAACTAATAATAAAAGTACTGCTAAGATTGTTTTAAATTCTGAGCTATCAACTTTTTCACCAATTTTTTGACCAAACTGAACTCCAATAATTGAGCCAAGTATAAGTACAAAAACTAAAACAAGATCAATTGTTCCGTAATTAAAAGCATGAAGAACTGTTACGATTGCACTTACAAATATTGTAACAAACAAAGATGTGCCAGGAATTAGTTTAGTTGGCATTCCAATAATATAAATCATTGCAGGAACCAATATAAATGCACCACCCACTCCCATAATTGCTGCAATATATCCGACAATTAAACCAATAATAATTGGAGTAAATGCACTTTCATAAACTTTTGATTTTTTAAAACGCATTCTAAAAGGTAGTCCATGTATCCAATAATGAGTATGTAATTTTTTTCTAACAACAATTTTTTTTCTTGCCTTATCAATTTCAGATACTCCTTGAATAAGCATTAAAGTTCCAAGTATAGCTAAGATGTACATGTAGGCTAAAGAGATAACGATATTTATTTTTCCAATATCTTGAAAATAAGAAAAAGTTAAGATCCCAAGTAAAGTTCCAATAGTTCCTCCGACTACAATCATCAATCCCATTTTATAATCTAATGTACCTTTTAAATAATGAGTAGTTGAACCAGATACCGATGTACCTAAAATATTGCTTGCTTCATTTGGAACTGCATAAGCAGGTGGAATACCTAAAAATATTAAAAACGGTGTCATTAAAAATCCTCCGCCTACACCAAATAATCCTGAAAGAATACCAACTGCTAAACTTAAACCAAATATAAAGAGTATGTTAATCTCGACTTGAGCTATTGGAAGAAAATATTCCATATAATCTAACTATTCCTCTCATAATCTAAAGTCAATGATTATAAGAATAAATTAAATAAAATTTTGAAATGTTCCTAAGATTATAATTGCCCAAGTAAAAAATATAAAAAGATATAGAAAAGATTTAATAATTTTTGAAAGCTGATTTGAAACTAATAAAGGGATTTTCTTAATATTTTGATTAAAAGCTTGAAGCATACCCGCGAAATACCACAAGTTTTATTAAATGCAAATAATATTTAATTAAATTTAAAAAATAGTTGCCCCGAAGACTTTGACCTCATCTCCCTCTTCTCCAAGGACAAGTCGACCTAAAAAGTCTCCTGGTATCTCTGTACTGTTTTGTTTATAGATAACAGTTACGTACAAGCCTCTTCTTAGACAGCCTATAGCCTTACACCCCTCTTTAAGGCTTGAGATCAGCTTATTGCTTGCCCACTGCTTACCAAGCTCTACTTCGTTAGCCCCGTAAAGCATTTGTGATGATAAATCTCTTGTAAAACCACCGTAATCTTTCATGTTGGAACATCTAACCATGTTATCCCAGATAGGATCAGCAATTTTAATGATTTCTTCGTCTGATTTGTCGACAATACTCATCTAAAATGGTTAGGAAGCTTGCTTCTTCTCTTTATCATCAACTATATGATAAACAGGCTTTTTCTCCATTTCAAATTTTCCAGTTTCAGGATCTCTTCTAGAAACAGTTAAACAATGCCAGTTTTCATCATCAAGTTTCATATGATCGCCTCTATAATAATAGCCTGGCCAACGCGTTTCTTCTCTAAATAAAGTATGATGAGCAACACATTCTGATGTTACAGCTCTATGCTTAAGTTCCCATGCTCTCATCAATTGGTGATAATCTTCTGCTCCGACATGATCTAAGTCTTCTTGAAGTAATTGTAGCTGCTCTAAGCCTTTTTTAAGCAGATTATCGTTTGTCATGTAATTATTTGTTAATCCACCACAATATTCATCCATAATTTTTTGTAGTCTTTGTAGTCCTTGTATAGGTAAAATATAGCTTGGAGAAACAGTTCCTCCAGTGATTTCATTTCTACCCACTGTATAGTTCTCAATTGGCTTAAATATTTCTTCTTTAAGCTTCTCTAATTGTGCATCAGAAACTTCGATATCATCAGCTTTTTTATCTTGAATATATTTAACAGCAGCTTTAGACGCTAACCTTCCTTCTGTGAATGAACCAGATGAAAACTTATGAGCACTTCCACCAACTGCATCTCCTGCTCCAAATAATCCATCAATAGTCATCATTCTATTGTATCCCCAAAAATATTCATCAGGTGCTATATCTTCTGGTCCACTAACCCATGCCCCTGAACATGTAGCATGAGATCCCATTACATATGGTTCTGATGTAGTTAATTCAGGATTTGTATATTTTGGATCAATATTTTGAGACGCCCAAACTACTGCTTGTCCAACTGTCATTCCTAAGAAATTTTCCCATCCAACCGTTTCTAAGTGTGGATCTTGGAAAGCTTCTTTTGTAACCATATGAATTGGTCCACCACCTGCAGCTGTTTCTTGAATGAATGCATGATTTCTTAAACAAGTTGGTGTTGGATGATGGTCTATATATTCTCCTACTAATTCTTTAGTAGCTTCATACCATTTCTTCTCATAATTTTCGCCATTAGCGTTTTGAGTATAAGTTTTTAAATGTAAGAAATACGCTCCAACTGGACCATAACCATCTTTAAATCTACAAAGAACAATTCTATTTTCCATTTGAGTCATTTTTGCACCTGCTTGAATAGGTAATGCATAAGCAGATCCATTACTCCAAGGTGCATACCATGTTCTACCCATACCCTCACCAACTGCTCTTGGTTTAAATATGTGCGATGCTCCTCCAGCAGAAACAACTACTGTTCTTGATTTAAATACGTGAAAATTTCCAGTTCTAACATTAAATCCAACTGCACCAGCTATTCGGTTTGGATTTTTTTCATCTTTTAAAAGATGAGTAATCATTATTCTGTTATAAATTTTATCAGCAGATTTTTTTGCAGCTTCAGCTACAATTGGTTTGTAACTTTCTCCGTGTATCATTATTTGCCACTTACCTTCTCTTTGGTATCTTCCAGTTTCTTTATTTTTCATCATTGGAAGACCCCATTCATCAAACATGTGAACAGTTGAGTCTACATGACGTGCCATGTCATAACCTAAATCTTCTCTAACAAGACCCATCAAATCATTTCTGGCGTACCTTACATGATCCTCTGGCATATTCTCGCCCCACTGCATTCCCATATAACAGTTAATAGCGTAAAGACCTTGTGCAACGGCACCACTTCTATCTATATTTGCTTTTTCAACACAAATTATTTTTAAATCTCTTCCCCAGTGTCTTGCCTCAAAGGTAGCCCCTGTTCCAGCCATACCTCCGCCAACAACTAGTACATCACATTCTTCAATGATTGTTTTGTGCTTAGCCATTAATAATAAACACCTTGCTTAAATGAATTCTTATCTAAAGTTGGTAAATCTTTTTCAGTATTTAAACCATGTGGCTCATTATATAAAATTTGTGAATTAATCTCTCCTTGATTAGGAGTATCAGCTTCAGCTAATTTTGGTATGAATTTTCCCCAAGGTTTTGTTGTTATTGGCGATACAAAATTCTTCTCTGTACCGTTTCTAAATTTAATTCTCCAAGAGATAGTTCCTTTCTCTTCTTCTCTTCTAACTCTAACACTATGACCCATTGGAGCAAAGTCAGCATATCCTCTTACATCAATTGCATGGTTAGGACATGCCTTGACGCATGAATAGCATTCCCAACAAAAATTTGGTTCTATATTTTTTGCTCTTCTGATAGTTTCGTCTATGTGCATGATATCTGATGGACATATATCTACGCAATGACCACAACCATCACATCTCGTCATGTATACAAAAGTTGACATATCTACTTATTACCTTTCTTTAAAATTTTATCAATCATATTAATAGTGCTTTGGTGCCTCACGTTTAATTCCAAGTCCAAATTGTTCTGGAGCATCTGCAGGTGGAGGTAAATTATCTCTTGAACCATCTGCTTCTGCTAAATTTTTTTGGATTGCAGCACCCGGTTTGTAGAACATATGAGCAAATTTAGACCAGTAAACTCCTCCAAATAAAACTATGTTGGCAACTGCAAAAAAAATTAAAAATAAAATACTTAAACCAGTAGATCCTGAATATTGAAAATACGACCAAGCTAAACCAAACGTAGAAGATAATACTAAAGCTAAAACAAATAAATCTGCTTTTATGATTCTAAAAACTGAGTGAGCTTCAGCAGATACATCTACTCTTAAAAAAAACCAAAACCAATAAGCTCCAAGGCAAGTTAAAATTGCACCAGCGTGCCAAATGATTGGCCATATAGATGGAGTTACCGCATTAGGAGAAGAATATCCAAATATCATAACACCTGACCCGATCCAAAATAATATTGTTCCATACATTCCTAATACATGTGCAAATCTTCTTTTACCCAAACCTAATTCAGATGTAGTTCCAATATCATGTACTACAGTTTTAGAAATTATCGCTGTTTTCTCGCCAAGACTTAATTCTCTACTTGCTGCTTTTTTTGCTTTTTTAGCATTATTAAAAAAATATTTTACATTCTTCTTATGAATAATATCCATCAGTGTTCCAATCACAACTAACGCTAACATCAACAAAACAAATGCTTGCAAAGCAATTGAAGGAACTGTTGAAGAAAGAACAGCAAATGGATTGGTTGTGAACATATTATTATCTCCGCTAAATATAATACTAATCTAAGCTCTTAATCTATAAAAAATATTAGTTCAACTGACTAATAATCTCATCTCAATAAAAAAATGTTAATAAAAGTTACTTTTTCCTCACATAATGCTGTTTAGCAGAAATTACAGCTCGAACACCACCTTGAGGATTTTTAACATCATTTTTTCGTCTTGGAATCAGATGAATGTGACAATGATTAATAGATTGTCCAGCAACCTTGCCCGAATTGGTACCAATATTAAAACCTTTTACAGATTTATCTTTCATTTCAATTTTTTTTTTTAGTTTCTTTATTAATTTATTGCACGCTAAGATTTCTTTTGAGGTTAGATCAAAATAATTTTTAACACACCGCTTTGGAATTATAAGTGAATGAAATTTTGATACAGGGTACGTGTCAGTAGTTGCATAAGCTAGTTCGTTTTCAAAAAGATATTCCTTTTTCTTTGTAAAACAGAATATGCATGGATTATTAGGATTTCTCATAAATAATTACTCAATTTTTTTTGTTTAAGTATTTGAGTTTTATATTTACTTACAAAAGTTTCATAGGATTTATATTTTTTTCTATTCCAGTTTTTCTCTTTTATAGATGAAACTGTGGAAACTCCTTTTCCAGATCCGATTAGAAGTATTTCCTCATATTGATTTAAATTATTAATATTAATATTGGTTTTTTTTATACTAAAATTTTTTTCAAAAAACCTAAGATTAACTCCTCGATAAAATTTTCTTATAGGTGAATAGTATTTATTATCTTTAATGAAAATAATATTTGAAGTGCCTGTTTCTAGAATTTTTCCATTTGAGCAAAGAGCAATATCAGATTTTGTGTTATCCATTTTAGATAAACTTTTTAAAATAAATTTATACTTCAGATTTTTATGCTCAGGCTTAATTCTATTGTAATTGACTAACTTTAACTGGAGATTTTTTTTAATTTTTAATTTATCTCTCAAAGAAATAGAAATTAAACTTTTGGTAACAGCAATTCTCAATAAATGATTATAATTTTTTTGTTTATTTAAATTCGATTTAATTATTTTAAATATATTTCTTTTTAAATTTCGATCATGAATTTTATAATTTTTAGTAGACCTAATAAGATTAGTTATGTGTTCTTTAAAAAATAAAATCTTTTGAGGCTTTCCATAGATCCACATAGTTGTAAATACCCCATGGGCATTCCATAGATCTTTAAATTCTTTTTCTTTAAGATCTTTTCGACTGTAAGATTTTTTTAATAAGAATTTTACCATTTGTTGTTAAAAAAGATTCTGGATGAAATTGAAAACCATATACATCATCTCTTTTGTTTTCAAAAGCCATAGCAATATTAGTTTTAGCGCATCTCATGGTAATATCAAAATTTTCTTTGGTAAATGGCTCATGAAGCTTAAGTGAATGATATCTTCCGACTTTAAATTTGGAATTCTTTCTAAAGATGGATTTATTCGAAACAACTTTTACATCAGATTGATAACCATGGAATATTCTCCTTTGTTGAATAATTTTGGCATTTTCACAATGTAATATTTGCTGATACCCTAAGCAAATTCCTATGATTTTTTTTCTTCCTTTAAATTTATTATAAATTTTTGAAGTATTTGGATAATCTTTGGGTGAACCGGGTCCAGGAGATAATACAATTGTATTAGATTTTTTTAATAAACTGTTATTTATTTCAAAATAATTTGAACAATAAACTTTATCAAACTGAGAGAATTGATGAACGACATTCCATGTGAATGAATCCTGGTGGTCTATTATATAAATCATTTAAATAATTCTAATAATGATTTTGCTTTGATAAAATTTTCATTAAATTCTTTTTTTGCTGCACTATCTAATACAACTCCAGATGCTGCAGATATTTCTGATGTATTTTTATAATTTAGTATAGATCTTATTATTATGTTAAATCTCATATCTTTATTAAATTTTATATAGCCAAAACTACCTGTAAAAATATTTCTATTCTCTTTTTCTTGTTGATTTAATAATTCCAAAGTTCGTACTTTTGGACAGCCTATGACTGATCCACCAGGCATCATAGATTTGATAATATTTTTTATAGTCATACCTTTTAATAAGCTTCCAGATATGGTTGTAACATAATGAAATAAGTGTCTATATTCCTCAACATACTTTTCTTTATCAATTTTTACTGTTCCTGGAACACAAACTCTGGATAAATCACTTCTTTCCATATCAACAATCATATTATGTTCTTTAGTCTCTTTAATGTTATTTCTAAAAAACTTTAAGGCACTAGATCTGTTAGATTTTTTACTTTTTCTTAATGTGCCAGCAATAGGCTTGGTAATGATTTTGTTACCTTTTTTTAATAATAAAGTTTCAGGTGAGCAGCTTACAATAGAATAGTTTTTATCTCTTATCATAAAAGATTCTGGTGAAGCATTTGACTTCATTAATCTCCAGAAAAAATTAATTGGATTTATTGAAGATTTATTACGATATTTTGTACAAATTTTTATTTGATATGTTTCTCCTTGTCTTATTTTTTTTGAAAAAATATCAAATATTTTTTTGTATTTTTGATATTTAATATTTAATTTAAAGGGTGATAAAATTTTAGTTGGTTTGAAATAATTATTAAATTCTTGCTTCTTTTTATTTGAAAATATTGAAATATTATCTCTAATTTTAATGATTGTCTCCGGTTTGTAAAAAACTCCTTTATAAAAACCATTTTTAGACTGTTTGCTAATTTTAATACCAAGTAAATAATTTAAAATTTCATATCCAAAAAAACCAACATATTGATCAGTTTCTTTTTTATATTTCATTTTTTCAAAAGAGTTTAAAAATTTATGTATATTTTTTTTTGTTAAATTAATTTTTTTAGAAAAATCTGTATAAATGTCATAACCATTATCAACTTTGTAGATTATCAATGGCTTATCTGATTGATAAAGTTTTTCTAAATACGGGTTAAATTTAAGTTTATGCGATTTGTGGTCTTTCAATTGGCTTCTCTTTTATAGGTAAATGTATCAAACCAGCAAAAATAGATAATGCGATAGATATGTACCAAGCATAATCAAAATTGCCGTTAAGTTCATAGAAAACTCCACTCAAATAAGCTCCTAAAAAAGATCCAATTTGATGACTTACAAAAACAATTCCATATAATAATCCGATATATTTAGTTCCAAATACTTTTCCTATGATTCCATTGGTTGGTGGAACTGTTGATAGCCACAACATTCCAAAAGTAATTCCAAAGATTACTGAATTAAAAACACTTGGTGGTAGGAATATGAAATAAATAATTGACACTCCTCTTAGTAAGTAAATTGCACTTAATAGAATTTTTTGACTGTATCTAGTTGCAAGATATCCACTTGTAATTGTTCCAACCATATTAAAAAGTCCGATTAAAGCCAAAACCATTGCTGCACACCAATCAGGTAATCCTTTATCAATCATATAAGTGGGTATATGAGTTGCAACTAAAGCAATGTGCCAACCACACACAAAGAAACCTAAAGTAAGATAGATGTAACTTTTATTTGAAAAAGCCTCTTTTAAAGCTTCTCTAGCTGTTTGATTGTTATTTTGATTTGTACCGACAGGTATTTTTGGTGTTGATACAAATAATGCTACAATTAATCCTAGACCTAAAAAGAAACAGAAGAATAACATTGTATTTTCCCACCCATGTTCAACAAGTGAGTATCTAGTGATTAGAGGTGATATAAAATATCCAAAAGATCCTGCTGATGTTACTATGCCTGTTGCTATTGTTCTGCTTGATACTGGAAAATGTTTTGCGACAACTGAAACAGGTATACTGATAGCTGTAGATCCCAGTCCAACACCAACTAATATTCCAATTGTTATAGTAAAATAATAACCAGTATTAAAACCTGAATAGAATAATAAAATTGCTAATAAATAAAAAACAAATCCAATAAAGATTGCAATATTACCACCATACTTATCCGTAATAATTCCAAACATAGGACTGAAAACACCCCACAATAAGAGCTGTAATCCCATTGTAAAGCCGAACTGTGTTATGGTGATATCTAAATCAGTTGCAAAATCAAAATAAAACATTCCAAAAGTTTGTCTTATTCCTAATGCAATAATAACAACAGCAGATGCAGCTATTACTGTAACTAATGCTTTTTTTGTTGGAAAAAATTTGGTGTCATTCATCTTACAGATTTAATAGCCTGTTTAATGTCAGCAATCAAATCATTTGGGTCTTCTAAACCAATATGTAATCTTATAATATGTTCGTTATTACTCAGCTTTGTGTAGCTCCTATTACCCAGTGCCAATTTGTCTTGATATAAAGCAAGACTTTCAAATCCACCCCAGCTGTAACCATGGGCAAATAATTTTAGTTTATTTAAAAATTTAATTACAGAATTTTTATTTCTAGAAATAATTTTTACACCCATTAACCCAGATGATCCTGAATAATACTTTTTCCACATTTTGTATTGTTTAATATTTTTTTTAATTGGGTAAAAAACCTCTTTAACTTTTGTTTGTTTGCTCAAAAAATTAGCTACCTTGATGGTATTTTCTTGATGTTTGTCTAACCTAATATCCAACGTTCTTAGTCCTCTCATAATTAAATAGGCATCATCAGGACTTAGTCTTAAACCAACTGCTTTTTGACTTAATTCCACTTCTTTAAAAAGTCTTTTTTTAATAGCTAAACTGCCACCCATAACATCTGAATGACCAGAATAATATTTTGTCGCTGAAACTATAGACATATCAAAACCTAAGTCTAAAGGCTTGATTAAATAAGGTGTTCCCCAGGTGTTATCAATAGCTGTATAAATATTCTTATTCTTAGCAAAAGATAATATTTTTTTTAAATCTTGAAATTCAAATGTGTTACTTCCTGGGTTTTCAACAAAAATAAGTTTAGTCTTCTTTGTAATTTTTTTTTTTAAGTCATCTAAGTTTTTTGGATCATAAAATACTGCTTTAATATTGAATTTTTTTAAATAGTCTTCGGTTAAAAATCTTGTTGGAGAGTAGACTGAGTCCGTAATAATGATTTCATCACCAGGTCTTACAACACTAATCACTCCAAGAAAAACTGCACCAAATCCTGTTGGTGTTAAATAAACTTGATAAGCATTTTCAATTTTTCTTAATAGTTCTTGTAGTGCAAAAGTTGTTGATGTTCCTTTTCTACCATAATCAAAATTTTTGCTTAAGGGATTTTTTTTATAATTACTTTGTGTTTTCTTTATATCTTGAAGAGTTTTAAATATTATTGTTGAAGCTCTTACTACTGGCGGATTAACTGACTGATTTTGATAATCTTTTCCTACTTGTTTTAAAAAAGTTTTAACTGAATTAACCATAAAAAAATTGATTAGTTATATTGACAATGCTATATCCCTCAAATAAGTCAATAAAATTGTAAAACTAAGGAGATTATGGGATACCCTAAAAAGCATAGAGGCCGAAGAAAAATGGGCTCTAAAAAAAGAAGAGCAAGAAAAAAGAATAAGAAAAAGTAAATTTAATTATTCTTTAATCCAACCACCACCAAGAACTTTGTGACCATATTGGTCTTTTTTATAAAAGACACATGCTTGTCCAGGTGAAATACCATCTTCAGAATTATCTAAATTTACCTCAGCATCACTCTCGTTTATAAAATTTACATTGGCGCTTAATAATTTTCCAGTAGACCTAACTTTGACTAATATATTTTCATTTAATTCATTTTTATCCGATAGTAGATTAATTTTTTTTAAATTAATTTTCTTTTTTCCAAGATGCTCTCTTCCTCCAACAATTATTTCATTATTTTCTGCATCAATTTTAATTACATATAATGCCTCTTTGTCAGCTACTTTAATTCCTTTTCTTTGACCAATAGTAAAATTTATAATTCCGTCATGAACACCTATTACTTCACCATTTAGATTCTTAATGTTACCTTTTTTTAAAGAATCTGGCTTAAACTTTTTTATTACTGATGAATAGTCTCCGTTAGGAACAAAACATATATCTTGACTATCTGGCTTATCTGCAACATTTAAATTTAGTTTTTTAGCAATTTCTCTAGTTTCATTTTTTAACATTCCACCTAATGGAAATCGTAAATAATTTAATTGCTCTCTTGTAGTGTTGAATAGAAAATAACTTTGATCTCTATTTTCATCTACTGCTCTATACATATTATTTTTTTCATTTATTGTTATATTTTTTACATAATGACCTGTAATCAAAGCATCAGCATTTAAATCTTTAGCAACTTCATACAAATCTTTAAATTTGACAGTTTGATTACACTGTACGCATGGTATTGGAGTTTCTCCTTTTAAGTAACTTTCTACAAAATTATCAATAACACCTTGCTTAAATTTATCTTGGTAATAAAGAATTTTATGATCAATATCTAATTTATGAGCAACTCTTTTTGCATCTATAACATCTTGGCCTGAGCAACATACTTTTGATTTAACAACTTCTTTACTATCGTTGTATAGTTTTAATGTTATGCCGGTAACATTATATCCTTGCATTTTCATCAAACCTGCAACTGTAGATGAGTCCACACCACCAGACATAGCTACAATTACTTTTGTGTCAGACGGTTTCTTATCTAATCCAATTGAGTTTAACTGTAAATTCATGTGGTGGTATTTATACTCATTTCTATTATAAGTAAAATCAAATGATTTTAGATTTTGAACCAGGTGATAAAGTTATAAATCCTAATAATAAAGATTGGGGAATAGGACAAGTACAGTCAATTATTAAGGAAAAAGTAACTGTGAATTTCGAAAATGTAGGAAAAAAAGTTATCAATGCTAAAAATATCGAATTAGAAAAGTTAGAATAAATGAAACAAATCGAAATAAAAGCAACTATTGAAAAACTGATTGATACTTTTTTATATGCGGGAAAAGTTTCAATAGAATTAAGGGAAAAAGGGTTAATAAAAGAAATTAAAGAAGATAACACACCGGTTAGCAATGGTGATCTTGAAGTAAATAGAATATTAACTGAGAAAATAAATGATTTAACTCCTCAAATACCAATTGTATCAGAAGAAACTAGTCATAATAAATCCAAGAAAGATTTAAAAGATTTTTGGCTAATAGATCCAATTGACGGAACTTATGATTACATTAATGATCTTGATGAATTTACTTTAAATGCTGGTTTAATAATTAATAATCGAGCAGTAGCAGGTATAATATATGCACCCGCTAAAAATAGATTATTTTATTCTTATGATAAAGGTTGTTCATTTGAAATAATTAATAGTAAACATGTAAAATTAGACTGTTCAAAAATTTCAAATAATAAAGTTAAATTTGTATCATATTCAAATAAACTAAAACCTGAAATTAACAAAATATTTCAAACAATGAATGTTAGTGAATTTAAAAGGATGAAAAGTTCTTTAAAATTTTGTGTAATAGCTTCAAATGAATACGACGGATATGTTGCAGAGCCTAGAGCATGTGAATGGGATATAGCAGCCGGCCATGCTATTCTTGAAAATGCAGGTGGTATAGTTAAAGATTTTGAGGGAAATGAAATACTTTACGGAAAAGAAAATTTTAAAAATCCTAGTATAATTTTGAAAAGAAATAAAAATATATAATGAGTGAGCAATTAAGAATAATATTAATTATAATAGTTTCTGTATCAATTTTTGGATTGATAGTATTTGTGATAGTAAAAAACTATATCAAAAGCAAAATTCAGTATTATTTAGAAGAAAAAAATAAAAAGTCTAAAGAAGATTTATAATTTTCAAATATTCCTCTTTATCTAGTTCCATTACTCTTCTGGAAACTTCAAAATCAAATCCAGACCTTGCTAATATACCAATATCTTTTTTATAGAATAAATGTCTATTATCTTCAGTTCTTGAAGGACCAATTCTTTTTTTTTTACAAACTTTTATGGCTGAAAAAAAATCTTGATCTTCATTATTTTCATTAATTTGTTCAATTGTATTTTTTATATATTTTTCTCCAACGCCTTTGCTTATTAAATAATTTCTAATCTTATTTATTGATGAACCTCTTTGGATTAGACTTTTCGCTTTTGTTTCTGAATAAAATTTATCATTTATAAATTTAGATTTTTCTAAATCTTCAGCTACAATCTCGATTAGATCTGAAATATTGCTTCTTTTAACGTTATCAACTTTAGATCTTAAATATTTCTTTAAAAGATATGTTTTTAGCTGTTGTTTTGATGGTGCAAATTTTTCTACATAATTAAGTGCAAAGTTGCGCATTTCATCAATTGTCGCTTCTAAGTTTTTTTTTTTATTTTTTATAGGAATCATTATTGCATTTAATATAATATAACCCTGATGATTGAACAAATATCTGCATTTTTTACAGTAGAAATGATCTATATGTGGTTGAATATAGGTGTAATACCTTTTTGGTTAATGCTTATTATTTTTCCACAAACTAAAGTTTGTGGTTTATTTGTTACATCAATAATTCCAACATTTATTTTGGCAAGTGTTTATGTTTATCTATTATATATATTCTTTTTTGCAGGATATGATTTTGATAAAAACTTTATTTTATATTTAAGTTTTTATGATCTTGCTGAGCTTTTTGAGAATAATGAGTTTTTAATTTTATTTTGGACGCACTTCTTAGCTATAAATTTGTTTTGTGGATCTTGGATTGTTAGAGATAGCCAGAGGTTTTACATGTCAAAAATTCTAGTCTTTTTTCCTTTAATAATCACATATTTTATTGGTCCTTTAGGATTATTTATATACTGGGTGATAAGAATTTTTTTCGCAAAGAGAATAAGTTTATTTGATTAATTTTTATTTCTCTACTTTAAAGCCACTGCTCTTCATTTGAGAAAAGCCACCATCTATATGTGAAATTTTTTCAAACCCCATATCTTTCAATGATTTTGTAGCGAGCGCAGATCTTAGTCCACCTGCACAAAATAAAACCATTTCTTTGTTCATATCTATCTTGCCTTCTTTAAAGTAAGGACTATCTGGATCCATCCAAAACTCTAACATTCCTCTAGGAATGTGATGAGAGTTTTCTATCCTTCCCATTTTCTCAAGTTCTCGAATATCTCTTATATCAATTAAATTGCATTTATCACTGTTTACCATCTCTAATGCTTCCGCCGGGGAAAGTGTCTTGATTTCTGTCAAAGCTTCTGCGACCAATGTTTGTGCTGATTTAATGCTCATAAAGGTTTAATACATCATTATAAACTTTAATCTACGAAAAAATATGCCAAATAAAGCTCCTAATTTCAAAATCCCATCAACCAATTCAAAACTTTTAGAGCTAAAGAAAATCAAAAGTAAATATAAAGTTTTATATTTCTATCCAAAAGATAATACACCAGGGTGCACAGTTGAGACAAAAGACTTCAATTCTCTACTTTCACAATTTAAAAAATTAGACTGTGAAGTTATTGGTATTTCTAAAGATAGTATGGAAAGTCATGAAAAATTTAGAGATAAATTTAAAATTAAATTTGATTTGGTAGCAGACGTAAAAAAAGAGGCGATTAAAGCATACAAAGTTTGGGGTAAAAAAAAATTCATGGGTAGAGAATTTATGGGATTAATAAGAAGTACATTTTTATTAAAAGATGACAAAATTATTAAAGAGTGGCGTTCAGTAAAAGTTAAAGACCACGCAAAAGAAGTGTTAGAATTTTTAAAAACAGTTTAATAAAAAAAGGCCCCATTTACGGGGCCTTTTTAGTTTAACTTAAGGGAGGGAGTTAAATTTAGTCTCTTATAGCGTAAGCTATTACTCCAGTTTCAGTTACGTCTGTACCTTTCAGTTCAGCCTCTTTACTTAATCTGATACCCATAGTGTTTTTCATAATTGCCCATACAATGTATGATACTACAAAAACAAATGCGTTGATCGAGATTACACCGATTAACTGTGCACTAAAATTTGCGTCAGAGTTTGTTAGTGGAACAGCTAATGTTCCCCAAACTCCAGCAAATAAGTGAGCTGGTATTGCACCAACAACATCATCAATCTTAAATGAGAATAATAGTTTTGTTCCAAACACTACTATTAATCCACCAATTGCACCGATGAATATTGCTGCTATAGGTGCTGGCGCTAATGGTTCAGCTGTTATTGCAACTAATCCACCAATCGCACCGTTAAGCATTTGAACTACATCAGTTTTACCATACATTAATCTAGTAATTACTGCTGCTGCTAATACACCACCACACGCTGCTAAGTTTGTATTAATAAATATGTTTGATACAGCTACTGCATCATCGAAAGTTCCCATAGCAAGCTGTGAACCACCGTTGAAACCGAACCAACCTAACCATAAAATAAATACTCCAACTGTTACCAAAGGTATAGAAGAAGCTGCAAATGGTCTCATTGGCTTAGCTGCACCTGATTTATCAAATCTTCCTGTTCTTGCACCTAACAACATAGCACCTGCTAAAGCTGCAGCACCACCAGTTGAGTGTACAAGAGTTGAACCAGCAAAATCAGAGAAACCTAAAGCGGCTAACCAGCCACCACCCCACTGCCATCCCATGACAATTGGATAAATGATTCCTGATAAAATTGCTGCAAATAAGAAGAAAGGCCATAATTTAATTCTTTCTGCTAACGTACCAGATACAATTGATACTGTTGTTGCACAGAATACCATTTGGAAATACCAATCCGAACCATCTGCATATCCTGTATCTACAGCACTTGCATCAGACCACGGAGTGAATGTTCCTATATAGCCACCTTCTGGAATTCCATATGCTAGATTATAACCAACCATCCAGAACATAATTCCAGCGATAGAAAATAATCCTATATTTTTTGCACAAATTACAGATACACTTTTTGAAGTTACCATTCCTGATTCTAGCATCGCAAATCCGCAAGCCATAAACATGACAAGAAAACCACAAACTAAAAATAGAAATGTATTAAAAATAAATCCAACTTCTGCAGAGACTGTAGATTCGGCATAACCTACACTTGTCATGTTTAGTAAGAAAAACAAACTTACTAAAGGACCGACAAGTTTTTTTAAATGTTTAGTCATTTAACCTCCATTGTTAAAAAGAGGTTCTTATAATTTTAAAATAAATAAAAACTAATGATTGTTGTTAAAAATAGATATGCAGTTTTTGCATGTAGAAACAGCCTTTATCAAGAATTTTAGCATTCCTGATAAAGGCTGTTAAATGAGATTTACTTGTTAAATACTTCTTTAAGTGCTTTAGCAGGTAAAAACTTTACCTTTTGAGAAGCAGCGATTTGGATTTGCTCTCCAGTTCTTGGATTACGTCCAATTCTGGCTTTTCTTTTAGCCACTTTATATGTACCAAAACCTGCAATCTTTACAGAATCGTCGTTTTTCAACGCATCTAGTATAGTATTCGTAATAGTATCAAAAGTACGCTCTGCATCAGCTTTACTTTGATTTAACGAACCAGCTAGCTTTGCTACTAATTGTTTTTTGTTCATTTTAGCTCCGGTTTTAAAGGTTTATGAAACTATACTTAACAAAATCATTGATAATTCAAGCTTTTTTTTAGTATATATTTTTTTTTGAACAACAATATATAGTGGTAAAAAAAGTCAATAAATACAATGCTTTTTTAGCTATTAAAAAAGCCTTAAAATAAGCCTAAATCTTTAAGGTCGTTAAATGTTGCGAAAAACATCAAGGATAACAACAAAAACATTCCGATTCGAAAAAAACCTTCCTGTGTTTTTTGACTTAAAGGACGACCTAAAACTTTTTCAAATGCATAAAACATCAGATGTCCTCCATCTAATAAAGGTATAGGAAATAAGTTAATTAGTCCTAAACTTATAGAAATATATGCCATCATACTGACAAAAGGTATAATTCCAAATTCTGCTACTTGACCAGAAATTTTAGCAATTCTAATTGGACCACCCAATTGAGAACTGTCCCCTGCTCCTGTAAACATTGATCCAAGATATTTAAGTGATGAAGTTGTTACAAAATAAACTTCATTAAATGATTGAAGCAAAGCTTGTGCAGGTCCAAGTTTTTTGTGTGTTATTTGATTGTTATAAGGACTAAGTTTAATACCTACCATCCTTTTCTTTAATTTGTTTCCTAATTCATCAACGCTATCAACAAAATTTGGCTTAACTTTTAAAATTATCTCCTGGTCATATCTTGAAACTTTAAAATCGATAAATTCTGATGTTGACATTGCTATTAATTTAGAAACATCAAGAATACTCTCTACTTTTGTATTATCTATTTCAATAATAACATCATTTTTTTGCATACCAGCAACTTCTGCTGGACTATCTTTTAATACTTCATCAATTACAGCTGGTGTAAAATCTTTACCTGCAAACATGTATATGAAAGTAAAAATGACTAAAGCTAATATAAAATTAGCCAACGGTCCTCCAGCAACAATTAATGCTCTTTGATAAAGAGGTTTTGTTACAAACAATTTATGTTGGTCTTCTTTGCTATATTTTTTTAGTAGCTCCTCTTGATCTGCTTGTGAAAATACATTCCTATCTCCGAAAAATTTTACATAACCACCTAGTGGTATCCAACAAACTTTCCATCTTGTCCCTGATTTATCGTTCCATCCAAATAATTCTCGACCAAAACCTATCGAAAAGTCTGTTACACCAACACCATATCTTTTTGCAAAATAATAGTGTCCATATTCATGAATGAAAACAACAACAACGATTAATACAATAAATGGTAATATAAAATTGAGCATTTATTAAATTATACAATAATTAGGTTTTTAATAAACATCAATTATTTCAATTTCCATGCAATTATTGGTGATAAAGTTGCCGCAATAAATGAACAAAATAAAAGAGATTGAGAAATATACGATGGTGCAAAATCCATAGGCAAAATTACGCCAAATAGTATTGATTTAGAAAAATCTGGACTTGGGAAAAATAATAGTCCTGCAATTAATCCTATTAATATAGAAACATATGCATTTTTTTCATCATAAGATTTAGAATAAAAAGTATAAAAAACACTTAGAACAGCCGCACAACAAAATAAATCTGCTATTAAGAATAAATAAAGAATACTAAATCCTTTTGATGCAACAAAAAAAGCTATGACCGAAAGAAAAATAACAAATTGTTTTGAGATATTTAAATGATTATTTTTTAAATTTAATACTTTATCTACATCGACTATTACCAAACTTGAAATAGCATTTATTAAAGTATCAATACTGCTTATTGTTAAAGAGATAGCTAAAATTATTACAATGACTGAAAATATTATTAAATTTTCTTTTAATAAAATTGAGAAAAATGCAAGATCAGGTATGACATTAGTATCTTGAGAGACAGCCACTAAACCACTAAATCCCATAAAGAAGACTATTGGTAATATTATTAAAAATGAAAATATTAAACTTTTTTTTAAAACCTCGTAATTTTTTGCAGCATAAACTCTCTGCCAATTACCTTGATGAAAAAGATTAGTTGCAGCAACGGCAATAAAGAAAGTTAAACCAGCAGTATAATTTGGGAGATAACTAAAACTTAACAAATGCGGATTATTATTTTTAATAATTTCAAAGTTAAATTCGTTTGTTTCAATTGAGGTAATAAAAATTAAACTAATTATTAAAAGAGCTGTAAATACAAAAAATTGAATATTATCTGTGATTAAGGATGCTCTTAACCCTCCATATAATGTGTAAAGTAACGAACATGATATTACTATTAAAGAGGTAATCCACAATTCAGTGCTAGAAATGTAATTAATTAAAAAAGCTACAGCAGTAACTTCAGCAATTAAAAAGATTGTCATATAAAAAATGGAAAAAACTAAAATAAGTTTATAAAGATTTGGTCCAAACCTTAGTCTTATTATTTCAATAATACTTTTGCCTTGCGGATAACTAGTTCTAAATTTTTTACCAAGATAAATTAAAATAAAGAGTGGAAATGCAGTTCCTAGTGAATAACCAATCACTGCACCAATTCCTCCCCATGTTGCTGCTGATGCGGGTCCAAATAAAATCCAAGCACCAAGAGCAGAAGCCACTAAACTCGTAGTAAGAGACAAAGTACCAATTGATCGATTTGCAACTAAGTAATTATTCAGTCCTTTAAATTTTTTTGAATAATAAATGCCTATAAAAACAAATAATAAACTTAAAGTTATAATCAAAATAATTGCTGTTGATTGATCAATTATATTTAGTTTATTCATTTTTCCCTTTCTGAATTACCGGACAGGTTCAATGGGTTATTCTCAGCTAAAAGCACCCCAAGATCTAAGTAAATCATTAAATTTAAAATTTCAAGAAATTATCCTAGATTTTGCATTACTGATTAGACTAATTAGCATTGTATTTTCTGAGTTGATTGAATTAGTTTACGAATTATTAATTCCCTTCCTTTTAGTTATGAACTTATTAGGCTTTAAGAAATTAAAGCCTAATTAAACCATAAAATCTAATATTAACTTAAAGCTACTAACCAAAATTAAAGCATAAATAATATTGTAGAATAAATTTTCCTCAATTATTTTGAGTAATTTATAACCTATAAATATTCCAATTAGCGCTAAAGGGAAAAGAGTAACTGACTGATACAGAGTATCAAAATTCATCATGGATAAATAAACATACAGAGGAAGCTTAATTAGATTAACACAACTAAAAAAAATAATTCTTGTCCCAACATAAATTTCTTTCTTCATTCTGAGTGGAAGCAAATACAGACTTGTTGGCGTTCCACCAGCATGTACACAAAAACTTGAAAAACCAGCGATAGATGAGCAAATTGCACCTTTAAAAAAGTTTTTTTTTGCTGGTATATTTTTTTCTTTTTTAAATAAAAAATAATAACCAGCAAATAAGAAACCCATTATTCCGACAATTAGTTTAAGCAAATCCTCTGAAAAATAAGTAAAGGTAAATGAGCCTATTATTATTCCTGTAGCAGCAAATGGAACTAATAACTTTAGTGTTCCAAAATCAAATTCCCTTCTAAATCTATAAACAGCAATAATGTCTGAAAAAATTAATATTGGTAAAATTATAGCAAGTGCTTGGTTTAATGGCATTACCACTGTCATTAATGGAACCGAAATTAATGATATCGAGCCACCTAAACCAGATTTAGCAATTCCATATAAAACAATTGCTGGAACAACACTAATAAAGAATAATAAGTTAATCTCCATTATAAATTAGAAATATAGCAATAAGGATAAAACAAATAATATTAAAACTAATATGATGATGGCTATATAATTGAGTTTAATTTTAAATTTGCTTAATAAAAATTCGTTAATTTTTTCCCAAAAAATTATAATTAAAATTAATATAACTGCAGGAAGAATAAATTTAATCATAAATATATTTACATCAAAAAATACATCAATCCAAATATTACTAGTATTATTATTATCCAGATAGAGAAATTTGATACTAATTGTTTAATATTTGAATTTGATCTCAAAAAATTTGGCAAAACTAATATTAAAACTAAAATTAAAAATATTGCAGGAATTATCTGGTCAACAGTCAAATTAATTTTTTATATTATAACCTTTTTTAAGTATAATTGAGACAAGAGTTACACATACAATTAAAAATATAAACATTGTTGAAATACTTATCCAAATATCAAAATCAGAAACTCCATAAAATGCAAACCTCAGCCCATTAATTAAATATACAACAGGATTAAAATAAGTGACTGTTTGCCAGAAACTTGGGAGCATATCTAGCGAATACAAACTTCCACCTAAAAATACCATTGGTGTTATGACAATTGTTGGTATTATAGACATTTGCTCGAAATTTTTACTAAGAAGTCCAATTAAAAACCCAAACAAAGCAAAAGTGAAAGCAACTAGAATTAATAAGAAAATCATTAGTAAAGGAAACTTTACATTTACTTCTGCAAAGAAAAGTGAAGTGCAGAAAATTACTGCAGCAACAATTAAGGTTTTAGTTGCACCTGCACCAACATAAGCAATTACAATTTCTACAGTAGAAATTGGAGCTGCTAAAATTTCATAAATTGTTCCATTAAATTTAGGAAAAAAAATTCCAAAAGAAGTGTTACTGATAGATTGCGTTAATAATGTTAACATTAATAATCCTGGAACTATATAAGAGCCATAACTAATGCCATCAATTTTTTGTACATAATCCCCGATTACCGAGCCAAATACTATAAAGTATAATGAAGTAGATAAAACTGGAGAAAGAAGAGATTGTATTAATGTTCTTCTAAATCGATCCATTTCATGAAAATAAATTGCTCTTAATGCGTAAAAATTAATCCTCATTATTTTCCTTTACCAATGTCACAAAAATCTTTTCAAGATTATTTTGCTCTGTTTTTAAATCTCTCATCCTCAAACCTGCATTTTTTAAATCTTGAAGCATCTTTGTAATACCTGTTCTTTCAGCATGTAAGTTATAGTTGTAAATTAATGAATAATTATCATTAGAGATTGATAGATTATATTCATTAAGTTCTGCTGGAATTTTCTCGACTTTATCCTGTAACTCAATAGTTAATTTTTTATGACCCATTTTTTTTAATAAATCTATTTTATTATCAACAACAATGATTTCTCCTTGATTAATTACAGCAACTCGGTCTGCGATTGCCTCTGCTTCTTCAATATAGTGTGTTGTTAAAATTATGGTTACTCCAGTTTTTCTTAATCCCTCCACAACTTTCCACATATCTTTTCTCAATTCTACATCTACGCCTGCCGTTGGTTCATCAAGAAATAATATCGAAGGTTCATGTGATAATGCTTTTGCTATCATTACACGTCTTTTCATTCCTCCTGAAAGCTGATTTAACCTTAAATCTTTTTTATCCCATAAACTAAAATCTTTTAGAACTTTTTCTATATGTTGGGGGTTTGGCTTTTTTCCATATAAGCCTCTTGAATATGAAACATTGTTAAACACTGTTTCAAATTGTTCTAGTGAAATTTCTTGGGGGACCAGTCCTATTCTTGATCTTGTTTCTCTATAATCTTTTATAATATCAAAACCATCTACTGTAATTACTCCAGAAGTTGGTTTAACTATACCACATACAATACTTATGAGTGTAGTTTTGCCAGCTCCATTTGGTCCAAGCATAGCAATAATTTCACCTTGTTTTATATTTAGATTAACAGTTTTTAAAGCGTTAAATCCATTGTCGTATACCTTTGAAAGGCCATCAATTGTTATTAAATCTTTAGTCATTATCTGAGGTCTTACTTTGATATAGAGATGTTTTTAGTGACAAGCAATATTATATTTTTTTAATCTCCAATAATTGTATGGCCATGGAGTTAAAAATCCAACTAAAAGCATTATTGGTACTACCCACCAATTTAAAATAGCTCCACCTGTTAAAATTACATCTGTGAGGTTCATGGCTATTTCCATACTGACCATTGATATAAAGCTCATACCAAGTGCAGTCTTTAATGCTTTGGAAAAATCAAGTTTTTGTCTTAGTAAAATTATAGTTTCTAAAATAATACTTGTAATCAAACCATTTATAATTGCTAAAGTCATGATGGCTAAAACAGGCCAGGGAATTCCTGTTATCTGAAAATACAATATAGTTCCAAAGTCACCAATTGCACAGCCTAGTAAACACCAAGCAGTATTTTTTGCGCTTCTTTTCCAAGTATGCTTGCATGACCAATTAAAATTAATTGCTTCTGAACTCATTGTTTGCTCATTTCTAAATGATATTCATAAATATCATCTTTCCAATAAGATTTAATGTACGAAAGAATGTTATCAATACCTTCATCACTTATTTTATCACCAAAACCCATCATCTTGCCTTCATAATTTTTTATCAATTTAGCAAATCCATACTTTATCATTCTATGTAGTAACTCATCTGTATGATGCCAAGTATGACCAGTTCCATTTAAAGGGGGTGCTTTTCTATGCCCATCTTCATCTAAACCTTGCCAATTTGTAGCTCCAGCTAAATTTGCTTGGTGACAAGAAACACAATATTTATTGTATAATATCTTGCCATTTTTAATTGCTTCTAATGAATCTCTTGTTATGGGGTAGTGCGAATGAGAGAAAGCAGTATCTGAATAAAATAAAACAATAAGAATAAAAAAATACTTTTTCATTAGTGTGGAGCCCTATATCTGCTATGACAAGCTTTACAGCTCGACCACATATATTGTTTCAAAGCTGCTCTAAAATCATCTTGGTCTTCTATAATTGAGGCTAGTTTTATCATTTGATCAGATGATTTTTTCATTAGAGCATTAAATTCATCTTTTTCTTCCCAAATAATTGGTAAAGCCTCTGTTCCATGTCCCTCTTTTGTATTTTCTGGAAATAAATTTAGTAATTCTAAATAATTATCACTCATTCTAATCATTAGTTTTTTTGAGTCCTCAATTTCAACTTCGTTAAGCAAAATACTAATTCTTTTTGCTAGTTTATAATTTTGACTGAATAAAGATTTTCTTTTCTTTATAATGTCTTTTGCACTTTCTTCTGATAAAACATTAGAGTTAAATGAAAAAGAAAGTGCTACAATAAACATTATTTTGAAAATATTATTTATTTTTATAAAATAGCTCATGTCGAATAGTATAGCATTACAATATAGTTGGTTAGCTAAATTTTTCCATTGGTTCACTTTGCTCCTTCTAATTGCTCAGATACCAATGGGGTTTATTTTAGTCAGATTGGATTTTTCGGATTTAAGAATAACTATAGAAAATGTGCACGTAATTGTTGGAATATCTATATTTTACATAACCTTATTTAGGTTAATTTATAAATTTTTTAGCAAGTCCCCAAAACTAATGCCTGAGGCATTCTTTGGACAAAACTTGATTGCGAAATTGAATCATTTCGCTCTTTATGTCGCACTTTTAACAATAACAACATCAGGAATTTTAAAAAAGCTATTTAATGGTGAAAAACTAAATTTTTTTATTTTTAAATTAAGGATTGAAGATAACTTTGATTTAGCAGATCAATTTTATAATGTTCACGTTATTTCAAATTATACATTAATAGTTTTAATATCATTGCATATTTTTGCAGTTTTGTTTCATCAAATATTTTTGAAAGAAAACATCTTGAAAAGAATGACCAGATAATTAAATAAAGCTCATGAAAAAATATTTTGTCTTTTTTATTTTATTCTTGATACCAAATATCTCATTTGGTTTTGAAAAAACCACAAACTTTGATCTGAAAAAATTATTTGAAATTCAAAAATCTGGTAAAACGATTGTTATTAATTCTTGGAATGAATATTGTTCAACTTGCGCAGCACAAACAAAAGTTTTCGACCAAGCAATGAAAGACTTTAAGGATGTAGAATTTTTATTCTATGAGCAAACAGAACATGAAGATATTGCTAAAGTTTTAGGTATAAATTATTGGACTACAATAGTAGTTTTTAAAGGTGAAAGTGAAGTAGCAAGAGAAATTGGTTTAACTGACAAGGACCAAATATATAATTTAATAAACAAAGGGATATAATTCCTTTTTACCTCCCCTTTCGAGGAGGTGAATTCAACAAAAAAGAGAGAAATAAATGAATGTTAAATTCAGGAATAATTTTTTAAATTATGATTGCTATATAGAATTAATTTTTTTTTTGTCAATTTATGAAAAAGCAAGAAAAATTAGGGATTTTAATTAAGCAATGCCTTTTGAGCTGGTAAATAATCATGACCAAATACATCAGCAACAGCTTTATGAGTAACACCTCCTTTAAATACATTTAATCCTGCTTGAAAATTTTGATCATCATTTAGAGCTTTTAAGTACCCATCTTTTGCTAGTTTAGATAAAAAAGGAAGAGTTGCTTTATTCAATGCAATTGTTGATGTTCTAGGAACACCACCGGGCATATTTGCAACACAATAATGAATTATATCATCTATTATAAAAGTTGGTTCTGCAAAAGTAGTCGGTTTACTGGTTTCAACACATCCTCCTTGATCAATTGCAACATCTACAATTACTGATCCCCTTTTCATTTTTTTTAACATATTCTTTGTAACTAATTTTGGTGCCTCAGCACCTGGTATCAAAACTCCACCTACTAACAAATCACATTCAGAAATTAATTTTTCTAAATCAGTTTTGTCGCTTAAGTTGGGAATTATTTTGTCTCCAAATATTTGGGAAAGTTCGTTTAATCTTTTTTCAGATTTATCTACAATATTAACCTTGGCTTTCATGCCTGTTGCAATTATAGCAGCATTTTCTCCTACTACTCCACCTCCAAGTATAACTACATTTCCAGGCTCTACACCAGGAGCTCCTCCTAACAAAAGACCACGGCCTTTTTGATTTTTTTCTAAACAATGTGCACCTGCTTGAACTGACATTCTTCCTGCTACTGCACTCATTGGTGCTAGCAAAGGAAGTCTTCCGTTGTTATCTGTGACTGTTTCATAAGCGATGCATATTGATTTGCTGTCTATTAAGCCTTGTGTCAGTTCCTTAGCTGCAGCAAGATGAAGATATGTAAAGACAACTTGATTTTCTCTTATCATTTTTACTTCACTAGATTGTGGCTCTTTAACTTTAACGATGATGTCAGAGTCGTTAAATATATCTTCAGCTGTATTAACTATTTTTGCTCCGCTTGATACGTAATGATCGTTTTCAAATCCTGCTTCAAAACCTCCATTATTTTCAATTAAAACTTCATGGCCATTAGAGGTTAATGCCTTTACACTTTCGGGAGTGAGTCCAATTCTATTTTCTTGAGGCTTTATTTCTTTTGGAACCCCGATTTTCATAGAATTAAATTAATTTTTTTTGCTTTTTGAATAGTTGGTAATACCAGTTCTTAGTTTCTCTATTATTTCATCAATATGTTTTTTTTCACAGATAAACATTGGAGCAATAATTAAACAATCTCCAGTCGCTTTAAAGTTAACTCCTGCATCATAACAGTGTTTGAAACATGTAAATCCTGCTGCGCCAGGTTTTTTATGCATTTTAATATCAATACCACCCATCATTCCATAACCTCTTATGTTATCAACAACATCAATATCTTTTAAAGACATTAAACCTTCTTGGAAATATGGAGATAAATTTTTTGCTCTATTAAAGATATCATCTTTTTCAAAAATATCTTGAACCGCTAAGCCTGCAGCTACTGAGACAGGAATTCCAGAGTAAGTGTAACCATGAAATAATTCTATTGTTCCTTTTGGAGATCCATCCATAACTGTGTCATAAATTTCTTCTTTACACGCAACTGCACCTAAAGGACTTATTCCATTTGTTGTAGCTTTAGCCATTGTAATAATATCTGGTGTAACTCCGTATTCTTGAGATGCAAAAGGCGAACCTGTTCTTCCCCACCCTGTAATAACTTCATCAAAAATTAATAAAATTCCATGCTTATCGCAAATTTCTCTTAATCTTTGTAAATATCCTTTTGGTGGAACTAAAGTTCCTGTTGATCCAGCAATTGGTTCAACAATGCAAGCTGCAATATTTTCTGAACCAAAATTTGTACAAATTCTCTCAAGATCTTCTGCCATCTCTGCGCCAGTTTCAGGTTGACCTGAAACAAATTTATGCTCTGGTAAATGTGTATGTCTCATGTGAAGAACACCTGGCATCAAAACATTGGCAAATGTTTTCACGTTGTTAATCATTCCACCAACAGAAGTAGCTCCAATATTCATTCCATGATAGCCTCTTTCTCTTCCAACAAACCTAAATCTATGTCCTTCACCTCTTGCTTTATGATATGCAACTGCAATTTTAATTGCTGTTTCAACAGCGGTAGATCCACAAATTGTATAAAAAATTCTATTTAAATTTCCTGGTGTATGTTTAGAAATTTTTGTTGCAAGTTCAAATGAACCACCAAAACCTTGTTGAAATGGTTGAGCATAATCTAATTTTTTTAACTGATTTGTAATTGCATTAATAATTTCTTCTCTTCCGTGTCCTAATGGATTGCAAAATAATCCTGAGCTTGCATCTATCTGAGTTTGGCCTTGATGATTTTTTAAATAAACACCTTTTGCTTCTACAATTAATCTTGGAGACTCTTTAAAATCTCTATTAGATGTAAATGGCATCCAATGTTCATTTAAAGAATTTGGTATTTGAGGTTTTTCTGAACTCATAATTATGTTTCGATTCATAGACTAATTATATAAATTAACCAGTAAATTTTAGTCATACTTGCTATGTTAAATGACCGCAACTATAGGTTGTAAGTTATGACTTTTGAAGCCTGTGTAATTTATTCATCATTTACTTAAAAGAAAATTTAAACTTAAATATCGATAATTAAATTTAATTAACAGGAGATGAAATGAAAAAAATAATTAGTTTCATTTTAGGAAGTTTATTTGCTCTAAACTTAACAATCACAGCAGCAAACTCTGCTGCGAACGAGGTTAGAGTTGCATACTTTCTAGAGTGGCCAAGTCCAAATTTAGAGGACATGCAAAAAAAGAATTTTGCTAAAGCTTTAGGAGTTCCAGTAAAATGGACAAACTTCACAAATGGTGGGGCAATGACAGATGCTATGTTAGCAGGAGATATTGATATTTCTTACTCACAAGGTTTAGTACCATTTATTAATGCTGTAAAATCAAATGCACCTATCAAATTAGTTGATATTGCAATGGAGTACGGAATGGGTGGAACAACTTGTGTAACATCTAATGCTTCAGGAATAACAAAAGCTAATGCAACAGAATTAGAAGGTAAAAAAGTTGCTGTTCCGTTAGGTACTATGGCTGAGTACGTTTTCGACGAAAGTATGAAAGTTGTCGGAGCTGACAGAAGCAAAATGGATATAATTCAAATGGACCCTGAAGAAGGTGCGGCTGCATTAGTAAGTGGAGATGTAGTAATGGCATGTCTATTTGGTGGTAATTCTATCAAAGCTGCAGTTGCTGTAGGATCAAGACTTTTAACTGTTCAAGAAGCAAGAGATGCAGGTATTTTAGGAATAGATATTACTTCTGTAACAGACAAGTTTATGAAGGAAAATCCTGGAATGTTGAGAACTTTTATTGAAGTAACTCATGAAGCAAATGAAAGATATAGAAATGGAAAAAGTGATATGAATTCTATGTCAAAAGCTTCAGAGATGAAAATTGCTGATATGAAAGACACTTTAAGTGGTTTTAAATTCTTAACTCCAGAAGAAACTAAAAAATCTATGGAAAGCGGAAACTTAGATGCATTCTTAAAAGGAATGGGAACTCCAGGTGGAGCAGTAGACACTAGTTTCTTACCTTTATAATTTAAAGATTAGAATAATTAAATAGGCGCCAATTTTATTGGTGCCTATTTTTTTAAGTAAATATTTTATATAAAGTCAGCTAATGAGTGATTTGATATCTCAAAATCTAAACATGATTTTCAAAACTCCAAAAGGAGAGACTGTTCATGCTTTAAAAGATTTAAATTTCAAATTAAAAAAAGGAGAACTTCTAACAGTTCTTGGGCCTTCTGGTTGTGGAAAAACAACTTTGTTAAATATTGCAGCTGGTTTCTTAAGACCAACATCTGGAAATATAACTTTGAATGGTAAAGAAATTGATGGACCTGGAGTTGAAAGAGGCATGGTTTTTCAACAAGGTGCATTATTTGAATGGTTGACTGTTGCAGAGAACGTAAACTTTGGTCTCAGAATGAAAAAAAAAGATCCTATAGAAACTTCAAAAAAAGTTGATGAGTGGCTAGAGATTGTTGGCTTAAAAGGATTTGGAAATACCCCAACATATCAATTGTCTGGAGGAATGCAGCAAAGAGTAGCTCTTGCAAGGTGTTTAATCAATGATCCTGATTTGATTTTAATGGATGAGCCTTTAGGTGCTCTTGATGCTCTAACAAGAGAAAAAATGCAATCTTTAGTTTTGAAAATTTGGAAAGAAACTGGAAAAACAATTATTTTAATTACACACTCGGTTGAGGAAGCACTACTGCTTGGTGAAAGGTTGTACGTAATGGCACCAAGACCAGGTAGGATACATAAAGAATATAATCTTCCATTTGCAGAGATGGGTTTAAAAGAAGATTTAAGAGAAATAAAAAAAAATAAAGATTTTTCGTCAAAAAGAGAAGAAATTTTATCCATGATTTGGAACATGGAGGAAGAAATTATGGGAAAAGAAAATTAAATGTTTACTCAAATAATAACAATATTAATTGTCGTATCAATTATCGGGTGCATACTTTATGGAAGACGTTTAATAAAAACTGAAAAAGTTGATGCAGTTTTTGGAAATCCAGAAAGAGCAAAAGGTGGAACTCATTGGATAATTGTCGGAAGCAGTGCAATATTGTTAGTTTGGCTTTATTATTCTTGGGATATTGCAAAAGGATTTTATCCAAAATCAGCAAATGAATTATGTCAGGTCGCAAAAATAAATGAGTCTTTATTAGGATTAAAATATCAATTTCCAATTGAAGAAAGAGAATTCAAAAGTACTTCAATAATAAAAATAGAAAATAAAAATCTTAAAAAAATAAGTTTAGAAATTCAAAATTCGCCAGATTTAAGCAACATACAGAAAACTGCATTAGTTGGTTTTATTAATAAAACAAACAAATTAATTCCATTACTTACTAACGATAATCTAATGGAGATTAACACAAAAATTAAAATAGATGAGATGACTGATGAAATTAGATTGTTAAGCACTAATTTTCAAAAGAAAGATTATCCATTTGAAACACCAGAGCAAAAAAATGAAAGACAAAAAGCAATTGCTGAGCAAGGAAGCTGGGGCATAGTAACTGTAAGTGCCGGAACAGGATCAATAGAAAATACTATTGAAGTGCCTTTAGTGCCTGAAACAGATAGAGGATTAAAATTTCACGCTGCAGCTGAACAATTAAAAAAAATTAACGATAAATTTTTTAAATTAAGAAACCATAATCCTCAATTCAAAAATGCAATAAAAGAACTTAAATCAGAGATAAAATTATATAGAAAAAATTTAGATGACACTGAGGAAGTGGCATCTACTTACGCAAAAAACATTGTAAAAATTGCAAGAAGAATTGAATTTGCAAGTATTTATCCACCAAATGCTCTTAATGAAATGCAAAATGCAATTATTGAATTTGATAATCTTCAAAAAACTGAGCAAGGGGGTTTAAGATTAATTGACATTCTTTTATTCCCTGCAGGAACTATAGTTGCAAGTGGTCCTAGTTGTTCTGAGCAAGGTTCAGGTAGATGGTTACCAAAACCCTCAGATACACTTAATAAATTTATTTTAATGTCTAAGCCAAGTGTAGGTTACAAAAATATCCCACTTCTTTGGATTGATATGATGGATGTAAGCCAAATAATTGGCTTTATATTGCCAGATTGGATAGCTGATGTTTTGCCTGGAGAATATCCGGTTCACACTAAAGACGGTGTGGTTAAGCAAAATTTTAAAGGTAAAGTTTTAAAAATTGTTACTGGTGATTTTAAATTATTTAAAATCCCTGTTCCTTATGGTCATATTTGGGATTCATTTTTAAGAGTTTTTCTTGGATTAGTTTTTGGAATATTGATTGGTGTTCCATTAGGACTTTTCATGGGCTTAAATAGATTTGCTAAAGGTTTCTTTGATCCATTAATTGAACTTTATAGACCAGTACCTCCACTTGCGTGGGCTCCTTTAATAATCTCGGTTTTAGGTATTGATAATACTGGAAAAGTATTTTTATTATTTATGGTTTCATTGTCTATAATGATCATTTCAGCTAGAGCTGGAGCATCAGGTACACAGCTATCTAAAATACATGCAGCACATTCTCTTGGTGCTTCTAAAAGACAAATACTTAGATATGTTATTTTTCCAAATTCTTTACCTGAAATTTTAACAGGTATTAGAGTGGCGGTTGGTATGTGTTGGGGAACTTTGGTTGCAGCAGAATTTTTAGCAGGTACAACTGGAATTGGATTTGTTGAAAATGTTGCCAAAAAGTATTTTCAATATGAAGTAATTTGGATCACAATTTTTATAATGGGTATGTTGGGTCTTCTTTTTGATGTAACTTTGAGAAAAATTATAGATAAGACAATACCTTGGAGAGGTAAAGGCTAATCCTTAATCGTCGAGTAAGCGTAATTCTTTTTCGTCGAAATTTAAATAAACGTTTTCTCCAACATTAAATATTTCATTGGTATCGCTAGAAACTACGTAAATCTTACCGACTTTTGAATTAACTATATATTGATAACTATTTCCAACGAATGACGCATTATTAACAGATGCATGTATTGAGTTTTCTTCAGGACTTTTTGAAATAGTTATTTTTTCTGGTCTTAAAGAGACGGAAACTGAACTTTCTAATTTTTGATCACTTTTTATATTAATTTTCATTTCTGCTAATTGAATCTCGTAAACATTATTATTTTGATTAATGATTTTAGCTTTAACAACATTTGCGTCTCCTATGAAGTTGGCTACAAATTTAGTTTTAGGAAAGTTATACAATTCTTTTGGGCTACCTTGTTGAGCAATAATAGCATTGTTCATTACAATTACTTTGTCAGAAATTGCTAATGCTTCCTCTTGATCATGAGTTACATAAATTGTAGTTACTCCAAGTTTTTGTTGAATTTCTCTAATATCCTCTCTTACTTGTCTTCTTAATTTTGCATCTAAATTAGATAAAGGCTCGTCAAAGAGTAAAACTTTAGGTTTCAGCACAATTGCTCTTGCAACCGCAACTCTTTGTTGCTGACCCCCCGATAGCTCTGAAGGCATCCTATTTTCGTAACCTTCTAAATTAACTAACTTAAGAGTTTCTAATGACTTTTCTGTAAATTCTTCTTTTGGAACATTAATCATCTTCAAACCATAAGATACATTTTCAAGCACACTCATGTGTGGAAACAAAGCATAAGATTGGAATACCATAGATACATCTCTGTCTGTTGCTGGTAATAATGTTACATCTTCATTTTCTACTAAAATTCTGCCACTAGTAGCTCTTTCTAGACCAGCAATAATTCTTAAAGAAGTGGTTTTTCCGCATCCAGAAGGACCTAGTAATGTAGTCAGTGTTCCTGCTTCAAAAGTACAACTCACATTATCAACAGCAACAGTCTCATTAAATTTTTTTGTAATATTTTCAAATTTTACTTCTGCTTTTTTCATTATCCAAAATTTCCTTGTAGTATTCCTGCTGTTTCTTCTCTTCTTCCTAATTTTCGTTTACCTATTATTAATTGCATTAAAGTTATTGTAAATAACATAACAACAATTAATGCAGACGAATAAACAATTGCTAGACCATAATCATTGTTTTCTAATCTTCCTAATATATATGAGACAGCTAAATCATAATTAGCACTAACAAGGAATATAACAGCACTAATTGCCGTCATTGCTCTAACAAAACTAAAAACTAAAGAAGCAGTAATTGCAGGTTTAAGCAATGGAAGAATTACATTCCTAAATGTTTGAGAACTAGATGCATTCAATGTTGATGAAGCTTCATCTAAGTGAGGATCTAATTGATTCATCGAAGCTATACCTGCCCTAACCCCAACAGGCATATTTCTAAATACAAAAGCGATTACCAAAATAATTCCTGTTCCTGTAAGTTCAAGTGGCGGAACATTAAACGCAAAAACGTAACTTACACCAATAACACTTCCAGGTATTGCAAAACTTAACATTGTGCCGAATTCAAAAGCATTTTTTCCTTTAAACTTATGTCTTGTAAGAAGATATGCTGTTAAAATACCTATTGCAGCAGTAGGAAATGATGAAATTAATGCTATCGCAAAAGTAGTGTTAAAAGAATTCCACGCGGTACCAGTCCATAAAATTCCTCTTTCTTTGACCCATTCAACACTAAATGCTTCAACATAGTGTCTTAAAGTAAAACTGTGATCGACACCCCACATCTCTACAAATCCACCAAACATAATCATTATATAAATTATAAATGTAAGGAGTGCCCAAGGTAGAACAGTTGAGTAAATTATCCACTTAGTATTATTTGGTAATTCAGGATGAACTCCACTATCCCCTTTGCCAGAAATTGAAATATAGGATTTTTT
This sequence comes from uncultured Pelagibacteraceae bacterium, assembly GCA_902633185.1. Lineage (GTDB taxonomy): Bacteria > Pseudomonadota > Alphaproteobacteria > Pelagibacterales > Pelagibacteraceae > Pelagibacter. Next base: position 8,675 of record CACPFN010000005.1, on the reverse strand, counting down.
TCCCAACCATTGGTTCTGAAGATAAAATACTACCAGAACAACGGTTAATAAAATCATTGCTAATATTGCAGCTTTTGTTTCATCATACTGTGCACCCACAATTGCAAAGAATATTTCTGTAGATAAAACATCATATTCGGCACCTAACACTAGTGGATTTCCAAAATCAGCTAAGCTTTCAATAAAGCCAAGCAAAAATGCATTGGCAATTCCAGGTCTCATTAAAGGCAATGTAACAGTTTTAAAAACTTGCCATTTTGAAGCTCTCAATGTTTGTGAAGCCTCTTCCATTGCAGGACTTACACTTTCAACAACTCCTATTAAAACTAAAAAAGCAATAGGTGTAAAAGCTAGAGTTTGTGCAAACCATATTCCTGGTAAACCATAAATCCATCTCGAGGGCTCTATCTCGAAAGCCCATTCAAGAAAAGAACTTACAACTCCCGTTCTACCAAATAAAATTATTATCGCTAAACCAATTACAAATGGAGGAGTTATGATTGGTAAAACAGATAAAATTCTAATCGTTTTTTTAAATTTAAAACTTGTTCTTGCAATTAATAAAGCAAAACCTAAACCCAAAATTGTTGAAGAGAAAGCTGTAAGTGTTCCCATAGTAACGGTGTTCCAAAAAACACCACATGCATAATCACTATACAAACAATCAAGACCCCAAATTCCTTTATTAAATATTTTGGTTGAAAAATTACTGATTTCATATCCACCCTCTGTGCCTTTAAAGGCAACAGCAAACATTCTAAAAATAGGAAAAAAAACAAAAGTTGAAACTAAAATAATTATGCTTCCTATGCTTCCTACAATAAAATTGTCTCCATTCAACCACCCACGTGAGGATAGCCCGTGTGTAATATAAAAAATAAATGTAGAGCATAAAAGAACTGCACCAGACCCTACTCCAAATTGATTTTCTACATCGCCAAAAATCGATTGAAAGATTTCAAAATTCCACCCTCTTATACCAATTGAAAACCCCTGAAGAATAAAATAAAAAATGCCAAACAATCCTGAGTACAAGAAAATTTTGGAATAAATGGGATTACTCTGATTTAATTTTAAGGTTGATAATGGAAAAAATAAAGGAACAACTAAAGGAAGAAGCCAATATTTTTTATTAATAAATACCTGTGGTAATACAGAACCATAATCTTCTAAAGAATATTCTAATATCCAGTTTATTGAGAAAAACCCGTCACCTGTTACATACCATGGAAATATTAGGAAACCCAATACTCCGATGAGCATCCAACAGATAACGAGCCCTCTCATTATAATTCCTTATCTAGGAATTACAGAAACATCGTTATCCCATTTGGATAACAAACTCGCTCTTGTACTTTTATCTCCATAAACTTTAAAATTATAATCAATTAAGTTTATTGTTGATAAGTCTGGAGCATCAGGATCAGCTTTTGCTTTAGTATTAGATGGCACTTGCAAAGATTTTCCTGAAGTGAAAACCATAGTTTGAATAGCAGGACTTAAAGCCCAGTCATAAAACTTTTTAGCTTCCTTCATATTTCTTGCACCTGCAATAATACTCATAGATCCAACTTCATAACCAGTTCCTTCAGCAGGAGAGACCGTAACAACCGGTAAACCTTTTTTTGTTTGTTTCACACCATCATGTTGGAAACAAATACCAATTAAGTTTTCACCTCTACCAGTTGCCTTAATTGGTGCAGAACCAGATTTAGTATATGTATTTATGTTTGCATGAAGTTTTTTCATGTAATCCCAACCTTTATCTTCTCCAAATATTTGAAGAATAGTGGCTAAGGTAGTGTAAGCAGTTCCAGATGAGTTTGGATTTGCTACTTGTATTTCACCTTTATATATTGGTTTTGTTAAATCCATCCATGATTTTGGAGCTGGAAGACCTTTTTTTGCTAAAAGATCTTTGTTGTATCCAAAACCTAATGCACCAACATAAATTCCTACTGATTTAAAATCAGCATTTTTTGCTTGGTTCTGAGCTGCAGGTAATAAATCATTAAAATGAACAGATTTATATTTCTCAGTTAAATTTTCTTGTGCTGCAGTTAAATGTGGATCACCTGTTCCACCAAACCAAACATCTCCTTTTGGATTTGATGCTTCTGCTTTTATTTTCGCAAAAGTTTCACCACTACTTGCTCTTGTCATAGCAACTTTTGTTCCAGTTTCTTTTTCATAAGCTTGTTCAAGCATTTCACAAACATCTATTTCAACGCTGCAATATAATGTTAGTTTTGCAGCTGAAGCTTTATTTGTAATGCCGAAAAGTGTTAATGAAAGAACTAGAGCCATAGAAGCTACTTTAAGTATATTTTTCATATATCCCTCACTTTTTTATTAGTTAATGATAATAAATTTAAACTACTAATGTTAATCTTTTGTTACTTCAAATTTAAAGATAATTTTAATAAATAAAAAAAATATTCAATTTATAGTTTAATTTTGAAATCAATTATGTTTACATAAATTATGGACGAAAAAGAGCTTAAAAATTTAATTATTAAAATTTTTACTAATTTTAAATTAAGCAGAAAACACTCTATAGTTTGCGCAAATGCAATTATGAATGCAGAACTTGTAGGTGCGCCTTCACATGGATTGTCTCGTTTAAAAATGTACTGTGAAAGAATCTCAAAAAAAGTCATTAATCCGAGACCTAAAATTACTGTAAAAAATATATCAAAATCTATATCAATAATTGATGCTGATAATTCTATAGGTTTTGTTGCAGCAGATGAAGCAATTAAAAAAACAATACAAAATGCAAAAAAAACAGGGATTGGGTTAGTTGCTGTAAAAAACAGCGGACATTATGGACTATCAGGGTATTACGTTGAGCAAGCGGTTAAAAAAAATTTAATAACATTTGCATTTACAAATGCTCCTCCAGCTATTGCGCCTTTCGGTGGAAAAAAATCAGTCTTTGGAACTAATCCAATATGTTTTGGAACTCAAACAAATAGTAAGGTTCCGTTTATACTGGATACATCAATGTCTATGATTAATAGAGGTAAAATTAGGATTGCAGAAAAGTTAGGAAAAAAAATACCATATGGCGTTGCTTTAAACAAATTTGGTAAACCAACTACAAATGCAAAAGAAGCTATAGCTGGGGTACAACTTCCAATAGCTGGATTTAGAGGATCTGGATTAGCCTGGATGGTAGATATTTTAACTGGAGTATTTGTTGGAAGTAATCATGGTGGCAAAGTAAAAGACCCATTTGATGATTTCTCTGGGCCACAAAATATCGGTCACTTATTTTTAGCATTTAAAGACAATCTATTTGTTAAAGATTATAAAAAAGAGATAAAAAAAAATATTAAAAGAATAAAAAAAATACCTAATTTAAAAGGACAAAAAATCTTTTATCCTGGCGAGCAAAAGTTTTTAAGAACAAAAACAAACTCTAAAAAATCTATAAAAATTCCAAAAAATATTAAAAAGGATTTAGATATTCTCTTAGCTAGTTAACCTGCAAAATAACCTAGTATTCCGATAGATAAACAGACTGAAAGTATTATTATTTTTGACTGAAGTGCCTCTTTTTTCTTTTCAGTGATTACTCGTTTCTTTAGAACATCTATATTTACTTTACGAGGGGACATTCGAATTACTCTCTGTTTTTTTTCAGGTATTTCAATATTAGATGTTCTGTTTAAGCTTTCAGTACTCATTAAATTATTAAATCATATAGTAAAAAAATTTTACAGAATTTAACTGTTCAAAATGGGTTGACTCAAGTTTTAAAATTGTTCAAATTGGGTTTTGAAACATTATGAAGCAGCTACCAAGTGTAAATTCCGAACTAGATGATGAACTGATCGATAAAATTTTCAAAAATCATTTTGATATTTTAAGTCCTTTTTTTTTAAAACTTATGTCTGAATGGACAATCGGTGCTTATAAAGTGTTTAAAGATATAGATACTTACACGATTTTAATTTATTTGATTAGTAAGCAGTTTGATTTTTACAGGCGAAATAATTTAAATATTACTTTTAATAATTTTTATAAGGACAAAACATTAGAGATTGAGAAAATTAACCTTATAAGAATATCAAAGGATCTTAAAATACCAAAAGAAAGTGTCAGAAGAAAAGTTATATCCCTGGAAAAAAAGGGAATAATTAAAAAAAAGGGCAAGAAGATTACAATAGATAGAAGTGCTTACAATTCAACACAGCCAAATGATACATTAAAAAATATATGCACACTTTTATCAGTTTTTAGTCAAATTTTAAAAGAAGAAAAAGTTATAAAAAACGAAATGACCAGTAATGAAATTAATAACTTAATAAAACATAATTTCTCATTTTGCTGGTATCAATTTTATAAATTTTTATTCCCGTACTGCTTAAGGTGGAAAAATTATTTTGGTGATATGGAAATATTTACTATTTTAGCAACTATAATTTTGAATAATAATTCAAAAATTGGAAGGCAACTTAAAGGAGTTGATAGTTATTTAGATAAATGGAGAGATAAAATTATTAATAAAAAAATAAAAGGAATTAATGCAATGTCTATTTCTGAAATAACAGGAATACCAAGACCAACAGTAGTAAGAAAAATCAAGAAATTAACTAAAAATAAATTTATTTCTTTAGACAAAAATAAATTGATAAATTTTGATGTCAGCAAACAAAATTTTAAAGATATGTCGATAATCCAAGATGAAAATTTAAAATCAATAAATGTTTTTATAAAAAGAACCTACAATCAAATAAATCTTAATTAGAATTTTTAAGAATATATATAAATATAAATCCAGTTATATACATTATTAATGCGTAAGCAGCTGTTGGAACCATGTAAGCGACATCATTGAAAATTTGTGTTGCTACAAATACAGCTAAAGTTCCATTTTGTAATCCACATTCTAAAGAAATACATTTTCTCTGTGGTATTCCAGTTGCAAAACCTTTTGCAATATAAAATGACAAAGTCATCATGACTACGTTTAATATTAAAACAGCTAAACCCGCTTGACCTAAGTATGATATTATATTTTCTCTTTCCTCAATCCATATTGCTGCAAATACAACAATAAATAAAATGCCTGTAATTCTATTTACAATATTAATATTAGACGAAATAAAGTTTTCAGCGAAACTTCTAATTATCATTCCAAGAATTACTGGCACAGTTACAACTAGTGCCATTTTAAGAGCAATACCAGTCATCGTAATATCTGAGGATAAATCAGTTACACCTAATAATTTGGCTGAAGAAAAAACAATAAATGGAACAGAAAAAATACTAATTAAACTACCTATTGCTGTTAACGAAATAGATAATGCAACATCTCCATTTGCAAATTTTGTTAAGACATTTGATGTTACTCCTCCAGGAGCAGCAGCAATAATCATTAATCCTAAAGCTAATTCAACTGGTAATCTTAATATTAAAAGTAAAATATAAGCGACGATTGGGAGAAGGATTAATTGACAAATTATTCCGACTGTAAAATCTTTTGGATTATTTATAACTCTTAAAAAATCTCTAGTTGATAAGCCCAATCCAAGACCTAACATTATAAGGGCTAACGCTATAGGTGCAATTTTTGTAACTATCTCCATCGTTTGTTCAATTTTAAACTATTTTTATATCGAACGTAATAAAAAATATTGATATTTAGAACCATAACAAATATTTAAACTCATATGTTATCTGATAAATCCACAGTTTGCCCTGTTAATCTACTTAACATAGCTCATCAAAAAAGAGGAGTAAAAGCAGCCATTGTAAATGCGGGTAAAAAATTACCAATGATGTCGGTAATGGATGCTGTCTCTGAAAAATTGATCACCCCAATACTAATAGGTGATAAACAAAAAATACAAGAATGTGCAGATGAGCTTAAATTTGATATATCAAATTTTGAAATAATTAATGAGCCAGCTGAAAATAATACAGCAAGTATTGCAACAAAACTTGCATCGGAAGATAAAGTAAAAATTATTGTAAAAGGACATATTCATACTGATATATTGATGAAAGAAGTTCTTAAAAGAGAATATAAATTAATTGGTAAAACAAGACTAAGTCATATTTGGCATATGACATTACAAAAAGATGACAAACCATTAATCATAACCGATGGAGCATTGAATGTTTCTCCTAACCTAAAAACTAAAATGCATATTTTAAGAAATGTTATAGATTTTAGTCATAGAATTAATATTCCAAGACCAAAGATTTCTATCCTTTCAGCAACAGAAGAAGTTATTAATAGTGTGCAGAGTTCGGTTGAAGCTAAAGAATTAACTGAATTAGCGAGTAAAGAAAATTTTAATGCTGATATTTTTGGACCCTTAGCATTTGACAATAGTATTTCAAAAAAATCTGCTTCTATTAAGGGAATTGAGAATATAGTTGCTGGGGAAGCTGATGTATTATTAGTTCCAAATGTCGAAACTGGAAATGCGCTTGTAAAAATGATGATTTATTTTATGGGAGCATGTGCAGCAGGCGTAGTTGTTGGAGGTAAAGTACCTGTTGTTATAACAAGTAGATCAGATGATGCGACAGCAAGACTTGCTTCTATAGCTGCAGCTGTTGTTGCTTTAGATTAAACTTTTATTGAATAAACATCTTATATAATTTAAACATTTGTAAAATTAGAGGAAAAATAATGGCAATTACTTATATAAAAAAAGCTGAAAAAACTGCATTTACAGGAGAAGATGAAACAAGAACTAAGGTAAGTTCTATTTTAAAAGATTTAGAAAAAACTAAAGATCAAGGTGTCAAAGATATTTTAAAAAAATTTGATAATTATGAAGGTGATATAATTGTTAGCAAAGAAAAAATTGAAGAAATAAATAAAACTTTAGATCAAAAGATTAAAGACGATATTCAGTTTTCTCATGAAAGAGTTAGGAAGTTTGCAGAACACCAGCTTGAAAATCTTGGAAAAGACTCAGAAGTTGAATTATCACCTGGTTTAATAGCGGGACAAAAATTAATACCTGTAAATACTGTTGGGTGTTATGTTCCTGGTGGAAGATACAATAATATCGCCTCTGCTATAATGAGTGTGACAACAGCAAAAGTTGCAGGAGTAAAGAATGTAATTGCAACAAGTCCACCAAAAGATTCAAATGGTGCAAACCCAATTATAATTTATACAGCTAACCTATGTGGTGCAGATGTAATTATGAATATAGGTGGAATAGGAGCAATTGGTGCTCTAGCTTATGGTTGCTTTGGTAATCCTGAAGTAGATATGATTGTTGGACCTGGAAATAAATTTGTAGCAGAGTCTAAAAGAATTTTATTTGGAAAAGTTGGAATTGATTTATTTGCAGGACCAACCGAAATAGGCATTATTGCAGATCATACAGCTGACAAAGAAATAATCGCTTATGATTTAGTTGGACAGGCTGAACATGGTCCTGACTCTCCAGCTTGGCTTTACACTACTGATAAATCTTTATGTGATTATGTTATGAAAAGAGTTCCAGAAATTATTCAAGAACTACCTGAACATAATAGAAATAATGCTGATGCTGCATGGAGAGATTATGGAGAAGTAATTATGTGTGATACCAAAGAAGAAATGATGAAAGTGAGTGATGAATATGCACCTGAACATTTGGAGGTTCAAGCTGAAAACTTAGACTGGTATTTAAAAAATCTTAAAAATTATGGTTCTTTATTTTTAGGTGAAGAAACAACAGTTGCATATGGAGATAAATGCTCTGGACCAAATCATATTCTACCAACAAAAGGTGCAGGAAAATATACTGGAGGCTTATACGTTGGAAAATTTATAAAAACAGTTACTTACCAAAAGATGAATAAAGAATCTAACAAAGAAGTTGGTGCTGCAGCAGCTAGAATTTCTAGATATGAAGGTATGGAGGCTCATGCTAGAACTGGTGATGTGAGACTTAGAAAGTATGGTTTCTCTAACTAAATAAATAATTTTATTTTTTTCTATTACACTCAAAAACTATAAACTTATTTAAATCTAAGTATTTTTAATTTTTTCAAACACATCAATACCTATTTGTTTTAAAATATGAACTACATCTATAGGTACCCAATTCTCTCTAATTAATCCTTCATCATGATGATAAAAATCCATTACTCTCATAACAACGTCTTGGTTATCTGCTGTATACCCAAGCCAATCATTTGATCCATACTTTGCCTTTAAACTATGCCATCCACCACATAGAGAAAATTTTCCATCTCCAATTTCGCAATAATGTCCTAATTCCCAATAATTTCTCTCAGAAAATGATTTTCTAAAAGGTAGCTGATGCATATCTACAAATCCTTCTAATGACCTTGATGTTCCAATTCCACAAGGACCGTACCAAATCATATCTTTGTGCCAAAACTCTTTTTGAGGATGATTTATTAACCTTTGTCTTAATTCATCTTTAGAAATATTTTCTTTCTCAGGTTTAATATCTAAACTTCTATTCATGCTCAAAGCCTGTTGTAATGAATTTTTAGATTTAGTCATGTCTTCTTCAAAAAAATTTACTCCATCTGTATTAAACGGAGGTAACCATGCTCCTTCGGATCCTCTTGATGGATTAATAACCCATCTGTCAGCTTGTCTTAAAAAATCCATCACATCAATTAAGATATGACTTTCAATAATTCTTTCATTTTTAATTTCATGAATTTCACAACATTTA
>CACPFN010000004.1 GCA_902633185.1 uncultured Pelagibacteraceae bacterium | reverse complement strand
TTTTCAAAATTCTCAACAATTTTTTTCGAGATTGTTGAATTTGTTTCTATCGCATGCTCTCGAATTAATTTCTTTAAATGCTCGATCCAAAATTTAGTTTCTGGAGTTTGCCAAACTACACTTTCAGGATTTACTTTTTTATCAAATTGATTTTCAGAGTCATAAATAAATGCCATACCTCCTGTCATGCCGGCTCCAAAATTATCGCCAATATCTCCTAATATAACAATATTTCCGCCTGTCATATATTCACAACCATTTGAGTCACAACCTTCAACTACTGCTGTTGCACCTGAATTTCTGACAGCAAATCTCTCTCCTGCTTGTCCTGCTGCTAATAATTTTCCTGAAGTAGCTCCATACAAAACAGTATTTCCAATAATAGTATTTTCATTTGAGACAAGGTTGCTTTCATCTTGTAATTTAATCACAATTGTTCCGCCTGATAGTCCTTTAGCAACATAATCATTTGCATCCCCTTTTAAAATTAGTTTTAATCCTTTAATAGCAAAAGCTCCAAAGGATTGACCTGCTGAACCTTTAAAATTTAATTCTATAGAATTTTCATCAAGATTGTTATTTCCAAATTTTTTGTACAAATGATAAGAAATTCTAGTACCAACTGCTCTATCAGTATTTTGAATTTCAAATTCTTGATTTATTTTTTCTTTTTTATCTATTTTGTTTTCTATTTCTGGCCATAATTTTTGATCTAAAGTATCTGGAACAGAATTTATTTCAGATTTCTCACAATATCTTTTATTTTTTCCAGGATCTGCCTGAACAAAAAGAGGGTTTAAATCCAAATCATCCAAGTTTGGTGATCCTTTGCTTACTTGCCTTAGTAAGTCAGTTCTTCCAATTACTTCATTTAAAGATTTGAAACCAAGATCAGCAAGTATTTCCCTTACTTCCTCTGCTATAAATGTAAAAAGGTTTACTACTTTTTCAGGAGTTCCAGTAAATTTCTCCCTTAATTTATCATCCTGTGTACATACACCAACTGGACATGTATTTGAATGACATTGTCTGACCATTATACAACCCATTGCTACTAAAGCAGTTGTTGCTACGCCAAACTCTTCTGCTCCCATCATGGCTGCAATTACAACATCTCTTCCTGTTTTTATTCCACCGTCAGTTCTAAGCGTAACTTGGTGTCTCAAGTTATTTAAAGTCAATACCTGATTTGCCTCTGTTAATCCCATCTCCCAAGGAACTCCAACATATTTGACACTTGTCTGAGGAGTGGCTCCTGTACCTCCTGAGTGCCCTGAGATTAAAATTATATCTGCTTTAGCTTTTGCAACTCCAGCAGCTATTGTTCCAATTCCTGAGGAAGCAACTAATTTAACTCCAACTCTAGCTTTTGGATTTATTTGTTTTAAATCATAAATTAGTTGAGCTAGATCTTCTATTGAGTAAATATCATGATGTGGCGGAGGTGATATTAAAGTAACTCCTGGCGTTGAGTGTCTCAATCTCGCAATTTCATCTGTAACTTTAAAACCTGGTAATTGTCCACCTTCACCTGGTTTAGCGCCCTGTGCAATTTTGATTTCAATCTCATTACAATTATTTAAGTAATTAATGGTTACTCCAAATCTAGCTGATGCAATTTGTTTAACCCTTGAATTTGCACTATCTCCATTCTCCATAATCTTAAATCTTTTTTCATCTTCTCCTCCTTCACCACTACAAGATGCGCCTTTAATTCTGTTCATACCAACAGCAAGGGTTTCATGTGCTTCTTTAGATAAAGCTCCATGAGACATGCTTCCACTTCCAAATCTTTTTAATATATTAGATGCAGGTTCAACATTAGATATATCGATGGGATTTTTAGATTTAAAATCTACTAAATCTCTTAAACTTATTGGATTTAGATTATATATACCTTTTGTGTATTTTTTATAAATTTCATAAGATCCTTGTCCAACCGCAGTTTGCAGTAAATGAATTAGTTTGCCTTGATACTGATGTGTTTCACCATTTTTTCTATATCTGTAAATACCTCCAATAGGTAAAATCTTTGAATTATTGAAAAATGCTTCTTTGTGTATAGTTCTGATTTTCTTTTCTATTCCTTTTAAACCAATTCCAGAAATCTTTGATAACATCCCAGGAAAGTAATCTTTCACAATTGTTCTGCTTAGTCCCACAGTTTCAAAATTACATCCACCTCTATAAGAACTTAAAACAGAAATTCCCATTTTAGACATTATTTTAAGAAGACCGAGATTGACTGATTTAATATATCTTGAAACACATTCATCAAAAGTGAAATTTCCAAATAATTTCTTAGAATGTCTTTGATATAAGCTATCAAAAGCTAAATAAGGGTTCACTGTAGTAGCACCAACACCAATTAATGTTGCAAAAGAGTGAGTATCTAAAGCATCTCCAGTCTGAACGTTAATAGAAACATAACCTCTTAAACCCAATTTAACTAAGTGTGTATTTATTGCCCCTATACATAAAAGCATCGGCATTGGCATTCTATTTTCTGAAATATTTTTATCTGATAATATTATCTGTTTAATTCCTTCTCTAACAGCTTGTTCAGATTTAACTTTGAGTAAATTTATTGATGTCTCTAAATCATCATCCTTGCTGAATGTACAATCTAAAACTTTATTATTATTTCCAAAGAATTTCAAAAATTTTTCAAATTGCGCATTTGATAATATCGGACTATTTAATACATAAATATTGTCTTTAGTTAATTTACTAAAATCTAAAATATTACCAAGGTTTCCAAATCTTGTCTTTAAACTCATAACTTTATTTTCTCTAAGAGAATCAATTGGTGGATTTGTAACCTGACTAAAGTTTTGTCTGAAGTAATGATATAGTGGTCTATATTTGTCAGATAAAACTGCTAAAGGCGTGTCATCACCCATTGAGCCTGTTGCTTCTTTAGCATCTTCTGCCATTGGATGAAGAATTAATTCTAAATCTTCTATGCTATATCCAAAACAATGTTGAAAATTCCTCAAACTTTGGCCTTCTAGCTCTACTTTTTCAGTTTCTGCCTCCAATTTTTTATCAAGATCAATAATCTGATTGTTGTAATGCTTATATTCTTTTGAAAGGTAGTTTTTTATTTCATCGTTTGAATATACTTTGCCTTTTTCTATTCTTACTCCTAATATTTCTCCAGGTCCTAATCTTCCTTTAGATACAATTTTTTTCTCATTTAAATCTATCATTCCTGTTTCACTTCCTGCAAAAAGAAGTTTATCTCTTGTCACTGTATATCTAAGTGGTCTTAATCCATTTCTGTCAGTTGCAACAATTACCCATTCATTATCTGTTGCAGCTATAGCAGCTGGCCCATCCCAAGGCTCCATGGTACTATTTAAAAAATTGAATAGTTGTTGATGATCTTTTTTTAATACCTTATTTTTTTTTGACCAAGCGTCTGGTATTAACATTAATTTTGCTAGAGGAGCAGGCTGTCCAGAAATATTTAATAACTCAAAAACATTATCTAATGATGCAGAGTCAGAATTTCCAGCTGGTATTACAGGCTTAAGATTCTCTATATCTTCAAAAACTGGACTAAACATCTCTTCTTCGTGAACCTTCATCCAATTAACATTTCCTTTAAGAGTATTTATTTCACCATTATGCGCTATAGATCTAAACGGTTGAGCTAAATCCCAACTAGGCGCAGTATTGGTTGAAAATCTTTGGTGAAATATTGCATACCTAGATATAAATCTTTCATCTTTTAAGTCAGTATAAAAATCTGACAAAGCTTCTGCTAAAAACATTCCTTTATAAATGATAGATTTAGAACTAAATGAACATATATAAAAATTATTTAATTGATTATTGAGTGCTTCTTTTTCAATTACTCTTCTAGTTTCATACAATTTTTGTTCCAGAGATTTATTGACAATTTTTTTGTCATTGTATGTGAACAATACTTGAGTAATTTCAGGTCTTGTTTGTTCAGCTTTTTCTCCTAAGACAGAAGGATCAACAGGAACTTGTCTCCAACCATAGATACTAAAATTTCTCTTTGTTAGTTCACTTTCAACAATAGTTCTACATTGCTCTTGAGCACTATAATCATTTCTTGGTAAGAAAATCATACCCACACATAGTTCAGAATTATCATGTTTATGACCAGTGACTTCAATTTTTTCCTCAAAGAAATCTTTAGGAATTTCAATATGGATTCCAGCACCATCTCCAGTTTTTCCGTCTGCATCGATTGCACCCCTATGCCAAACAGCTTTTAAGGCATCGATTCCATATTCTACAACTTTTCTTGATTTTAGTCCTTCGGTGGATGCTACTAAACCTACACCACATGCATCATGTTCCATTTCTTCCGAGTAAACATGATTACTTTTTAAAATTTTTAAATTTTTATTTCTTAACTTCATTAAGCAACTCTAAGTTTTTGTTTGCTTTGTAAATAATTATCAATTGATGTTGCGGCATCTCTTCCGTCTTTGATACCCCAAACCACTAAAGATGCTCCACGAACTATATCTCCGGCTGCAAAAACTCCCTCTAAACTAGTTTCCATTGTATCAAAATCCGCTTTTATTGTTCCCCATCTTGATACTTGTAATTTTTCTTCATTAAATAATTTTGGAATATCTTCTGGATCAAATCCAAGTGCTTTGATTACAAGATCAGCTTTAATTTCAAAATCTGAATTTTCTTCAATAACTGGTTTTCTTCTACCACTATCATCTGGCTCACCCAATTTCATTTTATTAACAACTACACTTTCAATTTTATTTGTTCCCTTAAACTCTTTAGGGCTTGTTAACCATATGAATTCAACACCTTCTTCTTCTGCATTGCCAACTTCTCTTGCTGATCCTGGCATATTTTCTCTATCTCTTCTATATAAACATTTTACAGATTTAGCATTCTGTCTCACTGAAGTCCTTAAGCAGTCCATTGCTGTATCTCCACCTCCAATTACTACAACATCTTTGCCTTCAGCATTTAAAGTTCCGTTATCAAATAACTCAACTTTATCACCTAGTCCTTTTTTATTTGATGCTGTCAAAAATTCCATGGCAGGGAAAATATTACTCAAATCATTACCAGGTAGATTAACTTCTCTAGCTTTATAAACTCCTGTCGCTATTAAAATTGCATCATGTTTTTCTCTTAACTCCATCAAGCTGGAATCTTTTCCAACTTCAAAGTTTAAAACAAATTTAATTCCGCTTTCTTCCAAAAGTTTTATTCTTCTTTGAACAACATGCTTTTCTAATTTAAATCCTGGGATACCATATATTAGTAGCCCTCCAGCTCTGTCATAACGATCATATATAGTTACCTTGTATCCTTTTTTTCTAAGTTGTTCTCCACAAGCAAGTCCGGCAGGACCAGAACCTATAATCCCTACACTCTCATTTTTTTCACTATTTATTTCTATTGGTTTAACCCAGCCATTTTCCCAAGCTTTCTCTGTGATATATTTTTCTATTGATCCAATAGTAACTGTTCCATGACCCGATTGCTCTATTACACAATTTCCTTCACACAGCCTATCCTGGGGGCAAATTCTTCCACAAACTTCTGGCATGTTGTTTGTGCTTTGTGATAATTGATAAGCTTCCTCATATCTTCCCTCAGCAGTTAGTTTAAGCCAATCTGGTATATTGTTACTTAATGGACAATGAACTTGGCAAAATGGTACTCCACATTGGGAACATCTGCTTGACTGCTGAACAGCTCGATCTTTAAGAAATTCTTGATATATCTCATCAAAATCCTCTTTCCGGTCTGATATATCTCTTTTAGGTGGATTTTGTTGACCTATATTAACAAACTTAAGCATTTTTTCTGACATGGTGGACGCTGTATATACGATAAAAATTTAATAATAAACAATTACAAGGTCATAAATATTGACTAATATTCCACAAAACTTAAGTAAATCAGCGGTTTTTTCTTATTATGCATAGATGATATGCAAATATGTAATTGCTTTAATTTGGTTACAATTTCATTATGAAGTATTGGATCTAATGATTTCAAAATATGTAGAGACCCTAATTTTATCAATTATTCAAGGAATATCTGAGTTTATTCCAGTGAGCTCGTCTGCACATCTTTTAATTATATCAAGATTGAGTGACTTCAATGTTAGCAACCTACAATTAGATATTAGTCTGCATTTAGGTTCTTTGTTAGCAATTATTTTATTTTTTAGAAAAGAGTTATTAAATATCATTAATAATAAAAATATATTTCTACTAATAATTCTTGGGTCTATACCTTTAGTTATTGTTGGTTATATTTTTTACTCCACAAATTTAATTGATCAATTTAGAAACTTAAAAGTTGTCGCTTGGACAACTTTGATTTTTGGAATTTTATTATACTTTTCAGATAAGTTTGAATTGAAAAATAAAATTTCTTCAGAATTAAATATTAAAAGCATTATTATAATAGGGTTATTTCAGATTTTAGCTATTATTCCGGGAGTCAGTAGATCGGGTATAGTAATTACAGCTTCAAGATTTTTAAAATTTGACAGAGTTGAATCATCAAAAATAGCTTTTTATTTATCTATTCCAGCTTTAGCAGGTGCAAGTGTTTTGGGATTTAAAGATGTTATTGATGATCAAATAAATTTTGATGCTATATTTATTTTTTCTACTTCAGCTTCATTTTTATTTTCTTATTTTACAATTAAATATTTTCTTATTTATGTTAAAATGTTTAGTTTGAGTTTTTTTGTTATTTATAGAATAGTTTTAAGTATTATTCTTTTTTCAGTTATTTACTTATGATTTTTTGGACGTTGGAGCAATTTGAGAAAATATTACGGCAATAAGAATTAATACACATCCCATAATATTATTTATGTTAAGAACTTGACTTAAAATAATCCATCCAGCAATTGTTGCAAAGACACCTTCAAGAGAGTAAATTATTGCTGCTGGAGCTTCTTCAATATTTTTTTGTGCAAACATTTGTAAAGTGAAAGCAATTCCTCCAGATAAAACACCTGCATATATTATTGAACTATACTCAGTTAAAATTTTTGTAATAACTACTTCCTCTAAAATAAAAGCAAATATAAGAGATAAACCAAAAACAATAGCTGCTTGTAATGCTGCATAAAAAATTGGTATATTAAACTTCTCCATAAATTTTCCAGCAAAAATTATATGTAAAGCCCAAAATAGTGAGCATAGAATAACTAAAGCATCACCTATCATAATTTCTGAGTTTGAAAAATCACTTAATAGGTAAACACCTATTATACATAAACCTATTGAAGGCCAAAGGCTCCAATGGACTTTGATGGAATAAATAAAAAATAATAAAATTGGAACTAATGGAACATAAAATACTGTAAAAAAAGCTGCATTAGCTATATTCGTGTATTGTAATGCGGCTTGCTGCAAGTAAGTGCCCAAAAATAATGATATACCCATTAAAAATAAATATTTTAAAAATAATTTTTTATTAGAATTGATTTCATAATTAATTTTTTTTCTCTCTAAAATTAAAGCAATGGGTAGGACCGTAAGAAAACCAACAAAAAATCTAGATGCATTGAACGTTAATGGACCAATATTGTCCATGCCTGTGTCTTGAGCAATGAAAGCAGTGCCCCAAATAAATGTTGTTATCAAAGCGCATATAAGCGATGTAGTTTTGGACATTAATTTAATTAAATTCAGATAATATTATTCATTCTACAACAGCTATCAAAATCTTCTTTATTGATATAGCAACCAGCCATTTTTCTTATACCTGAAAATGCACCTCTACCATGCATTACTCTCCAATTATTAAAAATTAGTAACTCACCAGGTTTTAAAATATGCCTCCACTGATATTGCTTTTGGTTTGCCATCGTATCAAATATTTTAATTGCTTTATAAAAATTAATTGTTTTCTGATTAGTTTCTCTAAAAGGTGCTCTATCGTAATTGTTAAAACTAATTTGATCAAAATTATTTTTTTCATTTAATTTTATTATTGGTCTTTTTGCTTCAAGGCGAACACCATCACCAATATAAGAACCTTTAACTTTTGTATTTGTTAAAGTTTTAAAATGTTTTTTATATTTTTGTTTGATTTCATTTGCCAATTTAAATCCATCTACCATTATAGAATCTCCACCTTTAGCATCATACTTACAACAAAGCAGTAATTGTAAACCCGGAGCATCATTACTATATGTAGAGTCTGTATGTGGTCTCAGTTCTTGGTTTGAATATGCACTGTCTGCTTTTTTATTATTTGATTCAAAAGTCCACAATCCCCCAAAAATTGAATTTCTGACATAACCTATTTTTTTAGCTATATATTCAACAGAGTTTAAATTCTTTGAACAATTTCTTACGACTGCAAAACCATATATGTGGATTTTTTTTAGTAAATTTTTAAATCCAACTTTAGTTTGTAGTTGCTTATAGTTAATAAAAATTTGATTTTTTATGTCTTTATCTTTCCAAAATTGAGTGTCATTTTTAGTTTCTTCTTTTTTTAAAGAATTTTTTTTTAAAAATTCATATGAATATTTGGTTGGTTTATTTTCATCAGACCATAATATTTCAATGAATTTCCCCTTTTTTAATAATTTTGCTTTTTTAACTTTGATATTAATGTCTAAATTTGCGGTATAAGTTATTCTTTGATTGGTTTTAAAATCCCAGTTTTCTTTATTTTTAATATGATCTCTTAACCAAATATTAGGAAATGTTTCAAATTTATTGTCATTAAAGTAAAATACAGTTTTATTATTTAAAAGTTTAAAATTTTTAATCATTGCTTAGCTAATTTGTATGCAAAGTTTTTACCAAGGTTATTTTTTAATTCATTATTAAATCTAGAACCCTCAGCACCGTCAATAATTCTATGATCGTAAGAGAGAGATAAAGGCAACATTGTTCTAGGTTTAAATTGTCCATCAATATAAACAGGTTTAATATAAGTCCTTCCAATTCCTAAAATAGCAACCTCAGGATAATTTATTATAGGAGTAAAATAAGTTCCTCCAATGCCACCTAGGCTTGTTATAGTTATGGATCCTCCATAAAACTCTTTTTTATCTATCTTCAAATTTCGGCAATCATCACTAACTTTTTTTAGATCTTTGCTTATTTGATCTATATTCTTTTGATTAGCATTTCTTATTTTTGGCACCATTAAACCATTGGGAGTATCAACTGCAATTCCTACATGGAAGTATTTTTTTAATGTTATTTTTCCATTTTCAATATTGTCAATAGAACTATTAAATCTTGGAAAAACTTTCAAAGCTTCCACAACTGCCTTTATAATAAATGCCAATGGAGTAATTTTCTTTTTTTCTCCAGTAAAAGTATCAGTCAAATTTTGTCTAAATTCTTCTAACTCAGTGATATCTGCTTCATCACAACTAGTAACATGCGGTATTGTTTGCCAAGAATTTGATAAATGTGGAGCAGCAATTCTTTTAATTCTTGGTATATCTTGAATTTCTACATCTCCATAATCAGCGTGATCATATTCTGAGGGCTTTATAGATGGAGCCTTCTTTTCTTCTTGAGGTTTATTGAAATTAAAAGATACGAATTTTTTTATATCCTCCTCTATAATTCTTCCTGATCTTTGTGATCCAGTAATATTATTAATATCAACACCAAGTTCTCTTGCAAATTTTCTAGTTTTTGGGCTAGCAAGTGCTTTGCTTGATTTGAATACACTAACTCTATTATTTTTTAATATTTCTTTTGGTTTTGAAATTACTTTTTCGGGTGGTTTTTGTATAATAGTTTCTTCTTTAATCTCTTTGACCTCTTCTTCAATTTGCTCATCTGGTTTTTCTTCTTCTGAACCGATTATTAGTATTGATGAACCCTCTGAAACCTTATCACCAACTTTTAAATTAACTTTTTTAACACTACCTGAGTATGGGCTTGGGATCTCAACACTTGATTTATCGCTTTCTATTGTAATTATCGGATCATCTTTATTAATACTTGATCCTGCCTCTATTAATACCTCAATTACTTCAACATCTTTAAAATCACCAATGTTAGGAACTAATACTTCTTTCTCGCTCATTATAATTTTGTGGGCATAGGCTTATCTTTATCAATTTTATATTTTTTAATTGCATCTACCGCATGTTTAGAAGCAATTAATTGTTCATTAGATAAAATACTTAAGCCATATGCAACTATATGCTCTTTATCGACTTCAAAAAATTTTCTTAGATTTTTTCTTGTATCACTTCTACCAAATCCATCTGTACCCAATGAATAAAAACTTTTATTTATGTAAGGTCTAATTTGGTCAGAATTCATTCTCATGTAATCTGAAGCTGCTAAAATAGGACCTTCGGTTTTTCCAAGGCAATTTTCAACGTAAGAGATTTTTTTCTCTGCTCCTGGATTAAGCAAATTATACCTTTCTGTTTCAAGTCCATCTCTTCTTAATTCATTAAAACTGGTAACACTCCATACTTCACTATCAACTTGATATTCATTTTGTAAAATTTCTGCTGCTTCAATCATCTCTCTTAAAATTGTTCCTGAACCCAATAATTGAATCTTATTTTTTTTATTCTTGCTGAAATCTTTTATTTTATACATCCCTTTTAATATGCCTTCTTCACAATCTTTGGGCATCTCTGGATGAGAATAATTTTCATTCATTGTTGTAATATAGTAAAAAATATTTTCATGTTTTTCATGCATTCGTCTTAAACCTTCTTTAAAAATTGTAGCTAATTCATAATGAAAGGTTGGATCATAAGAAACACAATTTGGAATTGTTGATGCTAATAAATGACTATGACCATCTTGGTGTTGAAGCCCCTCTCCAGCCAAAGTTGTTCTTCCAGCTGTAGCTCCAATTAAAAATCCCCTTGTTTGACTATCTCCAGCTGCCCACGCAAAATCGCCAGTTCTTTGAAAACCAAACATAGAATAAAAAAGATAAATTGGTATCATTTCTATATCATGATTTGAATACGATGTTCCTGCAGCTATCCATGATGCCATGGATCCAGCCTCATTTATTCCTTCCTCTAAAACTTGACCACTTTTCTCTTCCTTGTAAGAGCTTAATTGAGCTGAGTCCTCTGGCTCATATTTTTGACCTTCATGCGCATATATACCTATTTTTTGGAAAAAACCTTCCATACCAAATGTTCTTGCTTCATCAGGGATTATTGGAACAAGTCTTGGAGCAACATTTTTATCTCTTAGCAAATTCGTCAACATCCTAACAAGTGCCATAGTAGTTGACATTTCTTTTTCACCGGTTGATTTTTTCATAAAGTCAAAAATATCATTACTTGGTGTTTTGATTGGTTTCGAAAAAGACGATCTCTCAGGAATATATCCTCCTAAAGCCAATCTTCTTTTTTTTAAGTATTTTATTTCCTCTGAATTTTCATCAGGTCTAAAGTATTCTATATTTTTGACTTGTTCATTTGTTAATGGAACATCAAATCTATCTCTATAATATAGCAAATCATCTACACCTAATTTTTTTTGCTGATGGGTTGTATTTATACTTTCACCAGATTTTCCCATACCATATCCTTTAATTGTTTTAGCTAATATGACTGTTGGTCTATCTTTTGTATTAATAGCTTTATGATAAGCAGCATAAACTTTATGCGGGTCGTGACCGCCTCTATTTAATTTCCAAATATCGCTATCTGTATAACTTGCAACTAGATTTTTAAGTTCAGGATATTTCCCAAAGAAGTTATCTCTAACATATAAACCGCCTTTTGCTTTAAAGGCTTGGTATTCACCATCAACTGCTTCGTTCATTCTTTTTACAAGTAAACCTGATTTATCATTTGCGAGTAAAGGATCCCAATATGATCCCCAAATGACCTTAATTACGTTCCATCCAGCTCCTCTAAAAATTCCTTCTAATTCTTGAATAATTTTACCATTGCCTCTTACTGGACCATCTAATCTTTGTAGGTTGCAGTTCACAACATAAATCAAGTTATCTAACTTTTCTCTTGCTGCTAAACCAATAGATCCTAGAGCTTCTGGTTCGTCTATTTCACCATCTCCTAAGAAAGACCAAACTTTTCTATTCTCATCTTTTATTAATTTTCTATTAATAAGATATTTCATAAATCTTGCCTGATAGGTTGCCATCATTGGTCCAAGACCCATGGAAACAGTTGGAAACTGCCAAAACTTAGGCATCAGCCATGGATGAGGATAAGATGACAAACCTCCTGGGTAAACTTCCTGTCTGAATCTATCTAATTGCTTCTCGTCAAGTCTTCCTTCCAAAAAAGCTCTAGCGTAAATACCTGGCGCTGAATGTCCTTGGAAATAAATTAAATCTCCACCAAATTTATTGCTTTTAGCTCTCCAAAAATGATTCATTCCTATATCATAAAGAGTTGCTGCTGAAGCAAATGTCCCAATGTGACCTCCCAATGAAGGATCTCTCATGTTTGCTCTCACAACCATCACTGCTGAATTCCATCGAATTAGTGCTCTGATTTTTCTTTCGATATTTTGATCGCCTGGAGATTTTATCTCTTCATCTGCTGGTATGGTGTTTATGTATGGTGTATTTTGGGTGTAGGGTATATTTGATCCCTCTTTATATGCCTGATCAATTAATTGTTTAATTAAAAAATGAGCTCTCTCAGGTCCTTCGGAATATACTACAGCAGACAAAGATTCTAACCATTCTTTTGTCTCTTGAGGATCAATATCATTATTATTTTCAACTATTTCTAATCTTTCATTATGTTCTTCTACTTGTGTATTTTCTACTTTGATCTCTTTATGTGCACTAGTATCTAATTCAGTATTATTATATCCATTAGAATTTTCCGCTTCGGCAATTATTTTTTCCGTTGGAGGTGGTATCTTTTCAATAGTTTCTTGTTTTTGCTTAGTTCCATTCTCAGAGGATAATGTTAGTATCAAATCTCCTTTAGAAACTTTATCACCAATCTTTATATTAATACTATCTACAACACCCTCAAAAGCAGATGGCACTTCAACACTTGATTTATCACTTTCTAAAGTTATTACAGGGTCATTTTTAGAGATTTTATCTCCTTCTTTTACAAGAATTTCTATGATTTCTACTTCTTCAAAATCTCCAATATCTGGAACTAGTAATTTTTCACTCATTTCGCTATTTGTATATATATATATTATTTACTTTTAATAGATGTATATTTTTGACCATTATTAAAATTTAGTAAAATTAATAATAAATGTTAAAAGAATAGATTATATTTAGCGCCTGTAGCTCAATTGGATAGAGCGCTTGGCTACGGACCAGGAGGTTCTGGGTTCGACTCCTAGCAGGCGCACCAAAAAAGAAGGAAAAATGAAAATATCTTTGCAAAAATCTGTAATTTATTTTTTTGTAATAGTGTTAATAATATTATTTTTAATAACTTTAATAATTTAATGAAAAAATTTAGACAAATTAGCGTTAAAAAAGGTTTCATGAGACACAATGGTGGTTTGCTACTAAGAGATATCTCAAAAACTAAATATGAATTTAAAACTAAAATAAAAAAAAACCATCTTAACAGAGCTGGCATAACTCATGGTGGGTATATAGCATCGATTATTGATACCGGGTGTGGATCTGGAGCCCATAGAATTTCGGGTAATCAGCCTTGTGTAACTATAACACTTAATATTAACTTTATCGGACCTTCAACTATTGGTGATGAAATTTTTGGATATGTAAAAATTAAAAAAAAAACAAAAAGCATGGTTTTTTTAGAGTGCTATTTAGAATGTAAAGGTAAAATTATTGCATCTGCTACAGGTATTTGGAAAATACTTCAACGTAAGTTACCCCATGCTGGTCTAAGCTAAATTCTTCTTCTTATATTTAAATAAACAAAGATTGATAAAAGAATAAGAGCGATAGGATAAATTATTTCTTTTTTTGGTCTATTCTGATTTTCAATTTTAAATTCATTAATAATATCTCCCATATCTAAACCAGATTTTTTTGCAATTCCATTCCATTTTAAAGTATCAATTATGGTTTTATTATCTTCTACAACTAAGCTCATTCCATAATCATCTAAACTGAAATTTTCATCAAAACTATTTTTTTCAATTACAAATAATTTATATCTTTCACCGTACTCTGTTAGTCTAGTAATTTTAATTCTAATCTCTTTATTATAATCAAACTGTTTTTTGTTTATTTCTTCAATACTTAAATAGTTATATTTTGGGTAAAATTTGTTTAGAATAAATTCTGGAGATAATAATGATATTGAAATTATTAAAAAAATAATAATCTCATACCATCTCAGTTTATTTATAAACCATCCCTGAGTAGCAGAAGTAAAAACTAAAATCCCAATCAACGAAGTTGCTATGACCATTAAGCCATGCCATATACTTTCAATACCAATTAATAATAACTCGCTGTTAAATAAGAATACAATAGGAAGTATTCCTGTTCTCAGACTATACCAAAATGCCTGGGCTCCTGTTCTTAATGGGTCTCCACCAGAAATAGCAGCAGCTGCGTAAGATGCTAATCCAACTGGAGGTGTTACGTCTGCCATTAGACCAAAATAGAATACGAATAAATGAACCGCAATTAAAGGAAAAATAAATCCTGATGCATTTCCAACATCAACAAGAACAGTTGCCATTAGAGATGCTACAACAACATAGTTTGCTGTAGTTGGTAAACCCATACCCAATAGTAAACACAAAATAATAGTTAAAAATAAAAGAATAATAACATTATCTTTTGCAATCGACTCGATTACAATTATTAAATTAGTGCTTAAACCTGTAGATCCAACTGCACCAACTATAATACCTGCTGTTGCAATTGCTATTCCGACACTAACCATATTCAAGGCGCCCTTTTCGAAACCAACAACAGTTTGGTTATACCAATATATTAAAGCATTCTTAAAGTTCTTCTCTTTAAAAATTTTATTTAAAAAATTGACTATAATTAATGTTATTGTTGCAAAAAAAATAGAGTAAGAAGCTGTAAGCCTCATATAAACTAGTAGATATATAAGAACAAATATTGGAACTAAAAAATGTATTCCTTCAAAAAATGTTTTTTTCAATTTTGGAATATCGTTTTCATCCATACCTTTTAAATTTAATTTAAGTGCTTCAAGGTGGGATATATAAAATAGCGCAATGTAAGAAATTATAGCTGGTAAAAAAGCATGTTTGACAACTTCAAAATATGTAACACCAATAAAACTTGCCATCACAAAAGCTGCTGCTCCCATAACAGGAGGCATTATTTGACCATTAACTGAAGAAGATACTTCGATTGCACCCGCTTTTTCTTTGGAAAAACCTGTCTTTTTCATAATTGGAATTGTAAATGTTCCAGTTGTAACTGTATTAGCAATTGATGATCCTGAGATTAATCCTGTCATACCAGATCCAAGAATGGCTGCTTTGGCAGGACCACCTCGCATTTTTCCAACCAACGCAAAAGCTAAATCTAAAAAATATTTACCTCCTCCAGCAGTCTCTAGAAGTGCTCCAAAAAGTACAAAGAGAAAAATGAAATCAACAGAGACACCTATTGGAATTCCAAAAATTGCTTCTTGATCAAACCATTGAAAACCAACTAACCTTTTTAATGATAATCCACCATGTGAAATTATATCTGGTGCATATTGACCAAAATAAGAAAATAACAAAAAACAAACTGCAATAACGACTAATGGGATACCTATTACTCTGCGTGTAGCTTCTAGAAGAATTAATATTCCAATTATTCCCAGTATTAATTCAATTGGAATAGTAAAATTATCAGAAAGATTTATTTTAAGTAATATTCCACCCCTATCTACTAATTGATCATAAAAAAAATAAATATATAAACAACAAACGGCACCTGTTATTGCAATTAATATATCCACAAAATTTACTTTTTTACCCCGTGCATATGGAAATATTAAAAAAGCTAACAAAAGTGCAAAACCAAGGTGAATTGCTC
The DNA here is from genome assembly GCA_902633185.1 of uncultured Pelagibacteraceae bacterium. Lineage (GTDB taxonomy): Bacteria > Pseudomonadota > Alphaproteobacteria > Pelagibacterales > Pelagibacteraceae > Pelagibacter. The sequence goes on along the minus strand of CACPFN010000004.1, from coordinate 72,803 downwards.
TAGCAGGTAAACCTTTAAACATTCCAAAATTAAGCCAAAATGGAAATGGTGAAGCATACCAAAACTGGAATAAAGACCAGGTTATTGCAATAACTGCAACTAACTTTAAATGAAATCCTGATAGGTTTCTTGTAGGAGAAAGATCTTCTTTAATCTTATTTTCAATTTTTTTTTCTATGTCTGATGACATTCAGCTTAATATATAAAAAAAAAGGCCCAATAGATATAATTGGGCCTCAATTTTTTTTATATAGATTTAATTACATTAAACCAGCTTCTTTGTAGTATTTAACAGCTCCAGGATGAAGTGGTGCTGATAAACCATCAGCTATCATATTTTTTTTCTCTAAAGGAGCAAAGGCTGGATGTTGTTTTCTAAAATCATCAAAATTTTCAAAAACAGCTTTTGTAACTTGGTAAACTAAATCTTCAGATACATCCACACTTGTTACTACAGTAGCTTTAACACCGAATGTAGTTACATCTTTTTTCTGTTTAGTATAAGTACCTTTTGGAATTGTTGCAGATGCATAATAATCAGCTCCACTTATAATTCCATCAATTACATCTCCTGTTAAATTGATTGGCATAGCTTTAGCTGCACATGTTGCCGCTTGTTCCATTGCCCCATTTGGAAAACCTACTGAATATCCAAACGCATCAATTTTACCATCACATAGAGCTTTTACTTGCTCTGAAGATGTTAGCTCAGTAACTGATTTAAAGAAGCTGTTATCAACTCCCATAGCTTTCATTAATTCTTCCATAGTTCCTCTTTGACCAGAACCTGGATTTCCAATGTTTACTACTTTTCCTTTGAGACCCATAAAATCTTTGACTTTTGCTTTTTTTCTAGCCCAGATTTGAAATGGCTCATTATGTACTGAGAAAACAGCTCTTAAATTTTTGAATTGTTTCCCTTCCCATTTGCTTGATCCATTGTAAGCATGATATTGCCAGTCAGATTGTGCTACACCAAATTGAAACTCGCCATCTTTTATTTGTCCGATGTTATAATTTGAGCCTCCAGTTGAAGGAGCGGTACATCTGTAAGCTTTATCTTTCATACCTTTTTTTCTACCATGTTCAGCACTAATTGCTGATTTGTGTAACATTTTACAAATAGCGTTTCCTGTCTGAAAATAAACTCCAGTTGGTCCCCCTGTGCCTATTGTAAAAAACTCTGCTGATTTTGCTATTGATCCGAATGAAAATATAGCAGCAAAAATAATCAGAGAGCTTGATATTGTTGATAATATTTTTTTCATATACCCTCTCTAAAGTTTTAAAATCGAATCTAACTATTTATTACTACGAGTGTCTAGTAAATTCAGTTAATATAAGTATTATTAATTAAGGAATTTTTTAACTGATTGTTATTTTTCAACCCAAGATTTTAATTTATTTACTCCTTCTACAACCTTAGGGGCGTACAATTTTATTAACTCATCATTAATATCAGTTTTTTCATTAATATTTTTCATAAATATATCGCCGTCAAAATCTGTAAAACTTAGACGAACAATCATCCTTTTTTCATCAAATCCAAAGTCACTTCCTGGAAGTAAAGCAATATTTAAATTAGTTAAAATTTCATTACACATGATTGAAGAATTATTAAATTTCTTGTTCAAAAATTCAGGCATCAAATAAAAGCCACCCATGGGTTTGTTCATAATAATATTATTAGATTTTAAATTTCTATATACGTATTCTCCAACGGCTTTAAGAATTTTTTTTGATTTTAAGATATATTTATCATGGTTAGCATTAAAAGCAGATATTGCAGCAAACTGTATTGGTGAACTTACGGCGGAAAAAGTTTCACTTGCTAAAACTTTCATAGATTTAAGTAATTCAATTTTTTTCTTTGGTATTATAAAGTACCCAAGTCTCCATCCTCCAGCGCCACACCATTTACTAAGTCCGTTACTTATTATGACATTATCAGGGCAGTGTTCAAAAATAGAAATATAATTTTTATCAAATGTTAATTCAGAATAAATTTCATCTGATAAAACTAAAATATTATATTTTTTTACTATTAAAGAAATTTCTTTTAAATTTTCGCATAATTGTCCTGATGGATTATTTGGAGAATTAAGAAATAAAAGATATTTTTTATCCGGTTTTTTCAAAATAATTTTTTCTATTTCTTGAGCTTTAGGAAACCAATTATTTTCAGCAGATGTTTGTATCCAATTATAGTTATTTTTAGCTATTATTGATTGTGGCTTATAAGATACCCAACTTGGAGCTGGCAGTAAAACTTCGCCTTCAAATGCTAAATGCATCAAGAACATAAGCTCTTTGGTACCAGGACCTATTATGACTTGATCTGAGTCAAAATTATAATTTTTCTTTTTTGACTCATATTTTGCGATTGAACCTCTTAATTTATCTAATCCTTGGATAGGTAAATAACTTTTTTGATGTGCATTTTTTTTTAATTCTTCAACAATAGTAATTGGAACTGGAAATGGTGATTGTCCAAATCCAAACTTAATAATATTTTTTCCTTCAATTTCAATAACTTTTGATTTTTCATTTATTTTTAGTGTTGCTGACAAACTTAAATTTTTGATTGTATCTTTAATCATTACGATTTTAATTCAATAAGATTTTTATATTCATTTAAAGCAGATGGATTGGATAATGCTTCAATATTATTTATTTTGTTGCCGTCTATTATATTTTTAACAGCTACCTCTACAATTTTACCATTCTTAGTTCTGGGAATATCATTTACTGCAATTATTTTAGCAGGTACATGTCTTGGAGAAGCCTCATATCTAATTGTTGTTTTTAATTTCGAAATTAATTTTTCATCTAATCTATTATTTTTTGATAATATTACAAAAAGTATTATTCTTACATCGTTATCCCAAGATTGACCTATTACGATAGACTCTTTTACTTCTTCAAATTTTTCTACAACAGAATAAATTTCAGCTGTGCCAAGTCTAACACCGCCTGGGTTTAATGTTGCATCAGATCTTCCATAAATAATATAAGACCCATTATTTTTTCTCTCGGCATAATCTCCATGATGCCAAATATTTTTAAATTTTGAAAAATAAGCTTTTTTATATTTAACTTTTCCAGGATCATTCCAAAATTTTAAAGGCATTGATGGAAAAGGGTTTCTGCAAACTAATTCTCCTTTTTTATTTAAAATTGATTTACCTTTTTCAGAAAACACTGCTGTATCCATGCCAAGGCCATTGTTTTGTATTTCGCCAATGTTTACAGATGAATAAATGTTTCCATTTACAAAGCAGGAGACAATATCTGTTCCTCCAGAAATAGATGCTAAATGAACATTTTTTTTTATATTTCTGTAAACAAATTCAAAACCATCTTTAGAAAGTGGAGATCCTGTAGAACAAATGGTTTTTAAAAACTTGAGTTTTATTTTTTCTTTTACCTTAACATTCTGTTTAATAAGTTGATCAATATATTTCGCACTTATACCAAATAGAGTAACTTTCTCCTTATTTGCAATTTTTAACAATAACTCTGGAGATTTATGCATAGGAAAACCATCAAATAGCAATATTGATGCTTTAGATGCTAGGGCTGTAACAAGCCAATTCCACATCATCCATCCACAAGTTGTAAAGTAAAATACATTATCATTTGGTTTTATATTGCAATGTAATTGATGCTCTTTCAAATGTTGCAATAAAACACCACCAGCTCTATGGCAAATACATTTTGGTTTACCTGTAGTGCCGCTTGAGTATAAAATTGCTAATTCGTGGTCAAAATCAAATTTTTTTAATTTATTTCTGCTTATTTCAAGTTTTTTAATCCCAGTGAAATTATAAATTTTTATATTTTTAATTTTGTTAATTTTTTTTAATTTTTTTCCAGGGTAATTTAAAATTAATACTGATTTTATACTTTTTATTTTTTTTAATATTTTAGGCAATCTCTCAATAATATTTATTTCCTTTCCGTTATAATAATATTTATCAGTAATAACTAGTAATTTAGGTTTAATTTGGGAAAAACGTTCGATAACACCAGGTACACCAAAATCAGGTGAGCACGAGCTCCAGATTGATCCTATAGCGCTAGCACCTAAGAAACACTCAACTGTTTCTATCTGATTTGCAGTATATGCTGCTATCCTATCCTTTTCAGAAATATTTATTTTTTTGTAAAATGTAATTATTTTTTTTACATCTATATTAAGTTCTTTCCAGGATTTTTGCTCTCTGTAACCATTTTCACTAACAAATGTGATAGCTTTTTGATTGGAGTTTTTAGCTAAAAGATTTTCTGCAAAATTTAATTTTGAATTAACAAAAAACTTACTATTAATAAGGTCCTTTGTTAGTTTAAATTTATCAGTTTTTTCACCTACAACTTCAAAATATTCCCAGATTGAATTCCAAAAATCATTTGGATTTTTTACACTCCATTTTAACAACTTTTTATAATTTCTTGAAAAATTATATTTATAATATTTTGAAATAAATTTCTCATAAGCAAATAAATTTGAATTTTTTATAAGTTCTTTAGACGGTTCCCAAAGTTTTTTTGACATTAAATATTTATATTTATATTGTAAAATTTATGCTAACCTTAGATGATATAAATTGAAAATGAGAACTTTTTCCTATCTGATTCGGACTAGTTTTAGTCTATTTTTGTTCTTTTTGAGTAACAAAATATAGTAGGCTTAAAAAAGATCATACTAAAAGTAGATATGTCAAAAAATAAGATCACAGCAGTTCTTGGACCTACAAATACTGGTAAAACTTTTTTAGCTATAGAAACGATGCTTTCATTCGACACAGGAATGATCGGATTTCCACTAAGACTTCTAGCAAGAGAAGTATATGACAAGATTATACAAAAGGTAGATGCATCTAAAGTTGCTCTTATTACTGGGGAAGAGAAGATTATACCGATTAACGCAAAGTATTTTTTGTGCACTGTAGAGTCAATGCCCGTAGATAAAGTTTTAGATTTTGTGGGGATAGATGAAATTCAAATGTGTTCAGATCATGAACGAGGTCATATTTTTACTGACAGATTATTAAATCTAAGAGGTGAGAAATTAACAATGCTAATGGGTTCCAATACTATAAAAAGTATTATTCACAAACTTGATGATGATATTGAGTTTATAAATAAACAAAGATTGTCAAAACTATCATTTGGCGGATACAAAAAAATTTCGAGAATAGAACGAAAAAGTGCTGTAATTGCTTTTTCTACAGAAGAGGTATATGCAATTGCAGAACTCATAAGAAGACAGAAAGGTGGAGCAGCAATTGTTATGGGATCTCTCAGTCCTAAAACAAGAAATGCTCAAGTAAGTTTATATCAATCAGGAGATGTTGATTATCTTGTTGCAACTGATGCTATTGGAATGGGTATAAATATGGATCTAGAAAATGTTTATTTCTCAAATATAAAAAAGTTTGATGGAAAAAAAATTAGAAGGTTAAAAATCTCAGAAATTGGGCAAATTTCAGGAAGAGCTGGTCGATATTTAAATGATGGAAGCTTTGGTATTACTGGAGATTGTGACGAAATTAATCCAGAAGAAATAGAGTTTTTAGAAAATCATAATTTTCCAGAAATACAAAATATATTCTGGAGAAATTCTAATCTAAATTTTAAAAATAAAGAAACTCTTTTAAAATCTTTAGATGAAAAACCCAATAAAGATTGGTTGAGAAGAGTAGGAGAATGTGAAGATGAAAAAGTTTTAAAATATTTTTTAAAAGAAGATAACAATAATATAGAAAATAATTCAAACATTTTGAAAATTCTCTGGGAATGTTGTCAAATACCTGATTTTGTCAAAAAAACTTACGGTCACCACTTGGAAGTTGTAGATAAAGTATTCAATTTTTTGACAGGTGAAGAAAGAAAAATACCAAACTATTATATGAAAAAACAACTTTCTATGCTTGATAAGCTGGATGGAAATGTCGACTCAATTTCAAATAGAATATCGAATGTGAGAACTTGGTCATATGTTGCAAATAAATCTAATTGGGTTGAAAATCAAGATTATTGGGTCGAACGAACTAAAAAGTTGGAAGATAAATTATCGGATAGACTTCATGATGAATTAACCAAAACTTTTATAGATAAAAGAGCTAGTGTGTTAGCCAGAGGATTAAAGCAAGATATTGAGCTAAAAACTGAGATCCTTGAGGAAGAAAAGGTATTAATTAATGATCAATATATTGGAATTTTAAAAGGTTTAAAACTTCAATTAGATTTAAAAGTAGATGCTCTAGATGCTGATATTAAATCATTAAAAAAAGCCGCAAGGCAAAATGTAGGTCCAGAAATAATCAATAGAATACAACAAATAATAGATACTGGACTTATAGAATTGAAAGATGACTTTAAGATTTATTGGAGAAATGATCCAATAGCAAAACTGACAGCTGGATCTGATTATCTTAATCCAAAAATTGATTTGATCATAGATGAAATGATTGAGAATAATGAAAGAAATAATTTAAACGATTACCTAAATAAATGGATTATTAAAAAAATTGAAGCTGAACTTAATAGTTTGATTGAGTTGAAAAATATTAAAGAAGATAACCCAGAACTTAGGGGTTTAGCTTACAGACTTTATGAAAGTAACGGTGTTATAAAAAGATCAAACGTTTCTGAATACCTAAAAAAAATAGATCAAGATGATAGAAAAAAACTAAGGAAATTAGGTGTTAAGTTTGGGAGATATCATGTCTTTTTATTTAAATTATTTAAACCAAGTTCAGTTTCTTTAAGAATATTACTATGGAAAAACTATAATAATAATTTTTTGAACTTATCGCCACCAACATTTGGATTAAATTTTTTAAATGACACGAAATCTGCAAATAAAGAATTTATGTTACTGTGCGGTTTTGAGAAATTTGACGATATTTATGTTCGTATAGATATACTAGAAAGGTTATTTTTGTTAATATTCAATTCAGAAAAAGATGATAAAAAAGAGGTTAAAGTTGTACCTGAAATGTTAAACTTGCTTGGTTGTTCTAAAGATAATTTTAAGAAGCTTTTAAAGAAAATGGATTACAAAATTTATGAGAGAGAAAAAGAGTTTTTTATAAGGTATCTTCCGGCAAAAAAGAAAGTTTCAAAGAGGCAAGACAAAAAAGACTATTCTAATAATCCATTTAGTGTATTAAATCAATTAAACCTAAAATAATGTTTAACTTATTTAAGAAAAAAAAGGAAAATGAGCATGATGAAAGTCACTTATCCTTAATCAGCATTGCTGCTCTATTAATTCACTCCGCAAAAATCGATCAAAACTTCACAGAAAAAGAGAAAAATATAATAAAAAATGCTTTAATAGAAATGGGGGCTGCTGAAGATACTTTAGATGAAATAATAAAAGATGCAGAAACAAAAGAGAAGGATGCAAATCAAATCCTTGAATTTACTAGGGAAGTAAAAAATAAAAGTTTTGAAGAAAAAAAAATAGTTATAGAAGCTTTATGGACTATTATTTATTCAGATGACAATGCTGACATATACGAAGCAAATTTAATGAGACGACTTTCTGGTTTATTGTATCTTGATCATAAAGTTGTTGGAGATATCAAAGAGAAAGTCAAATCTAAACAGTGACATATTTAGTCAACGACAAATGTATTAAATGTAAACATACTACTTGTGTAGACGTATGTCCTGTTGATTGTTTCTACGAGGGAAAAAATATGCTTGTAATTAAACCTGATGAGTGTATAGATTGTGGCGTTTGTGAACCTGAATGTCCAATCGATGCTATTATTTCAGACACAGAAGAAGGAAGTGAAAGATGGCTAGAGGTCAATAAAAAATATTCTGAAATATGGCCAAATATTTCAGAAGCTAAAGAGCCCCTGCCCGATCACAATAAGTTTAAAGATGAAAAAAATAAGTTTGATAAATACTTTGAAGAAAACATTTAAAAAGAAAAAATCTATTAATAAAAAAAAAAAATCAAAATCTTTATCAAAGCCAAAGAAAATAAAAAATATTACTAAACAAAAAAAAGTAAAAATAGATAAAAAACCAAAAAAAGCAGTTACTCAAAAGAAAATAATTAAGCCAAAAACAGTAAAGGCAGAAAAAAAAGATAACACTGAATCAAATTCTAATTTACTCAGAATCCCAAAAAGTAACGAACAAAAACCAGAAATTAAAAAGGTAAAAAAACAAGATACAGAAAAGAAAGAATATAAAATTAAAGACTATGTTGTTTATCCAAAACATGGAGTTGGACAAATTACAGAATTTAAAAAAATGAATATAGGAGGAATTGAGATAGAAGCTTATATTCTTAAATTTGAAAAAGATAAGGCTAATGGAATGGTTCCTGTAAACAAACAATCTCACTTGAGACCTTTGGCTACAATTAACCAAGTAAACAAATGTATAAGTATTTTAAAAAGTAAGCCTAAAATAAAAAGAAGTATGTGGAGTAGAAGAGCACAAGAATATGAAGCCAAAATTTCATCTGGAAAAATTTACGAATTAGCCGAAGTTGTTCGAGATCTTAATAAAGGAGATGATTTAATGGTTGATCAATCATATAGTGAAAGACAATTATTTGAAAAAGCTTACGACAGAGTACTTACTGAGTTTCAAATAGTTTTAAATATGAGCACGGAAGATACTCAAAAAAAATTAGATAAAGCTCTAAAAAGGAATTTAGAAAAACAAATTCAAAAAATAGAAACTAAGCCACTGGAAGAAGAGAGTCCAGAAGTAGCAGCAGAATAAAAAAAACGCTTCCCACGCAAGCGCCATGAGAAGCGTTATTTAATAAAAAGAATACTAAACTATCTTCTTTTTTTCTTTTTAGCTTTTTTCTTAGCTTTTTTCTTAGTTTTCTTTTTAGCAGCTTTTTTTCTTCTTTTAGCCATCTTTAGCTCCCTTTTTTAATTACGAATCTTTTTGATTCGTTTAATTACCTTTTTGTATTTTTTTTGAATAGTTATGTCAATTACATAATTATTTAACAATTTTATTTTTTTTTTAAAAAAAATAAAAAAAAAATAATTAAAAAAAGTTAAGTAAAATAGCGATTAATAAACAATTTATTTTTGTTATTTGTAAAGATTTTCAAAATTAGTTTTGTATTTATTAATGATCCTATATCTTTTTAACTTTAATGTTGGTGTTAACATTCCATTTTCAATTGAAAATTTTTCTTTGATTACAAAAAATTTTTTTATATTTTCTATTTTTGAGAGATTGTTATTCAAATTGTCTATTGCATCGTAAATTTCTTCATATTTAATATTATAATATTCATCATTTAAAACTAATAATGCTACTAAATATGGTTTACTATCTCCAAACACTACTGCTTGATCAATAAATTCTAAATTTACTAATTCATTTTCAATTTTTAGTGGAGAAATATTATCTCCACCAGGGGTAATTAGAATATCTTTTTTTCTGTCAGTAATTTTTAAAAATTTATTTTCAAATGCCCCAATATCTCCTGTGTGAAGCCAACCATCTTTTAAGACTTTTTCGGTCTCTTCTTTATTATTCCAATATCCCAACATTACATTTTCGCCTCTTACTAAAATTTCACCATCATCGGCTATTTTTACTTCATTTCCCTTAAATGGCGGGCCAACAGTATCTATTCTAATATCATTTATTGGATTACAGCTAACAACTGGCGATGTCTCAGTTAGGCCGTAACCTTGTAGAGTTGGTAAACCTATAGCATTTAGGAAATACCCAACCTCTTTATCTAAGGCGCCACCTCCAGAAACAAATGTTTTAAGAGATCCGCCAAATTGTGATTTTATTTTTTTCCTTACCAATTTTTCTAAGATACTATCCTGTATTTTTTCAAAAAAAGTTAAATTTTCTTTTTTTATTTTTTTTAGACCCAACTCTAACATTTTATAAATTAGTTTTTTTTTCAACCCTTTAGCTTTTTTAAAACTTGCATTGATTTTTTGATAGAGATTTTGGTAAAATCTTGGTACGGCTGTCATAATTTGTGGTGAACAATCACCCATATTTTTGACTAGTTTATCTATGCTCTCTGCATAAAAAATTCTAGCTGCTACAGTAATTTGTACAAACTGAACAGTATGTTCGTAAGAATGTGAAAGTGGAAGCCATGTAAGAAACCTAGGCTGTTCTTTAGTTAATAATGGTTTTAGGATATCTATTGCACCCTCACAATTATTTAAGATGCCTCCATGACTTAAAATCACTCCTTTAGGATTTCCTTGTGTGCCCGAGGTATAAATTATGCAAGATGGATCTTTTCTTGAAGCTAGAGATTTATTAATTGGTAAATTTTTTTTATTATTATTTCGGATTAAATCTTGTAGATTAATATATTCAATTTCTACATTTGATAATTTTTCAAAAGAATATATTTTTTTTATAAATTTTTTATCCTTAATAATGTTTTTCAATTTACTGAATTGTTCAATATTTGAGACAAAAATTACACTTGGTGTACAATCATCAAGAATATAATTATAGTCGTTTTCTGCATAAGTTGTGTATGCTGGAACAGTTATCCCATCTGACAACATAATAGATAAGTCTGCGATAAACCATTCAGGTCTATTTTCAGAAATTAACAAACATCTATCGCCTTTAGATATTACATTTCTTAATTCATTAGAAACTAAATTAATAATATCATATGTGTCCTTCCAAGAATAATTTTTTCTTTTATCACCTAAAGTTGACAATAAAATTTTGTCTTTATTAATTTGTCTATCAAATTGATCAAAAAATAAATCTGTTAAATTGTTAATTTTTTTTAAGTTCATTTATTTTTGGTGGGCAAAGAGAGAATCGAACTCTCACAGTATTGCTACTATTGGATTTTGAGTCCAACGCGTCTACCAGTTCCGCCATTCGCCCATTTATTTTTAGTTTCATAGAATATAAATAATAGTATTAAAACATTATTTATATTAAAAGAAAATATGTTTAAGGAACTATTTAATAAAACAATTAATCTTGCAGGACATAAAAATTCTAAAAAAATTTTAGGATTTATATCCTTTATTGAGAGTTTCATATTTCCTATTCCGCCAGATGTTCTTATAATTCCAATGACTATTGCTGACAGACAAAGATGGCTGAAGATAGCAATTATTGCTACAACGGGGTCAGTGTTAGGAGCATGTTTGGGATATTTCATAGGATACGTTTTTTTCAATGAAATTGGTGTTAAGATTTTTGAGCTTTATGGTGTAGACAATACCTCATTTTTAAAAGATAAAATTTCATCGGATGGAGGGGTTTTTGCATGGGCAACCTTGCTAGCTATTGCGGGTTTTACACCCATTCCATTTAAATTACTCACAATAACTAGTGGCTTTGTTCAATTTAATGTTGTTTATTTTATAATTGTTTCTTTGCTAACAAGAGGATCTAGATTTTTCATTATAGCTTTTTTGGTTGGAAATTTTGGTCCAGCTATGAAAACAATAATTGAAAAAAAGCTGCTTAAAGTTTCAATTATAATCTCAATTGTATTAATAGTTTTTGTTTTTTTAATTTATAAATTTTTACAAAATTTTATGAACTGAAATGAATTTTATTTTAAAAAGAAAAAATATTTATTTACTAATTTTTGTATACTCAATTATTGCCATACTATCTGCGATCTATATTGAAAAAGCCCTTGGGTATTTGCCATGTAAATTATGTATTTATCAAAGAATTCCCTTTTTAATAGCAATCTTCATTTGTTTTTTGGGATATAACTACGTTAAATCTGATAGAGTTTTAATTGCTTTAGTAATTACTTTCACACTAAGCACTGCTCTTGCAGGATATCATTTTGGTATAGAAAATGGCATTTTTGATGAATATGCTGGTTGTACAAATACAAATATAGATATCACGAATAAAGAAAAAATAATCGAAAGTCTTGGAATGGTTAAAAATTGCAAAGATGTAGAGTTTACTATTTTAGGAATATCTTTATCTGGATTGAATTTTTTAACATCTTTACTAATTGTATTATTTTCGCTAAGAGCTCTTGTTTATGAAAAAGACTAACAAGAAAAAATTAGAAGAATTTATTAGAGTTGATCACGCCGGAGAAAGAGGTGCAATTAAAATATATGAAGGTCAACTTTTAGCACTGAAAACATTTAAAAAGGATCCTGAACTATTAAAATTAGTAGAAGAAATGAGAGAACATGAGCAAGAACATAGTGATTTTTTTGAAAATGAAATTAGAGAAAGAAATATAAAACCAACTAAATTTTTACCACTGTGGGATTTGTTAGGTGTAGGTTTAGGTTTTGGCTCTACAATATTAGGAAAAAAGGCAGCAATGCTGTGTACAGCTTCTGTTGAGGAAGTAATTGATAAACATTACCAAAGTCAAATAGATCAATTACAAGATGATGAGAAAAAACTTAGAGAAAAAATAAAAAAATTTAGAGCTGATGAATTGGAACACAAAGATATTGCATATGAGCACGGCGCAACAAAAAAAGGTTTATATTCAGTAATGGATAAAATTATTAAAACTGGCTCAAAAATTGCAATAAATATCTCTGAAAAAATTTAACTAGGGTCTAATTCCACATCCCAATATAAATAATCCATCCAACTACTGTGAAGAAAATTGGGAGGAAAATTCTTCCCATTTCTATGAAGATCTTCTGTTGTTGGTTGAAAAGGCCATTGGTTTAATTTCATTCCTGAATTTTTTAGTAACCTTCCACCTTTTTTTACATTACACGCTGAACAAGCAGTAACAACATTTTCCCAATCGGTTTTCCCACCTTTTGATCTTGGAAGAAGATGGTCAAAAGTTAGTTCATCATTACTTCCACAATATTGGCAACTAAACTTATCTCTTAAGAAAACATTAAACCTTGTAAAATTTGGGTTTGAACGAGGCTTTATAAAAGATTTTAATGCAATAACACTCGGTAACTGCATAGAGAATGATGGGCTTCTTATCATTCGATCATAATGACTTACAATTGAGACTCTATCTAAAAATACAGATTTAATAGCGTCTTGCCATGACCATAATGATAAAGGATAATAACTTAATGGTCTGTAATCTGCGTTAAGAACTAGAGCTGGACATTTTTCGAGTGAAAGGTTTTCATTGATCATCATAGTCATAATTATTTAATATATTATATATTATTATTAATCAATGTAACAAAATAAATTAATTATCTTTAAGAATCAAAATTATCTTTAATAAATTTTAATGCATTACTTGAAGCTTCAACTGGTATATGATGGTCGCAGTCTTTGATCATTAAAGTTTCTATACTAATATTATTCCGTGTAAAAAAATCTTTTGCTTCCAATAAATTGTAGGGTGGAACTATTTCATCTTTTTCACCATGAATTAATAAAGTTTTTGTTTTAGAAATTAACCTTAAACTAAGATCCTCTTTATCTATAATCTTTCCGGAAAATCCAACAATACAATTAAAGGGATCTTTAGAAGTTAAGCCCAAGTTTATTGACATCATGCAACCCTGACTAAATCCAGATAAACATATCTTTGAATTTTCCAAATTATATTCTGTTTTAACTTCTTCAATATATTTTCTTAATTTATCTTCAGCTTTTTTTGCTTCGTTTAAAATATAATTTTTATCATTTGTTTCTAAATCAAACCATTGATAACCAATTGGATTAATTTTACATGGTTCGTGTCCATTCGGACATAAGAATACTGTATTGTTTAAAAACCTTTTCCAATTCAGAGTTAACATGCTTATATCTTTTCCATCTCCACCATATCCATGAAGTAAAATTACTGCATTTTTGATGTCGGACCCATTTTCAGGTTTTATAATTGTTGATTCAAGGCAAAATGTCATAGATAAGTAATTATGTTTTTTTATTTTAAAAAGAAACTAAAATCAAAGCATGATTTCTGAAATATTTGTCAAAATTGCAGCGATTGTTTTGCTTGCAGCTGTAGCTGTAGTCTTAATTCTTGGAATTAGAACTCTTTTTAAAGGAGACGGAGATAAAAAAACATCTAACAAATTAATGCAGCTTAGAGTATTACTACAATTTGTTGCTATAATTGTGCTTGTAGCATTAGCTTACTTTTATAAAAACTAATTTAATTCATTTAACCAATTTAAAAATTCATCACTGTTAAAATCTATTGAGCCAACAATTCTTGCAAACTCATAACCATCTTTATCAATGAATATTGTTGTGGGTATTCCTCTTAATTTTAAATTTTTTGCAATTCCAGCACCATCACCAACAAAAACTTGTAATTCTTCTATGAGCAGTTCATCAAAAAACTTCTTAGATTTACTAATATTTTCTCCACCTATATTTATTGGGATAATCTTTAATTTTTTTTCATCCTTAAGTTTTTGAAGATTACTTAAAGATGGCATTTCCTCTCTACAAGGCGCGCACCATGTTGCCCAAAAATTCAGAATAATTAATTCAGATTTAAAATCTTTCAAATTAACTTTATTTCCACCCTCATTTAAAAAGTCAAAAAACTTAATTTTTTGTTTTTCCTCATAAATTATTAGATTTTTTATATTTGGCGCTTCTATTGAATATGAAGAGCTAAATGATATGAAGTAAAGAAATATTATTTTAATGGATATAAATATAAATTTCATAAATTTGTAATTGAATAACATGAGAAAAAATAAAAACAATAAACCAATTTGGGGTACAAGAATTAAGAAAAATGCCTCAACTTTATTTAAAAAAGTTGGTGGTTCATTGCCGGTAGATAAAAGACTATTTAAAGAAGATATCGAAGGATCAATTGCCCATGTCGAAATGCTTCACAAACAAAAAATTATAAATTTCAGAATAAAGAATAAAATAATCTGGGGATTAAAAAGAATTAAAAATGAAATTGTAAAAAAAAAATTCAATTTTGATTATGATTTAGAGGATATTCATATGAATATAGAAAACAGATTATTTGAACTGATTGGTGATGATGCTGGATATGCTCATACTGCTAGATCTAGAAATGATCAAGTAATTACCGACCTAAAATTATGGTTAAAAGAAGCAACAAAAAAAATAATAATTTTATTAGATAATACTAATTCAAATATTCTAAATCTTGCACAAAAAAATATCAGAACAATTATGCCAGGATTTACACATTTAAAAAATGCACAACCATTATCTTTAGCACATTATTTACTAGCATATGTTGAAATGTTTAAGAGAGATAAGAAAAAATTTAAGAATAATTTAGAGTTTTTAGATGAAAATCCTTTAGGCGTAGGGGCTTTATCTGGCACTTCTTTTAAAATTGACAGAAATTACACCACAAAAAAACTTAAATTTAAAAAACCAACAAACAATTCTGTAGATACTGTATCTGATAGAGATTTTGTATTAGACTTTTTGTATTCTTCTCTAGCTTGTTCTTTACACATTTCTAGAATTGCTGAAGAACTCATAATTTGGAATTCCGATGCATTTAACATGATAACTTTAAATGATAAGTTAGTGACTGGTTCTTCAATAATGCCACAAAAAAAGAATCCTGACCCATTGGAATATTTAAGAGGTAAAACTGGAATATTTATAGGAAATATCAATTCTATGATTTCAATATTAAAAGGGTTACCTTTATCATATTTTAAAGATTTACAGGATGACAAAGAAATTGTTTTTAAAACAAATGATCAATTAAAAATATCATTGTCATTGTTGAATGATGTAATAAAAAATTTGATAATAAATAAAAAAAGTATGCTATCTCTTGCGGGAAAAGGTTTTACTACAGCAACAGATTTATCTGATTTTATTGTAAGAGAGCTTGGATATCCATTTAGAAAGGCATACATACAAACAGCAAAAATAATTAATCTGGCAGAAAAAAAAAACAAAAAACTTCACGAACTAGAATTGAAAGAAATAAATCAAATTGAGCCAAAACTTACATTAAATGTTTATAAAATACTAAATCTGGAAAATTCAATTAATTCAAAAAAATCTTATGGCGGAACTTCTTTTGAGAACGTTAAGAAAATGATAAAAAAAGCTAAAAATGAGTAAAAAAATTTTAATTATTATACTTTGTTTATATTTCGTAGTTGCTTGTGGCCGTAAAGGCGATCCAGAATATAAATCTGAACTAAGTAAGAATATTCAAAAAGTATCATGAGATATATAAAAAATAAATTTTTTATTGAAGGAAAAAACATTGAGAATCTAACAAAAAAATTTAATACACCTTTATACTGCTACTCTTATAAAAATTTAAGAGAAAATGTAGAGAATTTTAAAAAAGCATTTGAGGAAATTAAACCTTTAATTTGTTTTTCTGTAAAATCTAATTCAAATATTTCATTATTAAAAGAAATAAAAAAACTTAGCCTTGGGGCAGATGTAGTTTCAAAGGGTGAATTATATGCATCACTTAAAGCTGGTATTGATAAAAATAAGATAGTTTTCTCTGGAGTTGGTAAAACAAGAGATGAAATTGAGTATGCAATTAAACAAAAAATATTATTAATAAATTCTGAGTCTTTAAGTGAAGTTTTAGCAATTGAAAAAGCTGCAAAAAAACTAAATAAAGTTGTTGATATAGGACTAAGATTAAATCCAGATACAGATGCTGAAACATTGAAACAAATTTCAACTGGTAAGAGTGAAAATAAATTTGGTGTAGATAAAAAGACTTTTGTAAAAATTATTGATTTGATGAAACAATCAAAATTTATAAATATTAAATGCTTAAGCGTTCATATCGGTAGTCAAATCTTAAACCACAAACCTTACGAAAAAATGCTAAATGTTCTTGATAAACTTTTAAAAAATTTAGATTATAAATTTGAGATCATTGATTTAGGTGGTGGGATGGGGATAAACTATGATAATAAAACGAAAAAACTTGATTATACAAAATATAAAAAATCAATAATTAAATTTAAAAATAAATACAATTGTAAAATAATTTTTGAACCTGGAAGATCTATAATTGGAAATGTTGGTATACTTGCATCAAAAGTAATTTATTTAAAACATAACAAAACAAAAACATTTGTAATATTAGATGCGGCAATGAATGATTTGATAAGACCAGCTTTATATAATGCAAAACATAGGATAATTCCATCCCTAAGAAATATGTCACGATCAAAGAAAATATTAGAATTTGTAGGCCCAGTATGTGAAACAACTGATAAATTTTTAACAGAAAGGAAATTTCAGAATATAAAAGAAAATGATATTATGATTATTTGCGATACAGGTGCCTATGGTTATTCATTATCATCTAATTATAATCTTAGATTAAGACCTGCTGAAATTTTGATTAAAGGAAATAAAGTAAAGATTATAAGAAAAAGACAAAAAATAACAGATATTATCTAACTTAAAACTTATAATGAGAAATATCCTCTTTAAAAGTATATTTTTTTCTGGATTAATTTTAATATCTATTATTTTTCTTCCATCATTATTACTACCCAAGAAAATCACTCTTTTTGGAGGTAAACTTTTTGGACACTGGTCATCATTCTGTTTAAAAATTTTTTACTCAACCAGCATAGTAATAAAAGGTCAAGAAAACATAATTAATAACGAAAATTTCTTTATCGCATGCTCTCATCAATCGATGTTTGAAACTTTTTTTTTACAAACAATATTTAATTCACCAATTTTTATTCTTAAAAAAGAACTATT
This sequence comes from uncultured Pelagibacteraceae bacterium, assembly GCA_902633185.1. Lineage (GTDB taxonomy): Bacteria > Pseudomonadota > Alphaproteobacteria > Pelagibacterales > Pelagibacteraceae > Pelagibacter. The sequence goes on along the minus strand of CACPFN010000004.1, from coordinate 55,142 downwards.
AAATATTCCGGTATTTGGTTGGTATTTAAGAAAGATAGATTCTATTTCTGTGAATAGAAATAAAGTTTCTAGAGAAAACCTTAATTTTACTGAAAAAATTAAAGAAGTTATGGAAAAAACAAAAAGACCTATAATAATTTTTCCACAAGCTACTCGAGTTCTACCAGATGAAATTATTCCTTTTAAAAAGGGGGTTGGAAGAATTTACAGAGAATTAAATGTAAAATGTCAACCCGTCGCTATTGACTCTGGAAGAGTATGGCCAAAATCTGGAAAGATGAAGCCTAATAAAACGATTACTATTTCCATTTTAAAACCAATTAACAAAGGTATCGAAGAAACAGAATTTGTAAAATTATTGCAAAAAGAAATTTATTCCGAACTTGGTCTTGCTAGCTAACCTTTCATAGGCATTACAACATAAATACTGTCAAAGTCTGCAGGATCTTTTATTAATGCAGGAGATCCAGTATCTTTTAAATATATTTCAATATTATCACCATTTAGTTGGGATGCTATATCAAGCAAATATCTAGAGTTAAAACTTATGTCTAAATCTGTTTCAAATTTTACAGATAGGCTTTCTTTACCATCACCACTGTTAGTGTTATTGACAGATAAATCTAAGTTATCTTTAGTCAAATTAAATTTTACACCATCTTTTTTATCTAGAGAAACTGATGCTACTCTGTCGACGGAATTTAGAAAAGATTTTAGATCTATTTCAAGTTTTTTTTGATTCTCTCTAGGGATAACTTGAATATAATTAGGGAATTTTCCATCGATTAATTTAGATATCAAAATACTATTATTAAGTTCAAATTTAATTTTGGATTTAATATTTGAGACTTTAACCTCGCCATCATAATCTTCTAGAAGAGAACATAATTGAAATATAGTTTTTTTTGGAAGTATTATTGGTTCAAATTCAATTTTGTTTTTTAGTCTTATTTTTGAGATAGACATTCTATGGCTATCTGTTGCGGCTGCAGTTAAAAAATTCTTATCATCTGTTTGGGTCTGATGGAAAAAAATACCACTGAGATAATGTCTTGTTTCATCATTCGAAATCGAAAATTTACATTTATTTAAAAGTTTTAATAAATCTTTTGAATTTATAGTAAATTCATTCTCATTGAAATTTTCATCTGTAATTGGAAATTCAGATGCATTAATTGAATTTAAATTGAATAGAGATTTATTTGATTCTAATTGTAATTTACTATCTCCAGTGTTTTCAAAATTTATCTGACTACCAGAGGGAATTTTTCTTACAATATCAAACATAATTGATGAAGAAGTGGTTGTTTTGCCTTCATCAAAAATTTTAATATTTGAAATTTCATTTACAAATATTAAATCTAAATCTGTTGCTGTAATTTTTAACTTAGAATTTGCTGCCTCTATCAAAATATTTGAAAGTATAGGTAAAGTGCTTCTTTTTTCTATTACACCCTGACAATAACCTAAAGATTTTTGCAAATCTTGTTGATTAACACTAAATTTCATTTTCTTGTTTGTATAATATTTTATTCTTTAGGCTATCAATGCTTAAATTTAATTCATTATCGTCTTTTCTTAATTTTTCTATTGTTTTAACTGAATGAATAACAGTTGTGTGATCTCTATTAGCAAATGATCGACCTATCTCTGGTAAAGATTTAGATGTCAGCATTTTTGCTAAATAAATAGCAGTTTGTCTTGGTCTTACAAGGTATCTTGACCTTCTTGGTGACAACATTTCGTTTTTACTTATTTTGAAATATTTACAGACTATTGTTTGAATATTGTCTATATCAACTTTATTTTCTGTTAAATTTAATAGATCTTTTAATATTACTTTTACCTCTGACATTGAAGGTGTTTTTCCATAAATTCTTGAGAAAGATACTATTCTATTAAATGCACCAACAAGTTCTCTGATACTAGTGTTAACTTCAGTACTAATAAATTTTAGAATCTCATCGCTGATTTTAATATTATTCGGATCATGAATTCCAAGATCTTCATTTTTGGATTTTATTATATTGTATCTTAATTCAAAATCAGCATTTTGAATATCAACTACTAATCCTCCTGAAAATCTAGATTTAATTCTCTCTTGTATTCTAGTTAATTTGTTTGGTGGTCTATCTGCTGATACTATAATTTGTGATCCTTTCTCTAACAAAACATTAAATGTATGGAAAAACTCTTCTTGCATAGCTTCCTTTCCATTCATAAATTGAATATCATCAATCAAAAATATGTCAGTATTTCTGAAATACTCTTTAAACTTTACCATATCATTAGATTTTATCGATTTTACAAATTGATACATAAATCTTTCAGCTGAAATAAACATTACTTTATTTTTTTCTTTCAAACTTAATCCAATTGCATTTAACAAATGTGTCTTACCCATTCCAACTCCACCATAAATATATAGAGGATTATAATAAGCTATTTGTTCTGAGACTTTTTTTGCAGCTTCAAAAGCTAGTTTATTACTTTTCCCTAGCAAGAAATTCTCAAAGTTTTTATTTGGATCAATTCGATTATATTGAAGATATGAGTCTTTAATAAATGAAACCTTTTCATTATCAGATGAATTATCTGGTTTTATTTCATCAGTATTTTTGTTCTTTATATTCTCGTTAATCACAAACTCTATTCTGGAAATATCTTTTTTATATAATTTAATTATTTGTAATATTTGATCTAAATATCTTGAGGTTATCCAGTCTCTGATAAATCTTGTCGAAACGGACAATAAAACATAATTTTTAAACTCATCAACCAAATCAATTTTTTTTAACCAACTATCATAAATCTCAGAACCAAACTTATTTTTCATTTCATTTTGTAATAATTTCCAATCAATCTTATTAATATTGTCTGATTTAATGTTAGTGAGATTATTTTTCATGAGAGTCTGTTAAACTCCTATTCATAATCCAATGCAATAAATTTATTTTTATTCTCAAAAAAAAATAAAATTTACAATTGTATAAATTAATAATTGAATCTATTTTTAAGGACTTAAATTTAGTAATCTTAAATTTACTTTTTTTATTTTTTTTTTATCTTGGGACTAAAAGATTAAAAGATTCTTTTTTTAATTGAAAAAATAATCTCTGGGGTTGTAATTTCTTTAAGTAAACTAAAAGTTGTTATAAGGAATTTATTTTTTTTGTTATTCTAGAAATATTTCTTGACGCGTTTTGCTTTTTTACCACCCCTGTCTTTGCTATTTTCATCAATTCAGAGTTTAATTTTGGCAAGAATGCTAAAGCTTCTTTTTTGTCCTTTTTATCAAGAATTAAATTCATTTTTTTTATTGCAGATCTAAACCTGCTTTTTCTAGACTTATTTACCGTTGTTTGACGTGATATACGTCTTATTCGTTTAATAGCTGATTTAGTGTTTGCCATAAGCGCGATTGTATATAACGAGAAATTTATACGGTCAATATAATAATTTTTTATTTTTGACAAATATTACAAAAAAATGTTGATCTATTAGTGATAAATTTTTTTTTTATTGTCCCTTTGCATCCTGGTGAAAGACAACTCTTATTTTCTCTATTGTATACTTTAAAGTTATCTTGAAAAGATCCATTTTTACCAACTATATTTTTAAAATCTCTAATACTAGACCCACCTTTTTTTATCGCTAAATTTAAAATTTTTCTTGAATATTTAATAATATTAATACAATCGTTTTCACTTAAAGATTTTGCTTTTTTTTTTGGATTTATTTTAGAGCTGAATAAAATTTCACTTGCATAAATATTCCCCAAACCTGAAACAAACTTTTGATCTAAGAGAAAATTTTTTATATTCTTTTTCTTTTTATAAAAATATTTTTTTAAGTAGTTGAGATTAAATTTTGAAGAAAAAGGCTCAGGACCATAGTTATTTATAAAATTTTCTAAATTATTTTTATTTTCAAATAATTTGAAATAACCAAATCTTCTGGGATCATTATATATAATTTTTATGTTATCAAATTCCAAAAATACGTGGTTATGTTTTTTTGGTAAATAAGGACTATGATAAAAACTTGCATTTGTTTTTTGATTTAAAATATTTTTTCTTAAGAGATGTATAGTGCCAGACATTCCAAGATGAATTAAGCAAAATTTTTCATCATTTAAAGCTAGTATGATATATTTTGAAAACCTCTTAACTTTTTTTATTGATTTTGATTGAAGTCTTGTTTCAAAACCTTTTTTTATTTTGTACCTTAAATTCCTATTCTTTATACTTACTTTTTTTATTTTTTTTCCTGTTATTGTTCTACTTAGTGACTCTTTAACAACTTCTACTTCTGGCAATTCTGGCATTTATTATTATATTAATTAATATTATTTATTTTATGCAACAATATCTTCAAAATAAAAAAGGTCTAGTCCAAGGTGTCTTTGATAAAGTTTATGATAAATACGACATCATGAATGATTTGATGTCACTTGGAGTTCATAGAATCTGGAAAAGAAATTTAATAAATTGGATGAACCCAGGTAAAAATAAAATTCTAGCAGATGTTGCATGTGGCACAGGTGATATAGCAAAACTTTTTATCGATAATAGTTCAAATAAAAATATAGAATTATTTTGTATTGACCCCAATGAAGGAATGATGAAAAGGGGAAAAAATAGACTATCAAATTACAAAAATATCAAGTGGATTAAGGGGTCGGCAGAGAAATTGCCTTTAAAATCTAATTCATGTGATTATTACACAATCAGTTTTGGTTTAAGAAATACAAAAAATATTAATAAATCCTTAAGTGAAGCGTACAGAGTTTTAAAGTCAGGAGGTAGATTTTTTTGTTTAGAATTTTCAAAAATTCAAAATTTAAACTTAGATTTAGTCTATAAAAGATACTCTAAATTAATTCCAGAAATAGGAAAATTTGTGGTTGGTGAAAAAGAGCCTTATGAATATCTAATAAAAAGCATCCAAGAATTTGTTAATCAAGAGGAATTAAAGGGTTTAATGCAGAATAATAATTTTATTAAATGTGAGTATAGAAACTTTTCTGGTGGAATAGTAGCTATTCATTCAGGTTGGAAAATATGATTAAAAAATTATACATACTTTTTAGGCTTGGTAGGAAATTAGCAAAATCTGACGCTTTAAGTATATTCACAAAGTTTCATAATCCACCAATTGGAATAAAAATTTTATTCTATTTGTTGTCTTTATCATTTTCAAAAAAAGATAATTCTTTTGTAAATGAAACCGAAGGTGAAAGATTATCAAACTCCTTGCAATCTATGGGCACAACATTCATTAAATTAGGTCAATTTCTGGCAACTAGACCAGATATAATTGGAGAAAAGTTATCAAAGCAACTAGAGAGTTTACAAGATCGTTTGCCTCCATTTGAATTATCTAAAGCTAAAGAAATAATCAAAAAAGATCTAGGGGAAGATAATTTTAATTCAATTATAAATCTATCTGAACCAGTGGCAGCAGCATCTATAGCTCAAGTTCATAAAGCGCAAATAAATGATAATGGCACAATTAAAGAAGTGGCTATAAAAATTTTACGACCAAATATAAAAAAAATATTCAACGAAGAAATTGATGCTTTGATGCTTTTTGCTTTTTTAACTGAGTCAATTATCAAAAAGACAAAAAGACTTAAGTTAGTTGAGGTTGTATATTTGCTAAAAGAAATAACCAATTTAGAAATGGATTTAAGATTTGAAGCCGCTGCAGCTAATGAGTATTCTGAAAACACTAAGAATGACAGTGGATTTCAAGTTCCTAGAATTTATTGGAATTTTACAAGTGAAAATGTAATGACTTTAGACTGGGTTGAAGGTGTCTCTATAAGAGAAACAGAAGAGTTAGAAAAAAGAAATATAGATACCAAAAAAATCGCATCAGATATTATTCAACATTTTTTAAGACATGCTGTTAGAGATGGTTTTTTTCATGCAGATATGCATCAAGGTAACATTTTTATAAATAATAGCGGTCAAATAGTTCCTATCGATTTTGGTATAATGGGAAGGCTCGATGATTTGAGTAAAAAATTTCTTGCTGAGATTTTATATGGATTTATTAAACGAGATTATAAAAAAGTGGCTGAAGTTCATTTGGCTGCAGGGTTAGTTCCAAAAGAAGTGCCTGTTGATGATCTCGCCCAAGCACTAAGATCAATAGGAGAACCAATATTTGGTCAGTCAATTAAAGATATATCTGGCGGTAAACTACTCAAACAACTTTTTGATGTGACAGAAAAATTTAATATGCAGACTCAACCACAGTTACTAATGCTACAGAAAACCATGGTAGTAGTTGAAGGTGTTGCAAGAAGATTAAATCCAGAGACAAACATTTGGGAAACGTCAAGACCTGTTCTTGAAAAATGGCTTAAAGAAACAAAAGATCCTATAACAACATTAAATGAAACTCTAAAAAATTCTGCAGAAGTTATAAAAAGATTACCAGAAATGCCGCAAATAATGGATAAAGCAAACCAAGCATTAACATTTCTTGCAAGTGGACAAATTCCACAAAATACTAATACGTATAATGATCTAAATACAAAAAAAAATGAAATGGTAGCTTTCAGAAATCAATCAATCATTGGTTTATTATTACTTGTAATTTTAGGATTAGTAGTATTTTAATCTCGACGATGAATTATTTTGAGAATAAAAAAATACTGTTAATTATATGTGGTGGAATTTCTGCTTACAAAAGTCTTGAGTTAATAAGATTATTTAAGAAAAATGGTGCTCGTGTAAAAACTATATTAACAAAAAATGCAAAAGAATTTGTAACTCCACTATCTGTTTCGTCTCTTTCTCAAGAAAAAGTTTATGACGATATATTTAGTGCAGAGAACGAAGCTGAGATGGACCATATATCTTTATCAAGATGGGCTGATGCAGTATTAGTTGCACCAATTACAGCAAATACTATATCTAAAGTAGCCTCAGGAAATGCAGAAGATTTGGCGTCTACTGTTTTATTAGCCTCTAACAAACAAATATTTTTAGCACCAGCAATGAATGTAAGAATGTGGGAACATCCTTCTACTAAAGAAAACATATTAAAATTAAAAAGCTTTGGATACAAAATTATTGGACCAGAGATAGGAGATATGGCATGTGGTGAATATGGAGAAGGAAAAATGACAGAACCAAATGAAATAGTCAATACGCTTAAAAATTATTTTTCTAATTTAGATAAAAATAAAAAATTAAAAGCTTTAGTTACTGCAGGACCAACTAATGAATATATTGATCCTGTAAGATTTATTACAAATAAATCCAGTGGCAAACAAGGATATGAAATAGCTAAATGTCTTAGAGACAATGGATTTGATACGACACTTATTTCTGGAAAGACAAGCATTAAACCTTTGGACGGCGTTAATTTTGTAAGTGTTGAAACTGCTGAAGAGATGTTCAAAGAAAGTTTAAATAATCTACCAACAGATGTAGCTATTTTTTCTGCAGCTGTTTCTGATTTTAAAGTGAAAAATTATAAAAGTACAAAGATTAAAAAGAATGAAGAATTTAACTTAGAGCTAGAAAAAAATATCGATATTTTAAATCATATATCTAATCACAATTCATTAAGACCAAAAATAACAATTGGTTTTGCAGCAGAAACAAACAATCTCTCGACAAATGCAAAAGAGAAGTTGAATGAAAAAAATTGTGACTGGGTAATTGCAAATGATGTCTCAGATCAAACTATAGGATTTGGATCAGATTTTAATAAAATTTCTATATTTTACAAAGATAAACCTGAAGAAAATTTTGAAAAGATGAGCAAATCATTGGTCGCTGAGGAAATAGTCAAAAGAATAATTCAACAGATTAATTAACTTAATGGTTAAAGTCTTAATTAAAAAATTAGACAAGAAAGTTAAACTGCCAGAATATAAAACAACAGGATCATCTGGACTAGATTTGACTGCATTCATTGAAAAGAAAATAGTAATTAAACCGGGCGAAAACGCTTTAGTGCCAACAGGTATATCCATTGCAATACCTGAGGATACCGAAGTTCAGATCAGGCCGCGTTCAGGTTTAGCGGCTAAAAATAATATAAGTGTATTAAATACTCCTGGAACAATTGATAGTGACTATAGAGGAGAAATAAAAGTAATTTTATTTAATCATGGAGATAAAGACTTTACAGTAAATAACGATGATAGAATTGCTCAAATGATACTAATGCCAATTCTAAAAGTAGATTTTGAAACTGTAGAAACTTTGCCTGAGACAATTAGAGGTTCGGGTGGATTTGGATCAACGGGTAAGTGAAAAATTCATTATCTAAACGAAAGCTTGAGAGATACTCTAGACAAATAATACTTAAGGATATTGGTATATTAGGACAAAAGAAAATAATTAATTCAAAAGTTTTAATTGTAGGAATTGGTGGATTAGGTAGTCCAGTTGCAGATTTGTTGGCTAGATGCGGTGTAGGGTATATAGGTGCTATTGATCACGATAAAGTAGATATTTCAAATCTTCAAAGACAAATTTTGTATACTTCAAAAGATGTTGGAAAATTTAAGGTTGATATCTTTAAAAGAAGAATAAAATTAATTAACAGAGATGTAAAAGTCAAAATTTTAAAAGAAAAAGCATCAGAAAAAAATTTAAATAAAATTGTAAAAGATTTCGATATAATTGTAGATGGAACAGATAATTTTAAAACTAAATTTTTAATAAATAAATTTTCATTAAAATATAAAAGAAAATTAATAGTTGGTGCTATTAGCAAATTTGATGGACATATTTTTTCATTCGATTTTAATAATAAATCAAGCCCATGCTTAAAATGTTTTTACCAGTCAGAACCTTCTGATGAAGTTTTAAATTGTGAAAGTGAAGGAATATTAGGAACTACATCAAATATAATTGGGAGTATGCAAGCAAATGAAGTTTTAAAAAACATAATTTCTTCTGATAAAAGTCTTCACTCATCAATTCTGGTGGTTAATCTAAAAAAACTAGAATTTAGAAAAATAAAATTTACTAAAAAAAAGGGTTGCTTGTGCAATTAATCTTCAAGATTTTAATCATAATATTTTTTACCTCGAATGCCATTTCGGAGAATAATGAAAAATTTTTAATGCTTAAAAATGATAAGGTAAACGTAAGATATGGCCCAAGTTTTGATTATCCAATAAAGTATATTTACAAGAAAATAAACTTGCCGGTAAAAGTGATTGATAAAAAAGAAAATTTTAGAAGAATAATTGACAATAAAAAGAATGGTGGGTGGATACACATTTCTCAATTGAAGCAATCAAAATCCTTTATAACTGTATCAAATAAAATTCTATTCAAAAAACCAACTAAATTTTCTAAACCCTTGGCTAAAATAGAAACAGGAAGATTATTGATAGTGAAAAAATGCGAGAGAAATTGGTGCTTAGTAGAAACTAAAAGTTTTAAAGGGTGGGTTGACGAAGAAAATCTTTGGGGAAAAATTAACTAACCCTGTAAGTTATATATATTAACTAATTATTTTTGTTGGACACAAACGTCTTTGATCACTGGAGCATTTGCACAATCAACACATTTAGTCTTTTGAACTATGCATCCATCATCAAGGACTTCAACATCAACTATTTTATCACACTTGGAACAAGTTGAAGAAATTGTTAATCCACATTTTTTACAATTATAATTTTCTATTTGCATATATTAAAAATTAAATATGAAAAAATTATTTTCAACAAATATCCTTGCGAATAATTATTATTTACGCATTTTTTTTGCGAATAATTATTATTACTACTAATTATCCTTATTAAATTTTTCTTAAATACTTATTGATAATGATTATTATTTACTTTTTGATCTACTTGCCCACCACTTATCTAAAATGAAATACCATATAGAATTGGCAATTGGTTCTACAATTGCATCAGTCAAAGCTATCATAAAAGATACATCAGCAACTATCATCAAAACAGTTATAGCAATTGCAAAATGACCAACTGTATAAACAATTGTTCTTAAAATAGAGCCTCTGTTATTGGAATAAATCTGACCGGCAGCTTTAAAAATACCGTTGGTAACTTCCATTATTCTTTAAACGGGCTTTCAAGAACACAAGCAACTAAGTGAACTCTAGCCTGTTCTCCTCCATTAAAAAAGTTATGATACTTTGTATTGTTAGTAATCCATACATGTCCATCTGCAGGCAAATGTTTTGCAACATTTTCAATGACCATTGAACAACCTGCATTAGTTACTATCGGAATATGTAATCTACACTCTGGATCTTTGTGCCAGCTTAGCGTTGATCTTGGCTCTTTTAATAAAAGCCTTACTCTTCCTAGTTTAAATTTTTTACTAAGAATTTCATAAACCTCTTTAAAATAAGTTTTCTCGAACTCTGGTAGCAACTGAGTATATTTCGATTCATCAATATCAATATCTCTTGAGACTTCTTTTCCTGTCTCATCAGCAATAGTCCAATATCTACCTCTGATATTGTTCCCTTCTATAGAGTCTTTGTTATTTGGAATTTGATTTAGAGGAATTGCACCAAAGTGAGTAACGCCTGGCGAATTAAATTTCTTTTTCTCTAAAATTAGATTTAAGTCATTTCGCAATCTATTTATATCAAACTTAATTTCAGGAACTTTATAAAAGTCTTCGAACGATAGTGATGTCATTTTTCCGCTTTCCTTAATACTAGTTTAATCTTAAATCAAATCTATCTGCATTCATCACTTTGACCCATGCAGATACAAAGTCTTTAACAAATTTGTCAGATGAGTCTTTGCAGGCATAGACTTCGGCTAATGCTCTTAATTGAGAATTTGAACCAAAAATAAGGTCAACTCTTGAACCTTTCCACTTAGTTTTTTTAGACTTTCTATCTTTACCAACAAAATATTGTTCAGATTTGTCAGTTTCTTTCCAAGTGGTACTCATATCAAGAAGATTTACAAAATAATCTGTTGATAGAGTTCCAGGTTTTTTTGTGAAAACTCCATTTTTAGAACTATCATAGTTTGTATCTAAAACTCTCATTCCTCCTACAAGAACTGTCATCTCTGGTGCCGTTAATCCCATTAATTGTGCCTTATCAATTAATTTTTCCTCAGCTGAAACATTAGATTTACCTTTTTTCATGTAGTTTCTAAAACCATCCGCTTGCGGCTCAAGTAATCCAAATGAATTTACATCTGTTTGGTCTTGTCTTGCATCTCCTCTTCCAGGTGTGAATGGAACCTGAATTTTATGACCAGCTTTTTTTGCTGCCATCTCTATTCCTACATTTCCACCTAATACTATAAGGTCCGCCATTGAGACTGATTTTTTATTTGTATCAAATTTTTTCTTAATTTTTTGTAAAGCTTTAATAACCTTTGAAAGTTTTTTAGGGTTATTGACTTTCCAACTTCTTTGAGGCTCAAGCATAATTCTTGCTCCGTTTGCTCCACCTCTTTTGTCAGAACCTCTGTATGTAGAAGCAGATGCCCAAGCCGTAGAAACTAAATCAGAAACAGAGATTTTTGATTTTGAAAGCTTTGATTTTAAATCTCTTATATCTTTTGATTTAAGTTTATATTTTGGTTTATCTATAGGATCTTGCCAAATTAATTGTTCTTTTGGTACTTCGCTACCCAAATAACATGCTCTTGGTCCCATGTCTCTATGAGTAAGCTTAAACCAAGCTCTTGCAAATGCATCAGCAAATTCATCTGGATTTTGATAAAAATGTTTTGAAATTGGTCCATAACTTTTATCCATTCTCAAAGATAAATCAGTTGTTTGCATCATTGGAGGATGCATTTTACTTTTATCATGAGCATCAGGAACCATTTTAATTCTCTGACCATTCTTTTTTGGAGTCCATTGAAATGCTCCAGCAGGTCCTTTTGTCAATTCCCATTCATGGTTAAATAAACAATCAAAGTAACCCATATCCCATTGTGTTGGTGTTTGTGTCCATGCCCCCTCAATACCACTACTTATTGCGTGTACACCTTTTCCTGATTTGTAATTACTATTCCAACCAGTTGCTTGATCTTGAATTCTTGATGCCTCTGGATCAGGTCCTTTATGTGATTCAGGTGCAGCACCATGAGATTTTCCAAAAGTATGGCCACCAGCAACTAGTGCAACTGTTTCATAATCATTCATTGCCATTCGTCCAAATGTTTCTCTAATATCATGAGCTGCTTTCAATGGGTCTGGATTAAAATCTGGACCTTGTGGATTTACATAAATTAATCCCATGTGAGAAGCCCCCAATGGTTGTTCAAGATCTCTTTTTCCGCTGTATCTCTTAACACCTAACATTTCTTTTTCTGAACCCCAGTAAATATCATCTTCGGGTTCCCAGATATCAGTTCTTCCCGCTCCAAAACCGAACGTTTTAAAGCCCATTGACTCTAATGCTACATTTCCAACTAGTATAAATAAATCTGCCCAAGAAATTCTTTTTCCATATTTCTGTTTTATTGGCCACAAAAGTAATCTAGCTTTATCCAGATTAACATTATCAGGCCAAGCATTTAACGGTGCAAACCTTTGATTACCTGTTCCAGCTCCCCCTCTACCATCACCTGTTCTGTATGTACCTGCTGCGTGCCATGCTAATCTAATAAATAAAGGACCATAATGACCATAATCTGCTGGCCACCAATCTTGTGAGTCTGTCATTAATTTGTTTAAATCTTTTTTGAGTGCTTTGTAGTTCAGTTTTTTAAATTCTTTAGAATAATTAAATTTTTTCTCCATTGGATTTGATAAATTCGAGTGCTGACTTAAAATTTTCAAATTCAAACTGTTTGGCCAAAAATCTCTATTTGTTTGTCCTCTGCCAGCACTAAATTTTGCTGGAGTGCCTGCTCCTGTAAACGGGCACTTACTTAATTCTGCTGATTTAAATGTTTTACTTCTATGAAATTCCGCACTCATTATTTTTTATCTCCTTTGGTATTAATAATTATTCTAGTTCCTTTTTTATAATTATTCTAAAGAAGATTGTCAATAAGTCAGAATATTTATGATGTAATTTTGAGAACTTAGTCTTCTAATTTAACTAAAACTTCAACTGATTTTATTTTTTTTCCAGGTATAGATTTTTGAATTTCTATCGGTCCTACATCCTCATTTTTAAGATCAATAAGCTTTTCTTCTTTAACATCAAAGAAGTGGTGATGATCTGTGACATTTGTATCAAAATAGGTTTGATTAGAATTGATAGGTATTTCTTTTAAATATCCTTTTTTATGAAATGCGTGAACTGTATTGTAAACTGTTGCTAAAGAAATTTTTTCTCCAGTTTTATCTTTAATTAGATTGAATAAGTCGCTTATTGTGAAATGAAAAGTTTTATCTCTATTAAATAAAATCTCACATATGTTTATTCTTTGCTTAGTTGGTCTTAAATTAGAGTTTCTAAGTTTTTCAACAAATTCTTGTTTACTAGTCATAAGCTATTTAAAACTATTCTAAACTATTTCTATATTATAATGTACCTAAATCAAGTAATAAGATTACAAAATTATGAAAAAAAGTTCCTTTAATTACGAAGAACTTATTGATTGCGCTAACGGTAAGTTATTTGGTCCTGGAAACGCAAAATTACCGTCTCCACCAATGTTAATGTTTGATAGAATTACAGAAATTACTGAAAATCAGGGTTTTTATAAAAAAGGATCTATGAAAGCCGAACTTGATATTAAGGATAATTTGTGGTTCTTTGATTGTCATTTTAGAGAAGATCCAGTTATGCCAGGTTGTCTTGGTTTAGATGCTATGTGGCAGCTGGTTGGCTTTTTTCTTGGTTGGCTTGGAAAACCAGGAAGAGGTAGAGCATTAGGTGTGAGCACTGTAAAATTTACTGGTGAAGTTCTTAAAAATGTCAAAATGGCAACATACGAAATAGATATGAAAAGAATTCTTGTTAAAGGAGAAACAACTGTGGGACTTGCAAATGGAATATTGCTTGCTGATGGAAAAAAGATTTATAGTGCGGAAAATCTTAAGGTAGGATTATTTAAATAATGAAAAGAGTAGTTGTAACAGGACTTGGAGTAGTTTCATGTTTGGGAAATAATCAAGAAGAGGTTTATCAATCATTAGTTAATACAAAATCAGGAATAACATTTTCTGAGGAATACAAAGAGCATAATTTAAAAAGCCATGTTCATGGCAAACCTAATATCAAATTAGAAGATTACATTGATAGAAAAGTTATTAGGTTTATGGGTGCTGGGTCTGCATATAACTATGTTGCTATGAGTGAAGCAGTTAAAGACTCTGGATTAGAAGAAAATGAGGTTAGTAATATTTCAACAGGTATGGTCATGGGATCTGGAGGACCATCAATTGAAAATGTGATTTTAGCATCAGATAAGACTAGGGAAAAAAATCCAAAAAAAATGGGTCCATTTATTGTTCCAAGAACAATGGCAAGTACTGCTTCTGCCACTCTAGCAGTTCCATTTAAAATAAAAGGCACTAATTACACAATAAGTTCTGCATGCGCAACGAGTGGTCATTGTATTGGTAATGCAATGGAACTTATTCAATTAGGTAAACAAAATATTATTTTTGCAGGTGGAAGTGATGAGGTTCACTTTGCTATGACTGCAATGTTTGATGCAATGACTGCACTATCATCAAAATATAACGATACCCCTGAAAAAGCTTCAAGACCATATGATAAAACAAGAGATGGTTTTGTGATTGCTGGTGGAGGCGGAGTTCTTGTTTTAGAAGAATACGAACATGCCAAAGCAAGAGGTGCTAAAATATACGCAGAATTAACTGGATATGGAGCAACATCAGATGGCTATGATATGGTTGCACCATCTGGCGAGGGAGCGGTGAGATGTATGAAAATGGCTCTAGCAACTTCAAAAAATAAAATTGACTATATTAATACTCACGGGACATCAACACCTGTAGGAGATATTACAGAATTAAAAGCAGTTGGAGAGGCTTTCCCAGACTATAAACCTAGGATAAGTTCTACAAAATCTTTGTCAGGTCATTCATTAGGTGCAACTTCAGTTCACGAAGCAATTTATAGTTTGATAATGATGAAAAACAATTTTATTTCAGCTTCAGCAAATATTTCAGAAATGGATGATGAAGCAAAAAACTATCCAATTGTTACACAAGTTGAAAAAGACGTAAATTTAAATGCAATTATGTCTAACAGCTTTGGTTTTGGTGGAACTAATGCAACATTAGTGTTTGAGAAAGTTTAAATCTATGAGTTTAATGAAGGGAAAAAAAGGTCTTATCATGGGTGTTGCCAATGAGAGATCAATTGCATGGGGTATATCTCAAAAACTTGCTGAAGCTGGAGCAGAGTTAGCTTTTACATATTTAGGTGATGCTTTGAAAAAAAGAGTTGTACCGCTTGCAGAGAAATTAAATTCAAATGTTACATTTAGCTGTGATGTTGAAAAAAAAGAAGAAGTTGTAAAACTTTTTGAAGATGTAAAAAGTCAATGGGGAGAAATTGACTTTGTTGTTCATGCAATTGCCTTCTCTGATAAATCTGAATTATCAGGAGAGTATTTAAATACAACTAGAGAAAATTTTTTAAGAAGTATGTTAATATCTTGTTTTTCATTTACTGAAGTTGCAAGAGAGGCATCTAAAATAATGAAGCAGGGTGGTAGTATGATTACTTTGAGTTATGAAGCAAATAAAGCCATACCTAATTATAATGTGATGGGAGTATGTAAAGCTGCACTAGAGTCTAGTGTTAAATATCTTGCGAGGGATCTAGGAGCAAAGAATATTAGAGTTAATGCAATAAGTGCGGGACCAATTAAAACTCTAGCAGCTTCTGCTATTGGGGATGCTAAATTTCTTTACAAGTGGAATGCCGATCATTCATTTTTGAAAAGAAATGTTGATAATCTTGATGTTGGGAATTCAGCATTATATCTTTTAAGTGATATGGCTGGTGGTGTTACTGGCGAAATTCATTATGTAGATGCTGGTTACAATAAAGTTGGAATGCCAGATCCTAAGAATATTAGTTAATTACAAAAAATAGTAAAATATAGTTAAATTATGATGCAACAAATTAGTACTCATCTAACAAGTATTATATTGGGAATTATGCTCTTCTTTTCTTTTGTTGTAGCACCTGTTACTTTCACTGCATTAGATGAAAAAAATGCTAGAAAATTCATAAGAAAAATATTTCCTTATTACTACACTGTTAATTTAGCAATTAGTATTTCAGTTTTAATTTGCTTTATAATTCTAAAAATTTTTTCCTTAGATTTTTATTTAATTTTGAGTGTTGCGGTATTATTTGCTGTATCAAATTTTGTACTAATGCCACTGATAAATAAGTTCAGAGATGAAAAGCAGGATAAAAAATTTAAACAATCACACTTTGTTTCTGTGGTGATAAATTTTGTGCAAATGATTTTGTTGGTAATTGTCTTAATTTAAAAAGAATTAGTAATACCTAAGGCAACAGCAATAAAAATACCTAACCAGATTAAACCTTTAATAAAAAAAAATGCAAAACTACCAAGTAATAAATATCTTCCATATTTATTTTTCTGTACTTCTAACTTAAAGTTTTTTAAAAGCTTCATTCTATTATAATTTATTAAAATTATTTTTTACTTGATCTTTTCCCACTCTTTCATACCACCAGTGATATTTTTGACATTTTTAACCCCCATATCCTTCATAGTTTTGGTTGCTAATGTTCCTTGTCCACCAACACCACAAAAAACTACATATTCTTTATCAGGATTATTTTTGAACATATCATTTTCTAGAGGACTTCCTTCTGCTAAATAAAATTCTAATAAACCTCTATCTAAGTGAATTGCATTACCGATCGTGCCTTTTGAAAAGCTCTCTTTATCCCTAACATCAATAAATTGAACATTTGGGTCATTTAGCTTTTCTTTTGCATCACTAGCGCTGATATTTTCAATTTCATTTCTTACATTCATCAAATCATCAAATTTTTTCATGCCTCTCCTATAATTTTATATTGCAGCTTGTTTAATTGATAACTTAACTTTTCCTCTATCAAAGCCAATTACCTTAACTTTAACTTCATCACCTTCTTTAACTACATCAGTTACCTTACCGACTCTCTTATCAGCAAGCTCTGATATGTGAACGAGACCATCTTGTTTTCCTAGGAAATTAACAAATGCACCGAACTCCATAATTTTCATAACTTTACCATTGTAAATTTTATTGAGTTCAGCTTTAGCAGTTAAGTCTTTAATCATTTGCATAGCTTTATTTCTAGATTCCTCATCTGGAGCAGCTACTGTAACTTCACCTTCGTCATTAATGTCAACTTTGGCACCAGATAACTCAACTATCTCTCTTATAGTTGCTCCACCTTTTCCAATAACTGTTGCAATATCTTTTTTATCTACAGTAATTTTTTCCATCTTAGGAGTATGTTTTCCAACATCTTCCCTTGATTTAGATAAAGCTTTGTTCATCTCGCCTAAGATGTGAATTCTTCCATCTTTTGCCTGTTTTAAAGCTTGCTCCATAATTTCAAATGTTATACCTGTAATTTTAATATCCATTTGAAGAGATGTTATTCCATCTTTGGTTCCAGCAACTTTAAAATCCATATCTCCTAAGTGATCTTCGTCTCCAAGAATGTCTGAAAGGACGCTAAAGTCATCTCCCTCTTTAATTAATCCCATTGCAATACCAGCAACTGGTTCTTTAATTGGTACACCTGCATCCATCAAAGCTAAAGATGAACCACATACAGTTGCCATAGATGAAGAACCATTTGACTCGGTTATTTCTGATACAATTCTAAATGTGTAGGGAAAACTCTCTTTAGAAGGCAAAGAAGAATTTATTGCTCTCCAAGCTAATTTTCCATGACCTATTTCTCTTCTTCCAGTACCTATTCTACCAGTTTCTCCAACAGAAAAAGGGGGGAAATTATAGTGAAGCATAAATCTTTCTTTTTGTAATCCTTCAAGACTTTCAATTTTCTGCTCATCATCGGATGTACCGAGTGTAGTTGTAACTATTGCTTGAGTTTCTCCTCGAGTAAACAAAGCAGAGCCATGTACTCTTGGAAGAATTCCAACTTCACACATAATTGGTCTAACATCTGCAAGACCTCTACCATCAATTCTATTTTTATTTTTAAGAATATCTGTTCTGACAATTCTTTTTTCTAAATTTTTAAGTTCAGAATTTACGTCAAGATCTGTATAATTTTCGTCTTCTTCATATAACTTCTTTGCTTTATCAGTTATCTCAGAAATTAAATTTGATCTTTCCTGTTTATCTTTTATTGAAAATGCTTTTTTAAGTTCCTCAGTAAATTCGCTCTCCAATTTATTTTTTACTTCTGAAAGATCTTTTTTCTCTACTACCCAGTCAGGTTTTTTACATTCTTTAACTAAATCCTCGATCATCTCGATCACAGGAACAAACCCTTCATGGCCAAACTTAACAGCATTTAACATTTCCTCTTCAGTTAAACAACTTGCCTCTGATTCAACCATTAAAACTGCATCTTTTGTTCCAGCCACCACAAGATCTAACTTGGAATCTTTAAGTTGTGCTTTGGTAGGGTTAAGAAGGTATTCTCCTTTAATAAAGCCAACTCTAGACGCACCTACAGGGCCCAAAAATGGCATTCCTGAAATTGCCAAAGCTGCTGATGAAGCAATTATTGATAAAATATCTGCTTCGTTCTCTTTGTCATAAGATATCACAGTTGGTAGTACCTGAACTTCATTTTTAAATTCATCTGGGAAAAGTGGTCTGATAGGTCTGTCAATCAATCTTGAAATTAATGTCTCACTATCCGTTGGTCTTGCTTCCCTCTTAAAATATCCACCTGGAATTTTACCTGCTGCATAATATTTTTCTTGGTAATTTACTGACAAGGGAAAGTAGTCCATATCTGGATTAACTTTTTTAGCCCCAACTGCTGTTGCTAAAACTACTGTTTCTCCACACTGAGCTATAATTGCACCATCTGCTTGTCTTGCTATTTTACCTGTTTCTAAACTGATCTTTTTTCCTGCTACTTCTATTTCTTTCTTTATAACTTTAAACATTTACTTCCTTAAATTTAACTTTGATATTACTTCTTTATAAGACTCCATTTTATTTTTCTTTAAATAGTCTAATAATTTTTTTCTTCTATTCACTGCTCTTAAAAGTCCAACTGATGAATGTTTATCTTTTTTGAACTGTTTAATATGTTTAGACAAGTTTTCAATTTTATCTGTTAATTGAGCAACCTGAACTTCTGAAGAACCTGTATCCTTATCATGGATTGCCAGTTCTTTTGCTTTATTTGTCATTTTCTTTTCCTTATTTATTTGTTTGTTTTATTAAATTTTCAATTTTTTCTGCGTAATCAAAAGAATCATCTTTTACAAAAAAAAGCTTTGGTAAAAATTTCATTACTATTTTTTTTGATAAGACTTTTCTTATTACAAATGAAAATTCTTTTAATTTAGTAACGACTTCTTCAGCGTCTTTTCCGCCTAAAGGCATTACAAAAATTTTTGCAGTTTTTAAATCTGGAGACATTCTAACTTCTGTTACTGTTATCTCTTTCGTAGATAAATTTGGCAGTTTTGCTTCATCTCTTATGAACAACATTCCTAGAGCTTGTTTAATCATTTCTCCTACTCTCAACTGTCTCTGCGTAACTGGTTTTCCTAAGTTAGTCATTATATTGTTCTCTCTGTTACTGTTGAATTATACACTTCAATTACGTCATTTTTCTGAAAATCGACAAAATCCTTAAGTGTTATTCCACATTCTAGGCCAGCAGACACCTGTTTAGTTTGATTTTTTTCTCTAAATATTGAGCCAATTTTTCCATTGAAAATTATAGCTCCATCTCTAATTACTCTTGCATTGGAGTCTTGCTTAATTTCTCCATCTGTTACTTTAGATCCTGCAACCTTACCTACTTTTGAAACTTTAAATATTTCGAGTATCTCTGCAGTTCCAATAATCTTTTCGTCTACCTCTGGAGTTAACAGACCAGACATTTTATTTCTTATGAAATCTAAAACTTCATAAATAATATTAAAGCTAGATATAGAAATCTTCTCTTGTTCGGCTCTTTTTTTTGCTTCTTTGCTGGGTTTTACATTGAATGCAATAATTACAGCATTAGATGCTTTGGCTAATGTAATATCAGTTTCTGTAACCATGCCAATATCTGATAAAAGAATTTTTGGCTTAACCTCATCATGCTTTATTTGATTTATTGCATTTTTTATTGCTTCAGAAGACCCATGCACATCAGATTTGATAATTATATTTAATTCTTCTGATGAAGCGTCTTTGAATGCAGAG
Source organism: uncultured Pelagibacteraceae bacterium (assembly GCA_902633185.1). Classification (GTDB taxonomy): domain Bacteria; phylum Pseudomonadota; class Alphaproteobacteria; order Pelagibacterales; family Pelagibacteraceae; genus Pelagibacter. The sequence continues at coordinate 34,827 of CACPFN010000004.1, read as the reverse complement.
TCTTGTGTAACAAAAGACATCGGATTTTTGCTGTCCTTTGCCTCCTGAATTCTTCCATCACAAAGAGATTTTGCCTCTTTTTCACTTTTCAATACTATGAAGTCATCTCCTGATTTTGCTGCTCCATTAATACCTAGTATTTCAATTGGTGTAGCAGGTTCAGCATTATCTACTTGTTTTCCTTTATCATTTATTATGGCTCTTACCTTCCCCCATTTTAAACCACTAACAAAATAATCACCCTTTTTTAGAGTTCCTGCTGTGACGATGACATTTGCAATCGGTCCTCTTCCAATATCAATTTTAGACTCTAGCACGATCCCTTTTGCATCTGTATCAAAATCAGTTTTTAAATCTAAAATTTCAGCTTGTAAAATAACACTCTCAACTAATTTATCTAAATTTTGATTTGTTTTAGTTGAGATCTCTACCATCAAAGTATCTCCAGATAAATCTTCGGCAATTAGCTCATATTCTAGAAGTTGATTTTTAATTTTTTGTGGATCAGCTTCGGGAAGATCGCACTTATTTATTGCCACAACAATTGGAACTTTTGCTGCTTTCGCATGTTTTATTGACTCTATTGTTTGAGGTTTCACTCCATCATCAGCTGCTACAACAAGAATAACTATATCAGTCAATTTTGAACCTCTTGCTCGCATTTCTGTAAACGCTGCATGACCGGGTGTATCAATGAAGGTTATTTTATTTCTATTATGTGTGATTTGATACGCTCCGATATGTTGCGTGATGCCTCCGAATTCACCAGAAACAACATCTGCTTTTCTGAGTACATCTAGAACAGATGTTTTACCATGATCTACATGACCCATTACTGTTACTATAGGAGCTCTACTCTTTAAATTTTGTGTTTTTATTTCTTTAATCTTATCTAAAATTTCTTCTGCCTTCTCTTCTTTTACAGGATTATGTCCAAATTCCTTGACTAGATACTCTGCTGTATCTGCATCAATTGTATGATTAATTGTAACCGTTACTCCCATACCCATCAAATGTTTTATTATGCTGCTGGATTGCTCAGCCATTTTATTTGCTAATTCTCTGATTGTAATCACTTCGGGTATATTAATATCCCTTTTAACTGGCTTAAAATTCTCTTTTGTTTCATCTTTATTCAGTAATCTATTTTCTTTTTTCTTCGCCCTTTTTAGAGAGGCTAGACTTCTCACCCTTGTACCAATGTCATCTCCACTCAATGCTCGAGAAACTGTAAGTTTTAACTCTCTTCTTTTGCCACCTAATTTATTAGACTTGTTTTCCTTTTGAACATTTTCTCCTTTTAATCTTCTTGTAGCTCTCTGTTCCGCTAGTTTTCTTTTCTCAAAATCGGAAGTAATTGGGGGTTGGGGTTTAGAGTAATTTGTTTTTTTTGCTGAAAAAATACCCTGAGATTTATTTTCTGTTGGTTTTGTTCCTCTTGAAAAATTAGCTTTTCCTCCAAATCTTGGAGATCTTTTTTCTATTACAACTGTATTCTTTGATTGGGATTTTGCTTGTTCAATACTATTAATCGTTTTTTTGGAAGCTCCAGAAATTGATAACTTTAATTTTTTCTTTTCCATTTTTCATCTCTCAATCTTGATAAACTATATCTCTCGCAGACATAATTAAATCATCGGCTTCTTTTTTTGAAAGAGCAAAATCTTCTAAATATCCTTTAATTCTAACTCTCTCGCCTTTAACAACATCATAACCACCGGTTAACTCATCTGAAGCTAAATCTGCAAAATCGTTTAACGTTAAAATCTTTTGCTCACCAAGTGTTACCAACATTCCTGGTGTTAAACCTTTGTGGTTAATTAAATCATTTTCTAATCCTAGATTTTTAATTCTGTTTGCTATTTCCTCCTGGTCCTTTTGATGAAATTCTTTAGCTCTATCAATTAATTCTTTAGCTGTTTCCTCTTCAATACCCTCAATCTTCATTAAAGCTTCGGGATTACTATCTTTAATGTCATCAATAGACGAAAATCCTTCAGCGACCAATAATTGTCCTAGTGTTTCATCTAACTCTAAATTTTTAACAAAATTATCAGTTTTCTCTTTGAATTCTATTTGCCTTCTTTCAGAATCTTCTTGATCGGTCATAATGTTAATTTCATAATTCATTAGTTTAGTTGCTAATCTTACGTTTTGACCTCTTCTACCAATTGCTTTGCTTAAATTTTCTTCAGTTAAAATAACATCCAGTTTTCGTCCCTCCTCATCAACATTTACTCTCTGTACTTCAGCGGGAGATAACGCATTTGCAACAACTACAGCAGGATCATCTGACCAATTAACTATGTCAATTTTTTCTCCTTGGAGTTCGTTTACAACTGCCTGAACTCTACTACCTCTCATGCCAACGCATGCTCCTACAGGATCTAAAGAAGTATCAATTGCTTTTACACAAATCTTGGCTCTACTACCAGGATCTCTTGACGACGATTTTATCTCAATAAGACCATCATAGATCTCTGGAACTTCTTGTATAAATAATTTCTCCATAAATTTGGGATGTGCTCTTGAAAGAAATATTTGTTGTCCTCTTGGTTCTCTTCTGACGTCCAGACAATATGCTTTTACTCTGTCACCAGCCTTTATATTTTCTCTAGGTATCATTTCATTTTTTTGGATTATTGCCTCTGTCCTTCCTAGATCAACAATTACATTTCCAAATTCTAATCTTTTAACTATACCACTTAATATAGTATCAATTTTATCTTTAAAATCATTGTATTGTCTTTCTCTTTCTGCTTCTCTAACATTAAAACTAATTACTTGTTTCGCGGTTTGTGCAGCTATTCTTCCAAAGTCAAATGACGGTAATGGTTGAAGGACTTCATCACCATTTTGTTTTCCTTGATTGTTTTCGTTGAGTTTTATTGCATCATCAAGAGTTATTTCCAAATTAGAATTCTCTGGATTTTCTGTAATTATTAATTTCCTAAATATTCCAATGTCGCCGCTCTCTCGATCAATTTCAACTTTTATTTCGTTATCAGAACCAAACTTAGATTTAGCTGCTTTCGCTATTCCGTTCTCCATTGAACCAATTATTAGTTCTTTATCTATAGATTTTTCTAAAGCAACTGCTTCTGCTATTCTTATCAATTCTAACTTATCAGCTCTTCTATTTAACATATTATTATTCCTAAAAAAAAATGGGCCGAAGCCCATTTTGAAATTTCAATAATGTGAATGGAATATATTTATTTTTTTTTAATATTCAACTTTATTTACCCTCTAAATACATCTGATTTATCTGTCTTTTCCCATGAAAATGATCCTTTATCATCTGGAATTCTTCCGAAGTGTCCGTAAGCGGCTGTTTTTTCATATATAGGTTTATTTAGACCTAACATTTCTCTTATCCCTCTGGGGCTTAAGTCAAAATTTTCTCTTATAAGCTTTTCTACATGCTTATTTTTTTCTTCATCGTTATCAAACAAATCGACATAAATAGATAAAGGTTTCGATACTCCAATTGCATACGCAAGTTGAATGAGACATTTATCAGCAATTTTAGATGCGACTACATTTTTTGCTAAATATCTGGATGCATAGGCAGCAGATCTATCGACTTTGGTAGGGTCTTTACCTGAAAATGCTCCTCCTCCATGTGGAGCAGCACCACCATATGTATCAACAATAATTTTTCTTCCTGTTAAACCACTATCACCATCTGGACCACCAATCACAAAATTTCCAGTGGGATTTACATAAATTTCGTTTTCATCCAACGAATTTAATAATTCTTTCGGTATTGATCTTTCAATATAAGGTTTAACTAAATCTCTGACTTCTGCCTGATTTACATCAGCCGAATGTTGAGTAGAGATAACTACAGATTTAACTGACGATGGTTTGCCATCTTTGTATTCAATTGTTATTTGGCTTTTTGAGTCTGGTTCTATATTTTTTAATTTTCCAGATTTTCTATCCTCCGCCATGAGTCTTAATATTTTGTGAGAATAATGAATTGGAGCTGGCATCAAAACATCAGTTTCATTACATGCATAGCCAAACATAATGCCTTGGTCGCCTGCACCTTCATCTTTATTCCCAGATGAGTCTACTCCCATCGCTATATCTGCTGATTGAGAATGTAAATGACTTTCAACTAAAGTTGCTTCTTTCCAAGTAAATCCCTTTTGATCATAACCTATATCTTTAATGCAATGTCTTACTTTTTCTATTAAATCATCTTTTTTAATTTCTGGACCTCTTACTTCACCAGCTAATACAACTTTATTTGTTGTGGTTAAAGTTTCACAGGCAACTCTTGATTGATGTTCAGCTGCCAAATATGTATCTACAACCATATCTGAAATTCTATCGCAAACTTTGTCTGGATGTCCTTCGGATACTGACTCACTAGTAAATAAGTAATTTTTTTTCATTTATTCTCCCTAATTTTTAAAATCACAATAAAAGTAGTATAAATTAGGACAAAATAAAAGAAGATCTTATTGCCGTGTTTAGCAAAATAAGTTTTATTAACACGTTTCATTTTTTTAACATCAAAATATCCTTTTTCTCTTATTTGTTTAATAATTTGACCTTTGGGATTAACAAAAGCAGATATTCCATTATTTGTTGATCTTATAACATTTTTACCTTCTTCAATTGCTCTAAATATTGAGTGAGACAAATGTTGTTCAGGTCCAACGGTTTTTCCAAACCAACCATCCTCAGAAATATTTAATATAAAATCATAATAATTTTTATTTGGATTGATTTTTCCTGAATAGATAATTTCATAACAAATAAGTGGGATAAATTTTAATTCATAGATTTCCAAAATTTCTCTTTTATCATCAGCTGAAAATGATTGATATCCTTGTGTTATTTTTTTTAAACCTATTCTTTTTAGAACACTTTCAAAAGGTAAAAATTCTCCAAATGGAACAAGTTTATTCTTATTATATTTATATAATAATTCTGCCTCGTTATTTAATACTATTAGAGAATTATAAATTTTATTTTGATTAATACTATTAATACCCAATATGACCTTATGGTTAAAATTATAATTTTCTTTGAAGATGTCTTTAAATATTTTTAGATCTTTAGAATATACACTTGTAATAATTCCTTCTGGGTAAATGAATATTATTTTTTTTTGGTCATGTGGATCACTTAAACCAACTAATTCAAAAATATTTCTTTGTACATCTTGGTTTGATAAGAATCTTTCGATGGGTATATTTGGAGAGACAACCCGAATAATAGAACTTAAGTTATCATATTTTTTCTTTTCAAAATTTTTAATAATCAAATTTCCATATAAAAAATTAATTACTACTAAAATTAAGCTAATACTAAAAATTAAAAACTTAGTTAATCTTTTATATTTAAAGAAAAATATGACTGGCAATAAAAATATAGTTATTGATAATAAATTTAATGAATATGTGCCTATGTAAGATAAAATTTGTAAAGAGTGTAAATTACTTGAAAGACTAAAAACTAATAAATTCCAAGGAAAACCACCAAAAATAAAACTTCTTAGAAATTCAATCCCACCAAAAAAAATTGAAAAAATTAAGATTGATGAGATTTTATTTTTTAATTTAAAAAAATTGCAAAGAAAAGTCACTAAACCATAAAATATTCCTAAAAATAGAGGGATTAATATTAATGCAAATGGAACAATAAATTTAAAATTTACATCAAATGTCAAAGAATTTGTAATCCAATAAAGACTAGAAATAAAATAACCAAAGCCAAAGATCCAACCCGCTAAAAATGAAATAATTTTTTTATCCACATAATTAATTAATATGTAAAGTAATGCTGGAAGTGTAAAAAAATTAATAAAAACTAAATTATAAGGAGGTAAACTAAATGATGTTAGTATACCTAAAAGCAAATATGTTAAAAATAGGTACGCTTTATTTTCTATAATAGAGTTCAATTTATTTTATTCAATTTTTTAAATATTAAATTTTCTTTTTTCTTCATTAAATAATAATCTTTATTTTTTTTGTGATCATGTCCTAGGAGATGCAAATAACCATGTATCCACATTTTATCTAATTCATGATCAAAACTGGATGATTTTGCCCTTCTATTAATTATTTCAAAAGAAATAGCTATATCTCCTAAATATAATTTATTTTTTAATTTAACTTTTAGAGGAAAAGAAAGCACATCTGTTGAAACATTTTTATTTCTAAACTTTGAATTTAAATCTTTCATTTTTCTATTGTTGGTGAGCATTACTGTAAATTCTTGGTTTTTATTTTTAAAAGGACTTAATTTAGATAATTTATTTAATTTCTTTTTGAAGTAAATTTCAGGTTTTTTTAATTCTTTCTCCCAAATTTTTTTGTCTATAACTATGTTGGCTTTAATCATTAATCTGAATTTTTATCAGAATAAGCCTTGACTATTTTAGAAACTAGAGGGTGCCTTACAACATCAGTATGATCAAAATCTACTACAGATATCTCCTTTAAATGACCAAGTAATTTTTTTGACCTATTTAAACCTGACATTGTTTTATTGGGTAAGTCTATTTGAGAAGGATCACCATTAATGACAATTTTAGAATTTTCACCTATTCTTGTTAAGAACATTTTAATTTGAGTATCGGTAGCATTTTGTGCTTCGTCAAGAATTGCAAAAGAATTTTTTAAAGTTCTTCCCCTCATAAAAGCAAGTGGTGCAATTTCGATATCTCCAACTTCTATTTTTTTTTGAATTTTTTCAAAATCTAATAGGTCATATAATGAATCGTAGAGAGGTCTTAAATAAGGATCAACTTTTTCTCTCATATCTCCTGGTAAAAAACCTAATCTCTCTCCTGCTTCAACTGCTGGTCTTGATAAAATGATGCGCTCTATTTTTTTTTCAAGTAACATTGTTAAAGCAACAGCAACAGCTAAAAAAGTTTTACCAGTTCCTGCTGGTCCTGCGGAAATAACAATATCTGACTCTTTTAAAGCACTTATATAATTCTTTTGCTTCTCAGATCTTGGTATTACAGATTTTTTTGGAGTTTTTATTATATATTCAACATTTTCACGTTTATTTGTTACTTTTTCATCAATCATAAATTTGTTTACAGATGACTCTATATCCTTTTTTTCTAATGTTCCATTATTTAAAAATTGATCTACAAGAAATTGAATTGCGTTCTTTATTAATTCATTTTTTTCAGGAGTATTTTTTAATAAAATTGAATTTCCTCTAGAGTAAATACTAGTATTTGTAATTTTTTCTAATTCTTTTAAGTTATTATTAAATTCGCCTAAAACACCTAAAAGTAATTCATTACTTTGAAATACAATACTTAATGAATTATTTTCTGAATATACGTATTTTAAATCAGAATTAATTTTTGATTTTGCAAGATTTTTCAAATTATGCTGCTTTCATTTCATCTGTTACTTTACCAAATAAAGAATTTTGATTACTTTTTTCGATATTAACTCTAATTAGTTTGCCAATAAGGTTTTCATTACCATCAAAAATTACTGAATTTAAAAATTTATTTCGTCCAAAATATTTGTTTTGGTTTTGAAGTTTATTTTCCACAAGTACCTCTAAGGTTTTTCCTTCTAAAGATTTGTTCAATTCTATTTGATTACTAAATAATTTTTCTTGCATAATTATAAGTCTATCTTTAAGTTTATCTTTATCAGTAATTTTTAATTCTGCGGCCTTTGTTCCCGGTCTTGGACTAAAAATAAAAGAGAATGAATTTATAAATTTGATTTTACTAATCAAATTTAAAGTTTCTTTAAAGTCAGTCTCCGTTTCTCCAGGGTATCCAATGATAAAGTCACTAGAAAATTTTATATCAGGATTAATTTTGATTAATTTTTCATAAATATTCAAATAATAATTTACAGTATGCTTTCTGTTCATCATTTTTAATATTCTGTCAGAACCACTTTGAATTGGTAAATGAACAAAAGGCATTAATTTTTTAGAATTTTTGTAACATTCAATAAGATCATCTGTCATATCTCTTGGATGGGAAGTGGTATATCTTATTCTACTTATTTCGTTATATTTGCTGAGTGTGTTAATAAGATCTGACAATCGATACTCTTTAGATCCATCTATATAAGAATATGCATTTACGTTTTGTCCAAGAAAAGTTATTTCTCTTGATCCATTCTTTATCAATACTTCGGCTTCATCAATAATACTTTTGAATGGTCGGGAATATTCCGGTCCTCTAGTATAGGGAACAACACAGAAGTGACAGAACTTATCACAACCCTCTTGAATTGTTAAAAAAGATGAAACATTGGTATTGTTATTTTTGATATTATCAAAGTACCTAAACTTTGAAACAGAGTCAAATTCGGTTTCTTCAACTTTATTTTCATCTTCAAAACTTTTTAAGAGTTCATTAATTTTTTGATAAGATTGAGGACCTATGACTAAATCTATATATTTTTCTCTATTAAGCATTTCGGTATTTTCAGCTTGCGCAACACAACCTGCAACAACCATTATTGGTTTTTTTTTATCTTTGTATAATTTTTTAACTCTGCCTATTTCATGATAGACTTTATCCTTGGCTTTGTTTCGAATATGACAAGTATTCAAAATATAACAATCAGCATCATCTTGATTTTCTGTCTTATTATATCCTATTGCTTTAACCGCATCGTATATTCTATTAGAGTCGTATTCATTCATTTGACAACCAAATGTCTTTATAAAAACCTTTTTATACATGAATTATTTTTTTTTGATTCCGTACAATTCTAATTTATGATCAACCAGCTTATAACCATATTTGTCAGCAATTTTTTTTTGCAACTCTTCAATCTCTTCATCAACAAATTCTATAATTTCTCCTGTTTTAATATCAATTAAATGATTATGATCATCATTTAATTCATACCTAGCTTTGCCAGACTTAAAATCATGTTTTGTTAGGATGCCTGCTTCTTCAAAAAGTTTTACTGTTCTATAAACTGTAGCAATACTAATTTTAGAGTCTATTTGAGAAACTCTGTTATATAACTCATCTACATCTGGATGGTCAGATTCACCGTATGTTTTTTTCGATTCAGAAATAACTCTTGCGATTATCCTTCTTTGATCGGTGAGCTTAACTCCATTTTTTTGGCATTTTTCTTCAATAGTTTCTAACATAATTTATTTTAACTCGAGTAAAGGGGTTTAATCAAATTAATATTTGTAAAATTTTTCTTATCAATTTTTACTAATTGTTCTAAGCTTTTATCAGTTAGGTGTTCACTCAAAAATCCATATAAATCAATATTTTTTGCAAAAGCAATACCTTTGGCAATTGCTATTGAATTTCTAATACTTGAAACTTTGCCAGGACCCTGATTAACAAATATTTGGGTTATTTCGTCTAAATTTGAATTATGTTTTTTTAAGAAATTCATAATTAATATCATTATTTTATCAAAATTTTCTCTACTGTTTATATGAGCGGTAGTATAAGATTCTATCTCAGTTATGAGTGTGAATAAAATTTTATCGTCTGCAGCATTAATAATTAAAGTATTCATTTTTTTTATTATTTTTTTAAACGTTAAAGCTGAAGTAGTAAATAAAAAATATTTTAAAGATGAAAATGGTGTTTTGTCGATTATGTATCATAGATTTGAGGAAAATAAGTATCCATCTACAAATATAAGATTAGATATATTTAAAAAGCACATTAATTTGATAAAAGATAATAATTTAATTTTTTATAACCCTGATGAATTTTCAAAAAACTTTAAAGAGGTAAAGAAACAAAAAAAAATTTTATTAACTATTGATGATGCATTTATGTCATTTTATGACAATGCTTGGCCAATTTTAAAAAAAGAAAAAATTCCATTTATTTTATTTGTCTCAACAAAGGCTGTTGGGAATAAAGGATATATGAGTTGGAGCCAGATTAAAGAAGTAGAAAAAGAGAAATTTGCATTCATTGGCAATCATTCACACTCACACGATTACTTAACTAAATTTACTTTTCAAAATTTTGTAGAGGATATTGAGAAATCAATTAAAATTTTTAATGACAAATTAGGTTATAATCCAAGTTTTTTTTCATATCCTTTTGGTGAGTACAACTTAGAGCAAAAAAATTATATTTCAAATAATTTTAAATTTGCATTTGGCCAACATTCAGGTGTTATAGATTTAAACAAAGATAGGTATGAACTGCCAAGATTCCCTATAAATGAAAAATATGGTGATGTTAAAAGATTTAAGGAAGTGATATCTTATTTACCACTTCAATATAAAACTATTAAACCTGAAAACAAATTCATGAATGATGGAGAAAATCCCCCTGTAATGACCATAGAATTTTTTAAAGAGCAAAAAAATTTAGAAAATATCAATTGCTTTTCAAATGAAGGATCGAAATGGAGAAAAACGAAAATTGTCTTAATTGATAATATACTAAATATTAATTTTATAGAGAAATTTAATGAGAGAAGAGGAAGAATTAATTGTTCTTTAAAAGATGAAAAAGGTTGGAGGTTCGCAGGTTTCCAATTTGTTCAAAATTAAATTAATTTTTTTGTCTTATTGCTTGTCGGCATTACATTTACATCATCAAAGTCTGTTAGAGAATTTTGTTTTATAATTTGTTTTAACACATCTATATACTTTTGCCCTGTCTCAGCATATTTATCTAAATAATTAACCAACTTTAAACTATCTAACTTTTCTTCATTGTCTCTTTGAATTGCTCTTTCTTTTCTAAATTCTCTATAACTACTATGAGTATTTAAATTTCGCTGATATGCTCTTACTGATGCTTTAAGCACTGCAAACTTTGCGACTTTATGCTTTGCATCTTTATCTACTCCCGCTGGCTTTATACCTTCTCCACTCCAAGTCCATTGTCCAAATAACGCATTACCCTCTTGAGCAAATCTAGATGTTCCCCATCCAGTTTCTTTAGCAGCTTGAGCAAGTGCTAAGGAAACAGGTATTTCATCCATTCTTACTTTTAAAGAATAAAAATCTCCATCTTTTAGGCCATATTGTCTAAATTTATCTTTTAACCAGTTTTTTTCTTTTTGTGTATTAATGTTCTTACTTAATATTCTGAATAATTTTTTTCTATCAAGTCTAATTTTGGCGTTTTCCTCTACAATTAATGGTAAGACAATTTGAATAAAAAGTTTCTTTCTTTTTTTTGAACTCTCAATACTTTTAATCTCTTTCGGAAGATGGTCAATTTTATTTCCAATATTTACTAGCTTAGTCTCTCTAACTCTTTGAAGATTATAATTTGTATCTTCAAATAATTGTTCGATTGTTCTTGCGTCAAATCTTATTGAATTCTGCCCCTCATCATCTGTACTAAAAAAATCAATATCAGCAAAAATATTTTTTAAATTCAAGTTTTTTGTTTTAGTTTCTGCTTCTCCATCAAGGACTTTTTTTCTTTTTTCTAGTTCTTGATCAAAATTTATACCAGCATTTGTGATAATAGATTTTTTAAAATTTAAATTTTTGTATAAAAAATTGTTTACTGTCGGTAATGTAAAAAAAGAGAAAATTACGAAAAGACTAATTACCGAAAATAGAAATATATTATTTTTCTTTCGGCTCTGTTTCACATTTTTTAATTTTGTAAGTCTAACCATTATTTTAAATATAATTATTATTAATTAATTATACAGCTAAAACTTCTTTAACTTCAGGAATGTAATGACAAAGTAAGTTTTCCACACCCTTTTTTAAAGTAAGAGTTGAAGATGGACAGCCAGAGCAACTACCTTTCAACAAAACTTTAACTTTTCCATCTTTGAATTCTTGGAACTTTATATCTCCTCCATCTCTTGCAACAGCAGGTCTAATTTTTGAGTCTAGAATACTAATGATTTTTTTCTCTATCTCTGAATAATTTTTATTTTGCTCTTCTTCATTTGATTTATCAATAATACAAGTATTGCCGTTTGCGTAATGCTCATTTACATATGATATAACTATATGTTGAATATCTTCCCATTTTTTATTTTCTTCTTTATTTATCGAAAAAAAATCTTCACTTAAAAATACTCCAGTTACTCCATTTATTTGTAACAAATTCTTTATAAGTAAATTATTTGTATGTTCCTGATCCAAAATTTCTAATGGACCATTATTAGATACCTTTCTACCAGGCAAAAACTTTAATGAATTTGGGTTAGGTGTATTTTCAGTTTGTATAAACATTATCTTTATATAGTGATTATTTTAAAATATTAAATAATTAAAAACCAATTATTTCTTTAATCTTTTTAACTTTTTTAGAAGAAATATCTTGTGCTTTTGCACCCCCCTCCTCTAAAATTTGGTCTATATAATTTTTATCTGACAATAATTTTTTTATTTCTTTTGATATAGGTGACAACTTAGAAACAATAATTTCAGAAAGTTTATTTTTTAAATCGGAGAAATTTTTTCCCTCAAATTCATTTAATGTTTCACTAATATTTTGATTATTTAAGCTAGAATAGATACCCATTAAATTTTCTGCTTCAGGCCTCTTCATTAGTCCATCTTTATTGCCAGGTAAAATATCATTATCTGTTTTTGCTTTTTTTATTTTATTAATAATTTGATCTTCAGTGTCGGTTAAGTTGATTCTACTTCCATCTGCAATATCAGACTTACTCATTTTTTTTGTGCCGTCTTTCAAACTCATTATTCTTGAGAAATGTTTTTGTATTAGTGGCTCAGGTGGTCTTAAGAAATCTGGACATTTATATTCGTTATTGAATTTTTGAGCTATGTCTCTACAAAGTTCTAGATGCTGTTTTTGATCATCTCCAACTGGTACATGAGTAGCATCATATAAAAGAATATCAGATGCCATTAAAACTGGATAAATATATAAACCAACGCTGGCTTTTTCCTTATCTTTTCCAGCTTTCTCTTTGAATTGTGTCATTCTATTTAACCATCCCATTCTGGCAATACATCCTAAAATCCAAGAACCTTCGGAATGTGCTGGAACTAAGGATTGATTAAATATGATGCTATTTTTTGGATTAATACCACTCGCAATAAATGCTGCTGCTGTTTCTCTAATATTATTTTTTAACTCTAACGGATCTTGCATTACTGTAATAGCATGAAGATCCACAACACAAAAAATGCAGCTATTATCTTTATTGTTCTGTAAATCAACAAAATTTTTTATTGCACCTATATAATTACCTAGATGCAAATTTCCTGTTGGTTGGACCCCAGAAAAAATTTTTTTATACATAATTCAATACTTTAATTTAATATCTGATAATTTAAAAGCACTTATAGCTAATGACACAACAATGTAGAAAATAAATGTTAAAAGAACAACACTTAAAATTATCAAAAATTTATTGGTATAACTAAACAAATATAATTTGTTTGAATATTCAATTAGATAATAAAAAAAACTTATTGCAATAATATTTGAAATTAAAATTTTGATGAGTTGGATGAAAAAAATTTTTGTAAATCTAAAATGATTTTTGTTTATTACATATATCATTAATATGAAAGCATTAAACCAAGATGATATTGATGTTGCTATAGGAATTACTACAAAACCAAATTTTTTAAAAAAAAGGACACTAATAAATATATTTAATATTACTGAAACCAACGAAAAGTAGAAAGGAATCTTTGTATTGTTTCTTGCAAATAAAAAACTTGAGAAAATTTTTATTAATGAGAAAGCAGGCAATCCAATAGAAAAATAAAATAAGGCTAATGCAGTATTTTTAATACTGACCTTATCAAATGATCCATAACCAAAAAGCGCAGAAATAATTTCCTCTGATGCAATTATTAATGCAAAAGTTGCTGGTAAACTTAAAAACAAGCTTAGTTCTAAAGATTTATTTTGCAGAAAGTCGAGTTTAGATTTATTATTGTTTTTTACATATCTACTTAAATTTGGGAGAATAATCGTGCCTATTGCTATTCCTGCAATTGCAAGATTAATTTGATATATTCTATCAGCATAATATAAATATGAGACTGCACTTGCCTGAAATGATGCAATTATTGTTCCAACTAATATATTTATTTGAGTAACTCCTGAGGAAAACATGCTTGGAATAAGTTTTCTAAAAAAATACTTTACTTTTGAATCTATTTGAAAATTAAAATCAAATTTTGGCAAAAAAAATTTCCTAGTCACAAAAATTAAAAAAACTAATTGAACAACTCCAGCAATAGTAATTGCGTATGATAAATTATAAGCCAAATTTTCTCCTGTTTGATTTAAAAAAATGAAGCAAAGTATTAATAATATATTTAAAATTAGTGGTGCAGCTGCTGCAGCTGCAAATTTATTATGCGAATTTAATATTGCAGATAGAAAGGAAGCTATACTAATAAAAAATAAGAATGGAAAAGTTATTCTTGTTAAATCTATAGCAAGTTGAAATTTTTCGTAATCCTTTCCAAAACCTGGTGCCATCAGAGTAATAAAGCCAGGCATAAATATTTCTATTATAATTACTAGAGCTAAAACAATTATTAAAAGTAAATTAAATACAGTGTTAGCAAACTTTTTTGCTGCCAATTTACTACTAACTACTTCGGAGGTGTAGGAGGGGACAAAAGCAGCATTGAGTGTTCCCTCGGCAAATAGTCTTCTAAAAGTGTTTGGAATTCTAAACGCTACAAAGAATGCATCTGCAATTGGACCTGATCCGAGATAAATTGCTATAAAAAAATCTCTTACATATCCTAAAATCCTACTTAGAATAACAAACAGACTAAATGTGCCTGTTGACTTAATTAAATTCATAAATCATATTAGTTATTTAATCCGATTGTATATCTGAACGAAAAATGAAAAAAAACAAAATAGAACATTATTCCGATAAAGAGGCTTTGGATTTTCATACTAATGATAAATCTGGCAAAATTGAGATTGTATCATCTAAACCTGTAACCACAAAGCGAGATTTGGCATTAGCTTATTCACCTGGTGTAGCCGCTCCTGTTAAAGCAATAGCCGAGGATCCTGAACTAGCATATGAATACACTACTAAAGGAAATTTAGTTGCTGTGATAAGCAATGGTTCAGCAATATTAGGTTTGGGTAATTTAGGTGCTATTGCATCAAAACCAGTTATGGAAGGAAAAGCTGTTTTATTTAAAAGATTTGCAGACATTGACTCAATAGATTTAGAAATAGACACAGAGGATACAAAAGAAATAATTAATTCTATAAAACATATAGCAAAAAGTTTTGGTGGCATTAATCTTGAAGATATTGCTGCCCCAAACTGTTTTATAATTGAAGAAGAATTAAAAAATATTTTAGACATACCAGTTTTTCACGACGATCAACATGGAACAGCAATTATAACAACTGCAGCATTAATTAACGCTGTTGACATTGCAAAAAAAAACTTAAAAAAAATTAAAATAGTAATCAATGGTGCGGGTGCTGCAGCTATGGCGTGTGCAAAATTATTTAGGAGCACTGGGATTCCAAAAAATAATATCAAAATGTTGGACTCAAAAGGTGTGATAAATAAAAAGAGAAAAGATATTAATTCATGGAAAAAAGAGTTTGCAGTAGAGACAAAAGACAAAAGTTTAGATGATGCAATGAAAAATGCAGATGTATTTTTAGGACTATCTGCTGCTGGTGTTGTAAAAAAAAGTATGATTAAAAAGATGGCGAAAAATCCAATAATATTTGCATGCGCAAATCCAGATCCAGAAATAAAACCTGAAGATATAGAAGAAGTAAGAAATGATGCGATTATAGCAACTGGTAGATCAGATTATCCAAACCAAGTAAATAATTTAATTGGATTTCCATATATATTTAGAGGAGCATTGGATGTAAGGGCAAAAACTATTAATGAAGAAATGAAAGTAGCAGCAGCTAATGCTATTGCGTCACTTGCCAGAGAATTTGTACCAGACGAAGTTGCGGCTGCAATGGGTGGTGAGAGACCAAATTATGGAAAAAAATATATTATTCCATCTACTTTTGACCCAAGGTTAATCAGTGTAATACCATTAGCCGTTGCAAAAGCTGCTATTAAATCTGGTGTTGCTAGAAAGAAAATAGAAAATTTTGATCTGTATTCTGAACAACTGAAACAAAGGCTCGATCCATCTGTAACGATTATGCAGGGAATTAACAACCAAATTAAAAAAACAAACAAAAAAGTTGTATTTGCTGACGGTGAGGATGAAAATACTTTAAAGGCTGCAATTGCTTTTAAAAATAGTGGGCTAGGCACACCTATTTTAGTCGCTAAGGAAAAAGTTGTTAAAGAAAAACTTAGAGAGATTGGCTATGGAGAAAACTTTGATATTGAAATTGTGAACTCTACTTTTAGCGATAAAAGAAAAAAATATGTGAATTATTTATTTAAAAAACTGCAACGAAAAGAGGGATTGCTTGAGAGAGATTGTGATAAAATGGTTAGAAATGACAGAGTTATATGGGGTTCTTGCATGGTTGCGTGTGGTGATGCCGATGCAATGGTTACTGGTAATTCGAGAAGGTATGGACAATCTCTTGATAAAGTAAAAAAGGTAATAGACGCTAGACCGGGAGAAATTATGTTTGGATTAAATATGATTGTTAATAAGGGCAAAACAGTCTTTATCGCAGATACAAGTGTTCATGAATATCCAACATCTGAACAACTATCTGAAATTGCTATTTCTTCATCTAGAGTTGCAAAATTATTCGGTTTTGAGCCAAAAGTTGCTTTTCTTTCACACTCAACGTTTGGCCAACCAATTACAGCTAGAACTAAACATATTAGAGATGCAGTAGAAATATTAAAAAATAAAAATGTTAATTTTAAGTTTGATGGAGATATGCAGCCTGATGTAGCTTTAAGTGACGAATATAAAGATCTTTATCCATTCTCTGAAATTGTTGGTAATGCAAATATATTAATTATGCCTGGACAACATAGCGCTGCTATAACTTATAAAATTATGAAAACCTTAGGTGGTGCTAAAGTTATTGGGCCACTATTAATAGGCTTAGGTCAGGCAATTGAAATTGCTCCCTTACGATCCTCAACGTCTGACATATTAAATTTAGCGTCTGTTGCTGCATATTCGGCGGGAGTTATTAATTATAAAAAACCAAATTAGTTTTTTACAACTCTCAAATCCTCAACTAAAAAAATGCTTATAACTACATCTTCAACATCAAGGACTTTTTTTGCTTCGTTTATAACTTCAGCCCTTTCTACTTCATTCTGAGAAATACCATAGACATAAATTATTTTCTTATATGTATCGATATCATAATTTGCAGACTTTATTTTTTTATTGGCAATCATTGCGGTTCTTAATTGAGAAGTTATAAGCACATCTTTAGCTGCTTGTTTAAAGTTAAAATTTTCTTTTATTTTTAAATCGTTTTTTACTGATCTTGCTCCTTTTATTTCCCAACCAAGCTTTGTGATTTTTAATTTTTCTTCTACCGTGTCCACTTTGCCTGTAATAAATATTCTACCATCAAGGACCTTTGTCTTTACTCTGAGCAAATAACCACTATTCATTAATATTAATTTAGCCCTCAAATTTTTTTGCATTAAAGAGTCATCAATTTGTGTACCAATGGTTCTAGGGTCCATTGCAACTGAAACTCCTGTGCCCAAAACTCCAGTAGATGAATAACCAACACATCCTGAAATTAGAATAAAAGTTATTATTAATATTAAATTTCTAAATTTCATTTTTTTTCTTCAAACAATAATCATAAACAATTCTTTTTGATATATTATTTTCCCTGCTAATTTTAGATGTTATATCTTTAATTGACATTTTTTTTAAAAGTTTGACAATTTTTTTTTTAACCGATTCTTCAATTACTTGTAACCTTTTTTCTAAATTTGAATTTTCTGATATAACTACGGTTACCTCACCTTTTTCCATTATTTTAATATTATTAAGGTTTGAAACCTTGTCTCTAATATATTCCTCATGCAATTTTGTCATTTCTCTAGTAATTAAAATATCTCTATCATTAAAATATTTTTGGATTTGATTAATGATTTTTTTTATTTTTTTTGGTGAAATAAAAAAAACAATTGAGTAATTTAAATTAGATATCTTTTGAAAAAGTTGTTCAATTTGCAACTTTTTATCAGGTAAAAAACCACAAAAGAAGAAATTGTTTGAAAAGCCGCTTATAGAAACAGCTGCTGTAGCAGCAGAAGATCCTGGAACTGGAAATATATTAATCTTATTTTTGATGCATTCATTTATCAAGATTCCACCTGGATCTGAGATTGTTGGAGTACCTGCATCTGAAATGACAGAAATTATTTTATTTTCTTTTAGTAAATTTAATACATTTTTAATATTTTTTTTTTCATTAAATTTGTGATTGGACAATAATTTTGTATTTATATTAAATCTAGCTAATAGTTTACTTGAAACTCTTGTATCTTCTGACAAAATCACGTCTGATTTTTTAAGTATGTATAAAGCTCTTAAAGTAATATCTCCCAAATTTCCTATTGGTGTTGAAACACAATATAGCCCAGGTTTTAAATTATCATTTAATTCAAAATTATACATTTAATGACGATGAGAAAATTATATATCATAGTTTTAAAAGTTTTTCTTATAATCGTTTTATCTCAACTTAAAGCAATTTCAGATGAGAAAATCAAAATAGGATTAATTGTACCTTTAACAGGTGAATATTCATATATTGGTAATTCAATTCTTAAGTCTACAAGAATGGCGTTAAATAAAATTAATGATGACAGAATAACAGTTGTACCCAAAGATACAAAAGCAAACCCAATAGATGCATTAAAAGTATCAAATGAGCTCTACAATAATGGAATAAAAATAATTATTGGACCAGTATTCAATGAGAGTAATAAATATTTAGACGAACTAAATGAAGTTACATTCTTATCTTTTACAAACAAAATTAGAAATAATCCAAAAAATGTAATTTCCTCAGGAGTAAATGCGATATCACAAATAAATACAATTAAAAAATATTTAAGTGAAAATAATTTAAAAAATACGATATTTTTAGTTCCCGAAACAGAGTATAAAAAAGAAATAGAAGAGGCTATTGAAAAATCAAACTTATTGTTAAAAGAAGAATTTGTCTACAGCAAAGACCCAACATTGCTAACGAAACAAATAGAAGATTTAACAAGGTATCAACAAAGAAAACAAAACTTAAAAAACGAAATTAAAAGGATAGAAAATTCAAATTCTTTCAATAAAAAAAAAAAAATTGATGAATTAAAGAAAAAAGATACTTTGGGTTTCATTAATTTTGATTCAGTAATAATAGCTGATTTTAGTGAAAGTTTAAAAAGTGTTGCCACATCTTTATTATATACAGATGTGTCTTCCAAAAGAGTAAAATACATTACGTTGAATCAATGGTTTGATGAAAGTCTTTTAAAGGAAACTTCATTGCATCCAATATATTTCCCATCAATAAATAAAGATAATTATGAGATATTTAAAAAAGAATATATTCAAAACTTCAAAAACACACCAAATCAAATTTCTTTTTTAAGTTATGACCTAATAGGTTTGGTATATTACTTATTAATAAATAATGATTTTAAAACTAATGAAAATTTATTTATCGAACAAAATAAATTTAAAGGAAAAATAGGAGTCTTCGAAATAAATAAAAAAACAATCACCCACCAATTAAACTTTTATGAAATAAAAGACAAAAGTTTTAAAGAAATTTTTTAATTTTTTTAAAAGCTTTTGCTCGGTGATCGTTTTTAAATTTTAACTTTTGACTCATTTGACCAAATGTAAGTTTTTTATTTTCAGGGATAAAAATTGGATCATAGCCAAAACCTTTATTTCCAATTTTCTTTTTTGAAATTTTGCCATTAATAATTCCTAATGATTGAATAGGATTTTTTTTTAATCCATAAATAGTTAGTGCACAAATAAATCTTGCTTTAATTTTTTTTGACTTCCAGTTTCTATCTACTTTCGATAACTTTTGATATACTTTGGATATTGCCAAACTAAAATCACCCTTTTTTCCACCCCATCTTGCTGAATAAATACCTGGTTGATTATTTAGTAAGTCAATTTCAAGCCCAGAGTCATCTGCGATACAAATTTTTTTTGTTTTTTTTGAAAAATACTTTGCTTTTATTAAAGAATTTTTTAAAAAATTATTTCCATTTTCTTTAGGGCTTTTAAGGCCATAGTCTTTTGGAGAGGTAATAGTGTAGTATTTGGGCAGTAAATCTTTAATTTCTTTTATTTTTCCCTCATTATTTGACCCAACTACAATTTCTTTATTTTTTTTTTTTAACATCTAGAATTTCATAAATTTCTTACCATATAGACTGTAATGGAAAAAGAAGAATCACAAAATAAGAAAGATAAAAATTTAAAAGACGAAAACTCAGAGTCAAGCACAGAAAAACAGGCCCAGGATGAGACTGAAAAAAAAGAAGAAGTGGAACAGCTTTCGCCTGAAGATGAAATTACAAACCTTAAAGATAAAGTTGCTAGAACATTTGCCGAAATGGAAAATCAAAGGAGAAGATTTGAAAAAGAAAAAGATGAAGCTTTTGAATATGGTGGATTTTCATTCGCAAGAGAAACACTTAATCTTTTGGATAATTTGGAGAGATCAAAACAAACACTGGAAAGTGATGAATCTATAAAAGATAAAGACACACTTAAAAAATTAATAGGGCATATTGATATAATTAATAAAGATATGATTTCAATTTTCAAAAAAAATAATATTGAACCAATTAAAGCAATTAATGAAAAGTTAGATCCAAATTTACATCAAGCTATGATGGAAGTTGAAGATGATACAAAAGACCAAG
Organism: uncultured Pelagibacteraceae bacterium; assembly: GCA_902633185.1. Classification (GTDB taxonomy): domain Bacteria; phylum Pseudomonadota; class Alphaproteobacteria; order Pelagibacterales; family Pelagibacteraceae; genus Pelagibacter. Next base: position 14,038 of record CACPFN010000004.1, on the reverse strand, counting down.
GAACAATAGTTCAAGAAATTCAAAAAGGTTTTATGATGAAAGATAGGTTACTAAGACCTTCGTTAGTAGCTGTATCAAAAAAAAAAGTTAAAGAGAAAGAGGATAAGCAAAAAAACCAAGAAAATCAGGTAAAAGAGGTAAAAAATTAATTGTTTATTATGGTTGTAGTTGTGAAATTAACACTTATATGAGCATCAAGTAGGAACAAATATGAGTAAAGTTATAGGGATAGATTTAGGTACGACAAATTCTTGTGTTGCTGTTATGGAAGGAACACAAGCAAAGGTTTTAGAAAATGCTGAAGGAGCGAGAACTACACCTTCGGTTGTTGCATTTACTGATGAAGGAGAAAAATTAATAGGCCAACCTGCGAAAAGACAAGCTGTTACAAATCCTGAAAATACAATATTTGCAGTTAAAAGATTAATTGGAAGAAATTTTGAAGACCCAACAGTAAAAAAAGATGTTGAAACTGCTCCTTTTAAAATAGTTAATTCTGATAAGGGAGATGCATGGATTGAGGCAAAAGGCCAAAAATATTCACCATCTCAAATTTCAGCTTTCACACTTCAAAAAATGAAAGAAACAGCAGAAAAATATTTAGGTTCAGAAGTAAAACAAGCGGTTATTACTGTTCCAGCATATTTTAATGATGCTCAGAGACAAGCTACTAAAGATGCAGGTAAAATAGCAGGCCTTGAGGTTCTAAGAATTATAAATGAACCAACGGCAGCATCTCTAGCTTATGGTTTAGATAAAAAAGCTAATAAAAAAATAGCTGTTTACGATCTAGGCGGTGGAACATTTGATGTTTCAATTCTAGAATTGGGCGACGGTGTATTCGAAGTAAAATCAACCAATGGTGATACTTTTTTAGGTGGAGAGGATTTTGATAATGCAATAGTAGAATATTTGCTTTCAGAATTTAAAAAAGAAAACGGTATTGATTTAAAATCAGATAAATTAGCTTTGCAGAGATTAAAAGAAGCTGCAGAAAAAGCAAAAATAGAATTATCATCTGCAACACAAACTGAGATAAATCTTCCTTTTATTACTGCTGATAAAACTGGACCAAAACATATTAACTTGAAAATGACTAGAGCTAAATTAGAGGCATTAGTCGAAGATCTGATTTCAAGAACAATTCCACCATGCAAAACTGCTCTAAAAGATGCAGGCTTATCTGCAAGCGAAGTAGATGAAATAGTCCTAGTCGGTGGTATGACAAGAATGCCAAAAGTTATAGAAGAAGTAAAAAATTTCTTCGGAAAGGATCCTAACAAATCTGTAAACCCTGATGAAGTTGTTGCTATGGGCGCTGCAATTCAAGCAGGTGTGTTACAAGGTGATGTAAAAGATGTGTTACTTTTAGATGTAACTCCATTATCGTTAGGAATAGAAACATTAGGTGGTGTATCAACAAAATTGATTGATAAAAATACAACAATTCCAACAAAAAAGAGCCAAGTATTTTCAACTGCTGAAGATAATCAACCTGCTGTATCAATCAGAGTTCTTCAAGGTGAAAGAGAAATGGCATCAGATAACAAAGTTTTAGGAAATTTTGAATTAGTTGGTATAGCTCCAGCACCAAGAGGTGTTCCACAAATTGAAGTAACATTTGATATTGATGCAAATGGAATAGTTAATGTATCAGCTAAAGATAAAGGAACTGGTAAAGAGCAAAAAATTCAAATTCAAGCATCTGGAGGATTAAGCGATGAAGAAATTAGTCAAATGGTAAAAGATGCAGAGTCAAATAAAGAAGAAGATAAAAAGAAAAGAGAAGCTGTTGATGCGAGAAATCAAGCAGATACACTGATTCATTCAACTGAAAAAAATTTAAAAGAACACGGAAGTAAAGTTTCCGATGCAGATAAAAAAGCAATTGAAGATGCATCAGCAAATTTGAGAAATGCTCTTAAAGGAACAGATGTTGAAGAAATTAAGAAAAAAACGCAAGATTTAGTTCAGGCATCTATGAAATTAGGTGAAGCAATCTATAAATCACAACAAAGTGCAAAACCTGAAGATGCTCCAAAAGACGCAAAGAAAGAAGATACGAAAGACGATAACGTTGTTGATGCAGATTTTGAAGAAGTAAAAGACGAGAATAAAGAAAAAAGCGCCTAACAAAACAACTGTTTGTCTATAACATGTTATGGCAAAAAGAGATTATTACGAAGTATTAGGTGTAAATAAAAGTGCTTCTCCAGAACAAATAAAATCAGCTTACAGAAAGCTAGCAGTAAAACATCATCCAGATAAAAATAAAGGGGATAAAGGCGCTGAAGAAAAATTTAAAGAAGCATCTGAGGCTTATCACGTGCTTTCCAATTCTGAGCGTAAACAAAATTATGATAATTTTGGTCACGCAGCTTTCGAAAATGGAGGTGGTGGAAGAGGTGGTTTTGGAAATTTTGATTTTTCAAATCATTTCTCTGATATTTTTGAAGATTTTTTTGGAGAAGGCTTTGGAGGAGGTCGTAGATCAAGAAGATCAAATAATAGAGGATCAGACTTAAGATATGATTTATCAATATCTTTGGAAGAGGCTTTTTCTGGAAAGAAACAAGATATAAAATTTTCTACATCTGAAAAATGTGATACTTGTAGTGGGTCGGGCTCAAAACCTGGTCATCAAGCTGGAGTATGTTCTATGTGTGGTGGTCATGGTCAAGTAAGATCAAGCCAAGGTTTTTTCACAGTCCAACAAACATGTCCTCAATGTGGAGGTGCAGGAGAGGAAATCACTCATCCTTGCTCTAGTTGTAATGGACAAGGTAAAAAACAAGCATCAAAAAGATTATCTGTTACTATTCCAAAAGGTGTGGATGATGGAACCAGAATTAGACTTTCAGGAAAAGGAGAGGCTGGATCAAGAGGCAGTAGTAGTGGTGATTTATACTTATTTATAAATGTTTATTCTCATGACTTATTTAAAAGATCCGATGAAAACTTATTTTTCGAGTGTCCAATTTCTATTGCAGATGCTGCCCTCGGAACATCTATTGAAATTCCAACAATTGACGGAGGAAAAGCTAAAATTAAAATTCCAGCAGGAACTCAAAGTGGTAAACAATTTAGGTTAAGAGGAAAAGGAATGCCTTACATGAGAGGGAATGACTTTGGGGACCTTTACGTACAAGTAAACACTGAAGTTCCTATATCATTAAATAAACAGCAGAAAGAATTATTAGAAAAATTTAGAGAAATTGAGAATGAAAAATCTAACCCAAGTATTAGGAAGTTTTTTCAAAAAGCTAAAAGTTTCTGGAAAAACTAATCAATAGTGCTAATCTAAATCTTAAGAATGGGTAAAATTAACTTAGGCATAACAGGGTGTATGGGAAGAATGGGTCAACAGCTCATTAAATCTGCTATTAAAGACAAGTCTACTAAATTAGTTGCTCTCACTGAAAGTAGACATATAAATAAAAAAATTAGAGGGATTAGACCTGAATTAAATACTGAAAAAGCTTTTAGCAAAGCGAATGTTATAATAGATTTCACAATTCCAAAATGTACATTAGAAGTTTTAAAAATAGCTGCAAAACTCAAAAAAAGAGTAGTAATTGGAACAACAGGTTTTACAAAAAAAGAAGAAGATTTAATAAAAAAGTTTTCTAAAAAAATTCCGATTTTAAAAGCAGGAAATATGAGCCTTGGAATTAATTTACTAATGTATCTTACAGAAATTACATCTGCATCACTGGGAACTAATTATTTAAGTAAAGTTTTTGAAGTTCATCACAAACATAAAAAAGATCATCCATCAGGTACTGCTTTGATGCTTGGAAAAGGAATCGCTGTTGGAAAAAAAAAAGATTTTTATAAATTGATGGGAAAAAAATATTTTAATAAAAAAAATTTTCCTTATGGAAAAAAAATTAATTTCAATTCAATTAGAAAAGGCGAAATTATTGGAGAACACGAGGTTACTTTTTCAAGTGGAAAAGAAATTATAAAACTAAACCACGAAGCTTTTGATAGAGCTTTATATTCAGATGGAGCAATAACTGCTGCGAAATGGTTAATTAATAAAAAACCGGGCCTATATTCAATGAGGAATCTTCTGAATTTTAGATAATGAATGAGGTTCAGAGAGCTAAAATAGTTTTAAAAATACTCAATAAAACTTATCCAACAACTCCTATTCCTTTAAAACATAGAAATATATTTACACTTTTGGTATCTGTTCTTCTTTCGGCTCAGTGCACAGATGTAAATGTTAATAATGTTACAAAAAGTATTTATCCAAAATATAACAAACCTGAGCATTTCGTTAAACTCGGAAGAAAGAAAATTGAAAAACTAATAAGAAGTATAGGTATATTTAGAATTAAAGCTAAAAGTATTTATAATCTTTCAAAAACCTTAGTTGAAAAATATGATAGTAAAGTTCCAAAAACATTTGAGGAATTAGAAGAGTTACCTGGAGTGGGTCACAAAACTGCCAGTGTAGTTATGTCTCAAGGTTTTGGATATCCTGCATTTCCAATAGATACACATATACATAGACTTGCTCAACGATGGGGTTTAACTAATGGAAAAAATGTTGTTCAAACAGAGGAAGATTTAAAGCGTTTATTCCCAAAAAAATATTGGAATAAACTCCATCTTCAAATAATTTATTACGGGAGAGAATATTGTAAAGCTAGGGAGTGTTACGGAATTTCTTGTAAAATTTGCACTTCTTGTTATCCTAAAAGAAAAAAACCAATTAAAACTAAAAAAGCATAATATGAAAATTTTAGGAATAGGGAATGCAATCGTAGATGTAATTTGTAAAGTTGATGAAAACTTCATTAATCAAAATAACTTAACAAAAGGTACGATGAAGCTTATTTTTGATGACAAGGAATTTAAATCAATGTTGTCACATTTAAAAATTGAAAAAACTATTTCGGGTGGTTCAGTAGCAAATTCAATTGTTGGATTATCTCAACTTGGAAACAAGTCTGGTTTTATTGGAAAAGTGAGTGATGATGAACTAGGTGGTAAATATGAAGCCGGTCTAAAATCAGAAAACGTTGAATATTTTTATATGAAGAAGAAAGAAGAATTACCAACTGGAACATGTTTAATTTTAGTAACTCCAGACTCAGAGAGAACAATGTGTACATATCTTGGAACAGCAGGAAAAATTAACGAAAACGATGTAGATGCTAATATTGTTAAGAATTCTGAAATGATATTTTTAGAGGGTTATTTGTGGGACGAAGGTGATCCAAAAAAAGCATTTGAAAAAGCCATCAAAAGCGCAAATAAGGTAGCAATGTCATTATCGGATCAATTTTGTGTAGATAGACACAAACCACATTTTTTAGATTTGGTTAAAAATAAGTTAGATATAACATTTGCTAACGAACAGGAAATGATGTCATTAATTGATGCTAAAGATTTTAAAGATGTAATTAATTTTGGAAAGAATTTAAAAAAATTAGTTGTTATTACTAGAGGAGAGAAAGGAGCTATATCAATAAATGGCGAAGAAATTGTTGAAAACGGAATTGAAAATAACTTAAACATTAAAGATCTTACTGGCGCAGGAGACTTATTTGCTGCAGGTTTTTTACACGGAAATTTAAATAATTTAAGTACATCTGAAAGTCTAAATAAAGGGCGAGAGATGTCATCAAGAGTAATACAACAAATAGGTGCTAGATTGTAGTTATGAATGAAAAAAGAATACTTAAGTTTTTTCCTCTACCAATTTTTCAATATAAATTAGATAACCACAAAGAGCATAATCAAAATTTATCAAAATATATTTATGAATTATACGAAGTTGATAAAAAGGGATTGGCAAGATCAAACCAAGGTGGTTGGCATTCAAAACCATTTGATTTAAAAGATAAAGAAAAAGCCCCATTTAAATTTTTTACAGATATACAAAAATATGTTGCTGACGTATTTAAAGAGTATGGATGGCATTACGCACCTGGCAAAGTTAACTTAACAGAGATGTGGGCAATAATTAACAAAAAAAATAACTTTAATTTAGAACACACACATCCTAACAATTATTTAAGTGCAGCTTATTATGTTAAAGCTCCACAAAATTGTGGATCATTTAGAGTTTCTAATCCAAATCAGATTGCAAGAGAAAGAATACCTTTAAGCGATAAAAAAACAGAATTAAATATGAATATTGCACAAATTCAACCAGTAGAAGGAGACTTATTACTCTTTCCAGCTTATCTTCCTCATTCGGTTGGTATCAATTTATCAGATGAGGATAGGATAGTGATAAGTTTTAATATTGATATTCTAAGATAATTATTTTTTTTTTCTTACGAAACTACCTTTTCCTTTTTTTGGCTTAATAACTCTAGGCTTATATTTTTTAGAATACAGATCCTTTGCAATGAAATTTTTTTTTTTCATAATCATATTAAGAGACAATTAAATAACCATTCTTGTAACTTTTAATAAAATTTTTTTCTTTAAAATTATTGAATATTTTTTTTCTAAGTCTGTAAACATGAGTTTCTACAGTATGAGTTTCTAATTCTGACTTATGGCCCCAAACTTTTTTTTGGAGATCATCTATGGTAACTGGTTTTGCTGAATCGTTTAGAAAATTAATAATAGTGGTTTCCTTTTCTGTCAAATTGATAAAATTATTGTTTTTATACAATTTTCTTGAATTGTAATTGATTACAAATTTTCCAATTTTAACATTTTTTTTAAATTCTATTTTCTTTTTTAAGAATGCAATGTTTAAAATATCAACTAGTTTTCCATATTCGATAGGGAACTTATCTATTTTCACTTGATTATCTAAATTTAAATTTTGGTTAGAAATTATAAGATCTATTGCATTAATATTATTTTTAAAATCTTTTGTATCAATGATTGTTTTTATACCGAAACTCAAATTATTTTTTAATTCATTTAGTATTTCATATAAAGCTGGAAAATTATAAATTAATAAATATTGTTTACTCATAAATAATTAAAATATGACAATTATTATAAAAAATAAACATACACTTTTATTTGATGACTTTATATTTAAATGTTGTGTTGGAAAAAACGGGTTTGCAAAAAATAAAATTGAAGGGGATAAAAAAACTCCAATTGGTATTTATTCCTTAGAAAATATATATTTTAGGAAAGATAAAGTTCTTAAACCAGTCTCTGATATAAAATGTGTTGAAATTAAAAAAGATATGAAATGGTGTGATGATATCAATAGTAAATACTATAATAAAAAAACAAATAGAAATAGTAAATTTAGATATGAAAAATTATTTAGGAATGATTATAAATATGACTATCTTATTCCAATAAAATATAATTGGAATAAACCAAAGCCTCGAAAAGGAAGCGCAATATTTATTCATTTAACGAAAAATTATCAGCCAACAAATGGTTGTATTGCATTATCAAAAAAAGATTTTTTAATTTTAGCTAAGTTAATTAATAAAAATACTAAAATTAAGATTCTCTAATTCTATTTCCAAAAATACTAGATCCTATTCTTAAAAAAGATGCATTGTATTTTAATGCATCTAAATAATCAGAAGACATACCCATACTTAAATCTTTAAAATTGTATTGTTTTTTTAATACTTGCATTTTTTGAAAGTAAATATTGGCATCTCCATCCATTGGAGGAATACACATCAATCCTATCACATTTAAATTTAGATCTTTGCAAAAAGTATAAAAGCTGTTTAACTTAGAAATATGTATTCCAGACTTCTGATTTTCTTCTCCAATATTCACTTGGATAAAAATTTTTAAATTTTTATTTTCAATTTTTTGTGACAATGAAATTTTTTTTGCTAGCTTTTCATTATCTAACGAGTGAATATAATCAAATAATTTCACTGCGGATTTAACTTTGTTAGTTTGTAATTTACCAATTAGATGCAATTGTATGTTACTTTTTTGTTTTTTTATTTCTGACCATTTTTCAAGTGCTTCCTGAACTTTATTTTCTCCATAATGTAAATGACCATGATTTATTAAATGACTTATATGATCTAAATTAAAAGTTTTAGATACTGCAATTATGTTTGGCTCCTCCTCTAAATTGTTTATTTCAAGATTTTGCTTAACTTTTGATTGAATATTAAGTAAATTTTTTACAGTATCATGCATAATTTTAATTTAAAAAAGTACTATTTTATAAACAAGTTTAAAAAAAATAATATTGATAATTTAGACAATAATACAGCTTTAATTTTTAGAAATTACAAAAAAAAAAATCATTTAAAAGAAATTATAAAAATAAAAAATTATTGTAAAAATAAAGGTGTAAAATTTTATTTATCAAACAACATCAAACTTTCAATAAAATTAGATTTGAATGGTGCATATATACCTTCTTTTAATAAAAATTTTCAGCATCTATCATATAAATTTAAAAGAGAATTTGAGTTAATAGGGTCAGCTCACAATCTAAAAGAAATCCGAATTAAAGAACAACAGCGAGTTAAGTCAATATTTTTGTCTTCTTTATTTAAAAAAAATAAAAATTATTTAGGAATAAATAAATTTAATATTAAGGCTCATTTAACTAAGAAAAAAATAATTGCATTGGGAGGAATTTCAAAACTAAATTTAAAAAAACTAAGAATCTTAAAGTGTGATGGATTTAGCGGAATAAGTTACTTTGAAAAAAAAAAGGCCCTATTTCAAGGGCCTTTTTCAAAAAAATTATCTAAACTTAGAAGTTAAATGATAATCCTAAGCTATATTTTTCTCTGCTGTCAGTTGAATCGTTAGCGATGTTATCACCATCATGAACTGTTCCAACTATACCTAAAGATCCCATTGTATATGAGAAACTTATTGCAGCAGTTTCTTGGTCTGGATTTCCAGAACCAACTGCTTCGATCTCATGAGAACCATAAGATACAGCTAAGTCATCATTTACTTGGTATGAGATACCAATACCAGTAGTTTCATAATCAGTTCCAGACTCGCTGTCTTTCTCTGACATCTGTATACCTACTGTGAAACCACCAATTGCATACTTAGCATACATTGTGCTTTCATCGCTCTTAGTATTAGTAGTTACCTCAACATCCTGTTGTGCATAACCTAACGTTAAACCTTCCATTCCAGTAAATTCTACACCGTATGAAGTAGATGAAACATCAGTAACTGCATCAGCAGCGTTAACGTATGTTATTGTACCTGTTACACCTGACTCATGTGCGTACGAGTAAGCAAACATGTTGTTACCACCTGCACCGCCTACTAGTTCAGCTTCTGCACCTGGTAAGATATCCCATGGCTCTTCGTTAGCTGTTGGCATTACGTCGTCTTTTGCACCAAGAGCTGAGCTTCCACCGTGACCATGGAAAGTTAATGTTCCAGCATCACCTAAATCGAAAGCGATTGATTGGTTGTCAAATTTATTAGTTCCATCTGCGTCATCACCATCTAATTCCATAGTTAGTGTTACACCGATGTCATTTACATCACCTGAAGCAGAGAATGTAATTGAGTCACCCATTGTCCAACCTTGACCTGCTACTGCTTTAGAATCACCACCTGTGTAAGACATACCAGCTGAACCTGACACTGACATTGTCGCTGCAGATACTGAACCAGCAACTAGGGAACCAGCAAGAGCTGTTAACCCTATTTTTTTGATATTGTTCATATTAAGTACTCCTTTAATTATTAGTTTAATATTAAACAGTGCTTTTTTACCAAAAAACCCCAGAAAAACTTCCAGCTTTACATTATAATAGTAATTTTATATTAAAGTGTTACATATTTACAACATAAAAAATCCAATAAAATAAACGTTTTTTTAAAAATTAGATATTAATATTAAAATTTTGTAAATAATTTAAAAATCTAAATTTTAAAATAAATAATTATGAGCAAACGTGTAATTGGTCTTTTACTAGTTTTTTTTTTAATAGCTTCATGTAATGGAAAAGTACCTGGTGCAGATGCAAGAAAAATTCCACCTAATGCTAAAGACAGGATCAGACAAAACATTGAACAAGGAAAAGGTTTTACTCTAATGGGTAGTAATAAAAAAAATATAGGAGATTTTGATTTTGCCAGCTCAAATGAATTGTGGAGAGCATCATTAGACACATTAGATTTTATGCCTTTGGCACTTGCAAACTATAGTGGTGGGATTATTGTTACAGATTGGTATAGTGATGGTTCATCAGATGATGAGTCTGTTAAAATTTCTGTAAGATTTTTAACAAATGAAATCAGAGCTGATGCTTTAGCCGTAAAAGTTTTTTATAAAAAATGTTCAATGCAAAATAATTGTAAAGTTTCAGATAGATCGAGTGATTTGGCTAATGAGTTAACAAAGAAAATTTTAACTAAAGCAGCTTTTTATGAAAAAGAAAATAAGATTAAGAAAAAAAATCCGAAATATAAAAACGAAGCTTTAAGAACTGATCAATAATTTCCTCTAAAATGGAAAGATATAATTTCAAAAAAGTTGAAGAAAAATGGCAAAAATTTTGGTTGGATAATAATTCTTTTTTGACGACAATAGATAAAAGTAAAAAAAAATTTTATTGCTTAGAAATGTTTCCTTATCCGTCCGGAAAAATTCATATGGGTCATGTTAGAAATTATACGATAGGTGATGTTTTATCTAGATACAAATCTTTAAAAGGATTTAATGTGCTCCATCCTATGGGTTGGGATGCCTTTGGGATGCCAGCAGAAAATGCAGCTCGTGATAATAATTTAGATCCAAAAGATTGGACAAATAAAAACATAGAAACAATGAAAAACCAACTAAAGAAACTAGGATTATCTATAGATTGGAGCAGAGAAATATCGACTTGCTCTGAGGATTATTACAAACATCAACAAAATTTTTTCTTAGAATTATTAGAAAAAAAATTAGTTTATAGAAAAGAGAATTATGTAAATTGGGACCCAATAGATGAAACCGTTCTTGCTAATGAACAAGTAATAGATGGAAAAGGCTGGAGATCAGGTGCATCTGTTGAAAGAAAAAAGTTGAGTCAATGGTTTTTCAATATATCTAAGTTTTCACAAGATCTATTAGATGGTCTTGAGAGTTTAGAGAGTTGGCCAAATAAAGTTAAAACCATGCAAAAAAATTGGATTGGAAAGTCTTTTGGGTGTGAAATTGAATTTAAAATCGAAGGGGATTTGCCGGTTAAGAAAATTAGATGCTTTACAACTAGACCTGATACATTATTTGGTTTTTCTTTTCTAGCACTTTCAGTAGATCATGAATTATCTAAATATTTTATTGATAATAAAAATTTCCAAAAATTTAAAAATGACTGTTCTAAAACAGGAACAACAGAAGAAGCGATAGCTGTTGGTGAGAAAATTGGTTTTAAAACAAATTTAGAAGCAATAAATCCTTTGGACCCATCACAAAAAGTGCCTGTTTATTTCGCAAATTTTGTTTTAATGGACTATGGTTTCGGAGCAGTATTTGGATGTCCGGCTCATGATCAAAGAGATTTTGATTTTGCAAAAAAATATAACTTAGATATCAAAACAGTTGTAAAGCCTTTTGACAAAGATGAAAATTTCAAAGTCTCAGAGGAAGCATATGCTGGTCCAGGGGTATTAATAAACTCTGAATTTTTAAATGGCTTAGAGGCACCAGTAAATTCTGTATTGGAAACAATTAAAATATTAGAAAAAAAAAAATTAGGTAAAAAACAAATAAATTTTAGATTGAAAGATTGGGGTGTATCACGTCAAAGGTATTGGGGATGTCCTATACCGGTAGCTTATGATGAAGATGGTAAAGTTCACCCAATACCAAAATCAATGTTACCGGTTAAACTTCCTGAAGATATAGATCTTAAAGTAAAAGGAAATCCTTTAGATAGTCAAAAAAATTGGAAAAAAATAACTATCAATGGAAAAAAAATGACAAGAGAAACTGATACTTTAGATACTTTTGTATGTTCATCATGGTATTATTTAAGGTTTTGTTCTCCTAATGAAAAAAATTATGGTTTTAATAAAGAGGATATAGATTATTGGATGCCTGTTGATCAATACATAGGAGGTGTAGAACATGCAATTTTGCATTTATTATATTCTCGTTTTTTTATGAGAGCGATAGATTATAAAAATAAAAATTTTGAAATAAAAGAACCATTTCAAAGTTTATTTACACAAGGTATGGTTTGTCATGAAACATACAAAGATGAAGAAAATAATTGGTTAAGCCCAGATGAGATAGAAAAAATAAATGGCAAAATTGTTAAAAAAAAGGATAGAAATAAATTAGTTAAAGTAGGTCCATCTGAGTCTATGTCAAAATCAAAAAAAAATGTAATTGACCCAGAATTGATTATAGAAAATTATGGTGCTGATGCGGTGAGGTTATTCATATTATCAGACAGTCCGCCAGAAAAAGATGTCCAATGGTCTGAGCAAGGAATGGCTTCTTCATATAAATTTGTCCAAAAACTTTGGATTTTGCACAATGAAATAAAGAATAAAATATTAAATAATGAAAACGAACAAAATGACAAACAAATTGAAAAATTTGTAAACCAAATGATTTCAAAAATAACAACAAACCTCGAAAAATTTAATTATAATGTAATAATTGCGAATATGTATGAAACATATAACTTTCTTATTAATTATATAAAATCAGAAAAGAATTTATATAATTTAAGAGATAACTACCTCAAAATTCTTTTATGCTTTTCGCCAATTATACCTCACTTCGCGAATGAATGTTTAGAAGATATTGGTTTTAAAAGTAGTTTTTATTGGCCAAAATACGATGAAACTGCTTTAGATGAGGAAATAATAAACATTGTTGTTCAAATAAATGGAAAAAAAAGGTCTATCCTAAACAGTAAAAAAGATGCAGAACAAAGAGAAATATTGGATTATGTAAAAAAAGACAAAAATACTTTTAAATATTTAGATAATAAGAAAATTGAGAAAGTTATATTTATTAAAAACAAGTTAATTAATATTTTATTGAATGAATAAGATTTTTAAATTTTTAGCTCTGATTGTTTTAATACAATCATGTACTTACGAGCCAGTTTATTTAAACAAAAATTATAATTTTAAGTTTGCAAAAATAAATACAGAAGGTGATGCGCGTATTAACAATTCAATTAAAAATTTTTTAAAAAATAATACAAATGGAGATAAGAGTTATAATTTATATTTCAAAAGCATTAAAAGAAAAGAAATAGTAACATCTGACACGAAAGGTGACCCTACGATTTTTAAACTGATTGTAGAATTACAATATCGGTTAAACCATAATAACAAAAAAATTAATGAAGACGTAATTATCAAACAAATAAAGTACAAAAGTATTAAAGATAAATTTGAACTTTCACAATATGAGGATAATTTAATAAAGAACTTAAGTAATATTATTGCTCAAGATATACTTTTCTCGACCAAAATTTTAAGTAAATGATTATTAAATCTTATGAGGTAAATAAAGTAAATATAAAAGATTATGATATATTTCTTTTCTATGGAAAAAATGAGGGTTTGCAAAACGAAATAATAGAAAAAAATTTGCAGATAAACAAAGACATCAAATTTTTTTAGAGCCAGAAGGTTTAGATGATCATACAATTTATCCAAATGGAATTTCGACATCTTTACCTGCTGACATTCAGCAAGAAATATGTAGTAAAATCAATGGTTTAGAAAATGTTAAAATTTTAAGACCTGGATATGCCATTGAGTATGATTTTGTAGATCCAAGAGAGCTTTTTTTAACTTTGGAGACTAAGAAAATTAAAAATCTTTACCTAGCTGGCCAGATAAATGGAACTACCGGATATGAAGAAGCCGCAGCCCAAGGCCTTATAGCTGGAACTAATGCTGCACTAGCCTTTAAAGAAGAAGAACCATTTATTTTAGATAGGTCTGAAGCTTATATAGGAGTTATGATAGATGATCTTGTAACAAAAGGTGTTGCAGAGCCATATAGAATGTTTACATCAAGGGCTGAATATAGACTATCATTAAGATCTGATAACGCAGATGCTAGACTCACAAAAAAAGGGATTGATATAGGACTAGTGTTAGATCTAAGAAA
>CACPFN010000003.1 GCA_902633185.1 uncultured Pelagibacteraceae bacterium | reverse complement strand
TACGACGGAGTTTATGTATCAGGAGGTGTTATGTCTAATGATTTGGGATATCCTGATATAGGATTAACAACTCTTAATGATGTCAGTAACAGATCAAAGCAAATTGCACGTGTTACAAATCTTCCAACAGTTGTTGATGTCGATACAGGTTTTAAATCTTGTAAAGAAACTGTTCAAACATTTGAAAATTTTGGCATTTCAGCAATTCATTTAGAAGATCAGATTGAACAGAAAAGATGTGGTCATCTAGACAATAAAGAATTGATATCAAAAGAGGATATGACAAAAAAAATCAAAGAATGTGTAGAAGCAAGATCAGACAAAAATTTTAAAATTATTGCACGTTCTGATGCTAAAAGTGTAGAAGGTATTGATAAAATGATTGATCGCTGTAAATCTTATATTGATGCTGGTGCAGAAATTGTTTTTCCAGAAGCATTAAAAGATGAATCTGAGTTTGAAAAAGTTAGAAAATCACTAGATTGTTATCTTTTAGCTAATATGACTGAGTTTGGAAAATCCAAGTTGCTAGATTTTAAACAATTGGAAGAGCTTGGTTATAATATTGTAATTTATCCAGTTACTACACAAAGATTAGCAATGAAAAGTGTTGAGGATGGTCTACGTGCCATTTTTGCGGATGGACATCAAAATAATATCATAGATAAGATGCAAACCAGAAAAAGATTATATGATCTAGTTGAGTATGAAAAATACAACTCTTTAGACGAAAAGATATATAATTTTAGTACAGAGGGGCACGAATAATGAGTGAAGAAGTAAAAAAAGGTTTATTAGGAATTGTTGTTGATGAAACAGAAGTTTCTAAAGTTATGCCTGAGATTAACTCATTAACTTATAGGGGTTATGCTGTTCAAGACTTATGTGAATTTTGTAGATTTGAAGAAGCTGCATATCTTATTTTAAAAGGTGATTTACCAAATAGTATTGAACTAAGACAATTTGAAAAAATTGAAAGAGGACACAGAGATTTATCAAAAAATCTTTACGAAATAATTAAACACATGCCAAAAAAATCTCATCCTATGGATGTTGCTCGAACAGCAGTTAGTGTAATGGGATTAGAAGATAAAGAGACAACAGATAATTCTCAGGAAGCAAATACAAGAAAAGCTTTAAGAATTTTAGCTAAAACTCCAACTGCTTTAGCAGCGTTTTATAGAATCCGAAAAGGTAAGAAGATTATAAAACCTAAAAAAGAATTAACTTTTGCAGAAAACTTTTTTTATATGTGTTTTGGAAAGGTTCCTCAAAAGGAAATTGTAAAAGCATTTGATGTATCTTTAATTTTATACGCGGAACATAGTTTTAATGTTTCAACTTTTACAGCTAGAACTATTACAAGTAGTTTATCTGATATTCATGGAGCTATAACAGGTGCAATTGCTAGTTTAAAAGGACCATTACATGGTGGAGCTAACGAAGAAGTTATGCATATGATGAATAAAATCAAAAAACCTGAGAATGCCTTGAAATGGATCAATAATGCATTAAAGAAAAAAGAGGTAGTGATGGGTTTTGGTCACAGAGTTTATAAGAGTGGAGACTCTAGAGTTCCAACCATGAAAGAGTATTTCAAAAAAGTTGCTAAAATTAAAAAAGATAAAAAGTTTTTAAAGATTTACGATATTGTTGAAAGAGTAATGATTAGTAAAAAGAATATTCATCCAAATGTAGATTACCCAACAGGACCGACTTATCATCTAATGGGTTTTGATACAGATTTCTTTACACCAATATTTGTAATTTCAAGGATTACTGGTTGGTCAGCTCATATAATGGAACAACATTCATCTAATAAATTAATTAGACCATTAGCTAAATACAAAGGTAGCAAATATCGAAAAGTTATGCTTTTAAATCAAAGATAACTATTTAGATAATAACTTTCCTAATACTCTAATATCCTTAACTTTTTCTAAGTTCTTTACTGTTTCAATAATTTTTTTTGATTTAGATAAAGGCCATTTAGCAAATTCTGTACAACCAAGAAACTTATCTGCAACTTCATCATAAGTCATTGGTATTGCGGGACTACCTTTTCCAAAATCACCTCTTCCAGATATTTTTTTTCCATTTTTTAAATAGATATCTATTATAGTTGTCATCTTATCATAGCCTGCTGCTTCAGCTATTTTGTTTTTATAAAAGTTCACTTTTTTAAGCATTTGCTGAACATCAGATTTATTGATTCTTTTGTCTTGATATTCAGGAATGTAAGCTCTTCTATCAATTAAAAGTATTGCCATAGAATACTCCATACTAAATTTAGCTTGAAACTCATTTTTTGGCCGATGATGTATCAAAGCATTTTGCATGTTGTGGTTTGTGCCAACATCAACTTTAACTACTTGTTCTGGCTTAATGTCATACTTTTTAATTAACTCTAACATCTTTGTCATCCCAGGATGGGTTAAAGAACCACAAGGATGTGGTTTAATTGAAATACCTGGAGATTTAAATGTCCATGGTCTTCCAAGTTTACCTTTTAATGCGTTAATATCGTATCCACCTCCATGGGCTTGAAAAAAACCTCTTGGAGATTCTAAAATTTTATCAGTTGAAGACCACCCATATCTTACTAAATCACAAGCTATCAATCCACTCTCTGCTGCTCTACCCGCGTGAAGTGGTTTTGTCATTGTTCCAAAATTTTCTCTCAATCCTGCGCTAAGAGAGGCCGCAATCCCCAAAGATCTTAAAATTTTGTTATGATCATATTTTCTAATTTTAGCTGCAGCAGAAGCAGAAGCAAAAGTTCCACAGGTTGCTGTTGAGTGAAAACCATGTTGATAATGACGTGGAGACATGGCTTCAGATATTTTGCATTCTACATCTACTCCAATTAAATATGAGTTTAAAAAATCTTTTCCATTAATTTTATTAACCTCGCCCTCAGCAAAAGCGCTAGGTAAGCAAGGTGCAGTAGGATGTGTTAATAACCCATAAACCCTATCTTTTGCTACAGCTAACTGCGTATCATCATAATCGTCAGAATGTATTCCTACACCATTTGCCAAAGCTGCAAAATGTGTTGGAACCTTCATTTTTGAACCAATAACTGTTGCCTTGCCTTTTGCTGAACTTTTTTTGATATGTGCAAATAAGTAATTACCTGTTCTTGCAACAGAACCTGATAATGCTAAACCAAAACCATCCAAAATATGTTTTTTTGCTAACTCAACAACTTCTTTTGGAATATTTTTAAATTTTGTTTTGTGAACAAAGTTAGCAACGTATTTTGTTAAGTCCTTTCCTCTTTTGGATTTAATATTAGGTGTAAAAGCTTTAGTCATTATTTTCCTTTCATTATTAGATTTTTAATAGGTCTGTAAAATAAACTTAAAAAAGTTAATGTAAAAAATACAAGTACAATTGGCCTAGTGAAAAACATAAATATATTTTGGTCAAATATTATGATTGATTGAGCTAATGAATTTTCCACTAATTCGCCTAATACAATTCCCATAATTATTGGTGCTGGAGAAAATCCTGACCGTCTTAAGAAAAATCCAACAACACCTGAAATTAGCATTATGTAAACATCTACCATAGACTGGGATAGTCCATAAGATCCAACAAGACAAAATACAAATACAGATGGCCATAAATAACCCCTTGGTATTAAAGAAATTCTTGAGAATATTTTAGCCCCAAGTAAACCAAAAATTAAAAAGATAAAGTTTGCTAAAAGCATGCCATAAAAAATTGTGTAAAGCAGATCAGGTTGCTGTTCAAACAAATATGGTCCAGCTCTTAATCCATGAATTTGAAATCCTCCAAGAATTACTGCTGTAGTTGCTGAACCTGGAATACCTAAAGCAAGAGTTGGTATCATTGCACCACCTGTAGCGGCATTATTGGCTGACTCTGGAGCTGCAACACCTTCTATTTCTCCTTTTCCAAAGTTATCTTTATTTTTTGACCATCTTCTTGCCTCGTTATAACCAATCATTGCGCTAACTGTTCCGCCTTCAGCCGGAAGAATACCTATAAAAGTTCCTATACCTGATGATCTTAAAATTGTTTTAACACAACTCTTAAATTCTGAAATTGAAGGAAGTTTTATTGCTGAAAACTTAATTCTTTCTAAAAGTAATTCACTTTTTGAAGCTTGGACTAATATCTCTGACATTGCAAATAAACCAATTAATACAGGAACAAAGCTTATCCCTTCAAAAAGTTCAGCAACCCCAAATGTAAATCTTGAAATACCAGTTGTAAGATGAACTCCAATTGTTGCAACAAATAAACCTATCAAGCCACCTATAAGATTTTTAACTGGAGACTTTGAGCTTATAGAAGCTAACATTGATAATCCAAATATTGCCAATGCAAAATATTCAGGAGGTCCAAATTTATATGCAATTCTTGCAAGTGTTGGTGCAAAAATAATTAGGACAGCCAAAGAAATAATTCCACCAACTACACTGGATACTGCAGCCATCCCTAAAGCTTTACCTGCCTGGCCCTTCTGAGCCATTGGAAAACCATCAAAAGCTGTTGCAGCAGCAGGTGGGGCGCCAGGTGCATTAATTAATATAGCTGTGATTGATCCTCCAAAAGTACCACCACAATATAATGCAGCCATAGCTGCAATCGCTTGACTGGGTTCTAAATATATTGTGAACGGTAATAACAATGCAATAGCCATTCCTGAACTTAATCCAGGAAGAGCACCTATCAATACTCCAACAATTGTAGATCCTAGTATTAAACCAAATGTTGTTGGATTTAAAATTAAAGAGATATTTGATAAAATTTCCATTAATAAAAATTCCTAATTATAAATTCCTCTAATATCCCTTGAGGAAATTTTAATTGAAGTACAAGTGTAAAAAAAACAAAAACAAATACTGATATAGTTAAAGAATAAAAAAAGATTTTTATATAATCTTTCCTTTGCCATAACATAGGTGTAACTAAAGTGAACAAAAATATAGAAATTAAAAATCCAAGTTTATCTGCTATTAAAACTATAAATAATGTATAAGCAAATGTTACAAAAGCATTTCTTCGAATTAATTCTTTTTTATCAGACTTTAAATTTTTATTCTGAATTAACTGAAATATAGATAAAAAAATTATTAAAGAAAAAATTAATCTTGGCATCATTGTAGGTTGCATTCCCTGAGCTAAAATTTCAGGAACTTCATCAAATGTGAATGTGTATGCAAATAATGCGACTGATATAATTATAATAATACTTAGAATTTTTATATCTTTTATCATTTTGATTTAAATGGGGGTTGTATAACCCCCATTAAGTAATTGAAATTATTTAGCTAAACCTAAACTTACTAAAGCAGCTCTTGCTTCTTTGTAAATAGATTTAATTTCAGCATCCCAAGCTTTAGCACCTGCAACACTTGATGCATCCAAACCAGCACCTTGTAAATAGTTTTGGTAAACTGGATGTTTCATAGCTTTAAGGAATCCTTTTTCAAGAGTATCAATAGTTTTTTGTGGTGTACCTTTAAGCACAACAACGCCTCTAACTGTAGCAAAAGACGCATTAATACCTTTTTCTTTTAGAGTTGGTGTATCTGGTAATGCAGACATTCTTTCATCTGCCATTACTGCTAGTACTCTCAATTCGCCTGCATCTAACTGATCTTTTCCTTCATCAAGGTTTAATCCAGCAGCTTCGATTTGATTTCCTACTAAACTAGTCATTATCGCTCCACCACCTTCGAATGGTACAAAAGCAATTTTTGTTTTTGCTTCCCTTGCGAATATTAATCCTGAAATATGATCAACACTTCCTACGTTAGTACCACCATATTTAATTGGTTTTTTTTGACCAGCTTTAATTAAATCTTCAATTGTTTTGTAAGGACTTTTTGCATTTACAAATATTACAATTGGGTCAACTGTAGTTCTTGCAACACCAACAAAATCATCAATTGTCAGCTCCGCTTGCCCTCTAGCCATTCTAAATAAATGTGTTGGGGTAATAGCTAGTACTGTATGACCATCTCTAGGCTTCGATTTTACGTAAGCCATTGCCTTGTTACCTGCATCACCTCTTTTTGGAGTGATGTAAGCATTATTTTTAAGATTTTTTCTTGTTCTAATTAACAACATTCTTGCAGTTGTATCAGTTCCTCCACCTAGACCGGCGTGAGTAACAACTTCAATTGGTTTAGATGGAAAACCATGACCGTCAGCAACGGCAACATTTCCCAAACCAATGAATGATGTAACTACTAAAATAGCGCTAAGTAACAAATTTAACGTTTTTTTCATTGTTTTCCTCTCGTAAAGTTAAAATTTATATAATCAAAGTGAAATTGCTAATACAAGGATCATTTGACCACACCCAAATAAGATTATTAAATAAAAGTAACTAAATATTTGATTTTAACTTCTCTTTATACAATGAGATACCCTTTTCGACCTTATTCTTATATGATTTCTTAAAACCTTCTAATTGCCAGCCTGAAAGTCTATTCTCCAGCTCTTTTAAGTTATTGCTCTTCCAAACATCAGTTGTTTCAGGATCTTTCCAGATTTTCTTTTCTTCATCAGATCTGCCACATCCATAACAGAGACCTGACACTGGATCAGTTTTACAAATACTTATACAGGGGCTTACTATCACTTAATCCTAGGAGAAAGCGTCTATCCAGTTACCTTGTGTAGATGCTTTTGAATATTCAGTGGCTCTACCTTCAAAGAAGTTCATATGCTCTACCGCATTTAACATTGTATCTAACCATGTTAGCGGGTTTTTTTGAACATCATATATTGGCTCAAGACCTAACTGAGTTAATCTTCTATTGCCAATGAACCTTATATAATCTTTTACTTCTTGAGCAGTTAAACCTTGCATTGGACCCATTTCAAAAGCCAGATCAATAAATGCATCTTCATGTTCAATTATAGTTCTGCAAGCTTCATAAAGTTCTTTTTTAAGTTTCGGAGTCCAAATCTCAGGGTTTTCTTTAATGAACTCTTTAAAAATTCTAATCATAGAATTACAATGAAGAGTTTCATCTCTTACTGACCAAGTAACTATCTGACCCATTCCTTTAAGTTTATTGTGTCTTGGAAAGTTTAATAAAATTGCAAAACTTGCAAATAACTGAAGACCTTCTGTAAAGGCACTAAATACTGCAACAGTTTTTGCGATATCCTCTTTTGAGTTTACATTAAAGTTTTGCATGTAATCATATTTATCTTTCATCTCTTTGTACTTCATGAATGCAGAATATTCAGACTCTGGCATTCCAATAGTATCTAACAAATGTGAATAAGCTGCTACATGGACTGTTTCCATAGAAGCAAATGCTGTCATCATCATTAAAACTTCTGTAGGTTTAAATACAGTTGTGTAATGTCTTAAATAACAGTTATTAACTTCAACATCTGCTTGAGTAAAAAATCTAAAGATCTGAGTTAATAAATTTTTTTCTGATTCTGAAAGATTTTTTTGCCAATCTCTGACGTCATCACCAAGTGGGACTTCCTCTGGTAACCAATGAATTCTTTGTTGAGTTAACCAAGCATCATAACACCATGGGTATCTGAATGGTTTATAAACTGGGTTCTCAACTAATAGACCCATTTTTTTTGGTTCTATGATTTTTTGTTTTGTATCTTTTAGGCTTTCTACTGACATGATAAACACTCCTCATATTCTGGTTGTTGATTTTCTTGTTTTTTAGATTTGTAAACGTTTGCAGTTACATCTGTAGAATTTGCATCGTTTACGTTTTCCGCTCTTTGTATTGATTTAGATCTACAGTAATAAAGACTCTTCAATCCTTTTTTCCAAGCTTGGAAATGAATTTGGTGTAAGTCCCTTTTATGAATGTCTGCAGGTATAAATATATTGATTGATTGTGCTTGTGAAATATGAGGTGTTCTATCTGCACCTAATTCCACAATCCATTTCTGGTCTAACTCAAAAGCCGTTTTAAATACGTCTTTTTCTTGTTGGGTTAAAAAATCAAGATGAGAAACTGAGCCTTGATTAGTTGTTATACTTGACCATGTTTCATCATCATTTTTACCATGTTTCTCTAATAATTTACTTAGATATTTATTTCTAACGTTAAATGATCCAGACAAAGTTTTATGTGTATAACTATTTGCTGCAATTGGCTCTACACCTGGAGATGTTCCACCACAAATAATTGAAATTGAAGCAGTAGGAGCTATTGCAGTTTTATTTGAAAATCTTTCATTAATACCATAATCGGCAGCATCTGGACATGCACCTCTTTCATCAGCCAAATCTTTTGAAGCTTGATCAACTTGTTTTTGGATGCTTTCAAATATTTTTTTATTCCAAACTTTACTCATCACTGACTCAAAAGGAATCATTTTTTGTTGGAAGAATGAATGAAGTCCCATAACACCTAGGCCAACACTTCTCTCTTTTAATGCTGAATAAACTGCATCACTAAATGACTCGGGTGCTTTTTCAGTAAAGTCCGTTAATACATTATCTAAAAATCTCATTACGTCTGGAACAAAGTTTTTATCATCCTTCCATTCATCATAAGTTTCTAAATTTAAAGATGATAAACAACATACTGCTGTTCTATCTCTACCCTCTTTATCAATTCCTGTTGGTAAAGTTATTTCGCTACATAAGTTGGATGTCTTAACAGTCAAACCAGCTAGCTTATGATGTTGGGGTATCATTCTATTAACTGTATCAATGAAAACAATATAAGGTTCTCCAGTTTCAATTCTAGCAGTTAATAATCTAATCCATAAATTTCTTGCAGAGACAGTTGCTTGTACTGATTGATCTTTTGGACTTTTTAGTGCCCATTGTTCGTCTAACTCAACAGCTCTCATAAATGCATCTGAAACTAAAACACCGTGGTGTAAATTTAATGATCTTCTATTTGGATCACCACCTGTTGGTCTTCTCATTTCAATAAATTCTTCTATCTCCGGATGATCAATTGGAAGATAACAAGCTGCTGATCCTCTTCTTAAAGAACCTTGACTGATCGCCATTGTCAAAGAGTCCATAACTTTAATGAAAGGAATAATTCCTGAAGTTTTTCCAACTCTTCCAATTTTTTCTCCAATAGATCTTAAGTTGCCCCAATAACTTCCAATACCTCCGCCTTTAGCTGCTAACCAAACATTTTCACTCCATAGATCTAATATTCCAGTTAAACTATCTCCTGCTTCATTTAAGAAACAAGAAATTGGTAAACCTCTTTTTGTCCCACCATTTGATAAAACTGGTGTTGCTGGCATGAACCACAAGTTACTTATGTAGTTATAAAGTCTTTGCGCGTGCAAGTTGTCATCTGCATAATGACTCGCAACTCTTGCAAATAAATCTTGGAATGACTCATTTTCTCCAAGGTATCTGTCGCTTAATGTTGCTCTTCCAAAATCTGTTAAATTGTTATCTCTTGATCTATCAATTTTAATAGTTATTCCTTTAGAATTTTGAAACAACTCTGTGTTGTTATTTAGTGAAAATAAGTCTGGTCTTTTGTCATTATTGCTGATTTTTTCTGCTGGTTTATAATCAGAGACAGCTTTCCTGATCGCCTGAGACAATATTTTGTTCATTAAACTCCCTTTTAATCTTTATACTAAAAAATCTAGTAAATAACTAGATATAGTGTGTAGATTTACCTGATATACTATATAAATTGTAAATCAATAGAACATTTATAGAACTTATTAAATATTTATCAATAAAAATTTTAAAAAAATGTACATATATCCACATGAATAATTCAGGAAAAATTGATCCCTATGGCTTTCGGGAATATGACGCACGATGGGTATACGAAAAAGACATAGATGACGATGGAATCGTTCAACTCGGCAAAGGTCTCGGAACTCAAATAATTAAACACACACAAAAAAACAATCCTAGAATTGTAGTTGGTCAAGATTACAGATCTTACAGCGAACATATCAAAGAAAAATTAAAAGAGGGTTTGGTTTCAACTGGATGTAATATTGAAGATATTGGATTGTCGTTATCACCAATGGTTTACTTCGCACAATTTAATTTAAATTCAGATGCAATTGCAATGGTTACAGCTAGTCATAATGAAAATGGTTGGACAGGTGTAAAAATGGGTATCAAAAAAGGACTTACTCATGCACCTGAAGAAATGAAACAACTAAAAGATATTACTCTCAATCAAAAATTTATTAATGGAGAGGGTAATATAAAAAAAATTGATGATTTTCAAAATGTTTATAAAAATGATTTAATAACAAAAAACCCATTAAATAAAAAAATTAAAGCAGTAGTTGCTTGTGGCAATGGAACGGCAGGAATATTTGCACCAGATATTTTAAGGGGTATTGGTTGCGAAGTAATTGAACTTGATTGCGAACTTGATTGGACTTTTCCAAAATATAATCCAAATCCTGAAGATTTGGAAATGTTACATGCAATTTCATCAGCTGTTAAAGAAAATAATGCTGATATTGGATTTGGTTTTGATGGAGATGGAGATAGAGTTGGGGTTATTGATGATAAAGGTAATGAAATCTTTTCAGATAAAATAGGGCTATTAATAGCTAGAAATCTTTCAAAAGATCATAAAAATAGTAAATTTGTTGTTGATGTAAAATCTACAGGACTTTATTCGAATGACAGAATATTAAATGAGAATAAATGTGAAACAATTTATTGGAAAACTGGTCATTCTCATATCAAAAGAAAAGTAAATACCGATAACGCTTTAGCAGGATTTGAAAAAAGTGGTCATTTCTTTTTTAATAAACCTTTGGGATATGGCTATGATGATGGAATTAATTCAGCAATACAGGTCTGTAAGTTGCTCGATAAAAATAACAAAAAAATGAGTGAAATACTTGGTGAATTACCAACAACTTATCAAAGCCCGACTATGGCTCCTTATTGTAAAGATAGTGAAAAATATGATGTAGTTAAGAATTTAGTTAAAGAAATCACAAATAATAAAGAAAATAAAACTAAAGTAGATGATCAAGAAATTAAGGAAATATTAACTGTTAATGGAGTAAGATTTTCTTTTGATGATGGATCTTGGGGATTAATTAGAGCATCTTCTAATAAACCCTCTTTAGTTGTAGTTACTGAAAGTCCAACCTCTGAAGACAGAAAAAAGAAGATTTTTGACTTTATTGATAATCTGCTTCAACAAACTGGTAAGGTTGGGGATTACGATCAAAAAATTTAAAATTCAACTATAAAGAGTTAAGAAAAAATTAGAGAATCGATTAATATGTAATTGAGGTGGCGGAGGGAGACTGAAACCACCTCGTCTCCTAAGTCACCAAAAATCTATATAAAAACAAAGTTCCAATAACATATAGAAAAACACCAAATAATCTCTGTGTTTTAACTCTATCTAGATCTTGAACTGTTTTTGCTCCGATCCTTGCCATGAATGTTGTTATAGGAACAAATATTATAAATGCAGGTATATTAATAAACCCTATGCTTAATGGTATATCTGCTTTTAACATCATGCCAGATGTAAAAAATCCGATTGATCCAAATAAGGCTATTATAAATCCAATCGCTGCAGAACTTCCTATTGCTAAGTTAATTGGATAGCCAAAATATCTTAGTATAGGAACATTCATCATAGCTCCTGTTATGCCCATAGGAGCAGATATTAATCCTGACAAAAATCCAAATATTATTCTAGGAAAAATATTAAATTTTTTTTTAATTTTTTTTTTCTTTTCACTTTGTAACAACAAGTAAGCTCCAAAAAAGAAAACAACGGCAGAAAAAAAGAATAATAAAGTTTTAGTATTCATCAATGCTGCCATCAATGTTCCAGAGAAAACTCCTATTATTACAAATGTTCCATAATTTTTTATAATATTAAAATCAACAGCATTATACTTTCTATGAGTTAATACTGAAGCTGTAGCTGTTAAAATTGTTATTGAAAAAGCTGTCCCTACAGACAAATGCATTAAATAATCTTTATCTACATTAAATGCTTCAAACACAAAAAATAAAAATGGTACAGATATCAAACCCCCACCAATTCCAAAAAATCCCGCAAAGAAACCAACCGGAACAGCGGCTGCCATCATTAAAAAAATAAAATAAATATTATTAATCTCTAAAAGAGTATTATTCAATTTGACCTGCCGATATACTTTGTGGATTAAATTTTACTTTATCCATTATGTGATCAATTTTCTTAACATCGGCATCTCTTACACACATATTTTCACTTAAATATCTTTTCCAAAAACTTGAACCAGTTTGGCCATGAAATAAACCAAGAGTATGTCTCATGATTTGATTTAATCTTGTACCTTTTTTAATTTCTTCTTTTACATACTCAATTAGTTTCTCAACAACTTCTTGTCTTGTCAAAACTTCACTATTGTTAAAAATTTTATTTTCAATATCTGCTAACATGTAAGGAGAATGATAAATAGATCTTCCAATCATAACACCATCTACATTATCTAAATGTTCTTTGATTTGATCAGTAGACGTTATGCCTCCATTAATTATTATTTCTAAATATTTAAAATCTTTTTTTAATCTATTTACATATTCATATTTCAAAGGCGGAATGTTTAAATTTTGTTTAGGCGTAAATTTTCCTAACATTGCTTTTCTGGCATGGATTATAAAAGTTTTAACACCTGTTTCTTTTAAAATATTCACAAAATTATATAAATTTTCGTATTGATCAACATTGTCATATCCAATTCTAGTTTTAACTGTTACAGGAAGTGATGTTTTTGAAATCATTTCACTTAGACAATCAGCAACAAGATTAGGTTCTTGAATTAAACAAGCCCCAAATCTATTTTTCTGAACTTTTTTACTTGGACAACCTAAATTTAAATTTATTTCATCATAACCAAATTCTTCACCTAAATATGCTGCATTTCCTAATAGTTTTGGAGAAGAACCACCAAGTTGCAAAGCAACAGGTTTTTCTCTCATATCAAATTCTAATAGTTTCTTTTTATCTCCTCTATCAATAGCTTCTGAGACAATCATTTCAGTATAGAGAAGAACGTTTTTACTAATTAGTCTTAAGAAAAATCTTTCATGTTTGTCTGTGCAGTCCATCATTGGGGCAACAGAAACAGTTCTATTTAATCTAGACATATTTTTTGAGTTTGCTTGATATATTAATTTTTTTTTCGTTTACATACTCTTGATGATTTTGCTCAATTTTCCCAAGTTCATATTTGTAATTAACCATTATTCCAAATGACCTTTTAAATCCTACATCAGAAACGTTAGCATTAACTACAATGTCATCAATTTCAGCACCATTTTTTAAGTGAAACCTACACACATCATTAATGGGAAAACCTAGATCATTTTTTTGAACAGCAAGATAATTTAAAGCAAGTTTTGTTAGTAAATCTTTATTATCTATAAATTTTCTATCTCCAATTTTAAGATCTAAAGATTTTAAAAACTCAACTTTAACAAAATTATCTTTTTGAACTATCTCACTTATTTTCTTATTATCTGATGATTTTACCCAATCAGCAAAACCTTGCATTGGTGATAGGGTTCCAAAATTTTTTACATCAGGTAACTCTTCTTGTAACTCGTATACTACTCTTTTGATTAAGAAATTCCCGAGTGTAACTCTTGACAGTCCTTCTTGACAGTTGCTAATTGAATAAAAAGTAGCTGTATCATAATTTTCTTTTTTTCCATCATTGGGTCTTGTCAATTCTTGTATCGATTTAGCTAAACCTTTTGTTAGTGCAATCTCAACGAAAATTATTGGCTCATCTTCTAATGCTGGATGAAAATATGCAAAAAATCTTCTGTTTTCTCCTAATCTAATTTTCAATTCATTCATATCTTTCATTGAATGAACTTTTTCGTATTTTAATAATTTTTCTAATATTGCAGCTTTAGTATCCCAAGTTATTTTTCTTAATTTTAAAAATCCAGGATTGAACCAATTTTTAAAAATATCAATCAAATCATAATCTAATTCTTTTAATTCAGGATTTTTTAATAAAAACATTTGTAGATCTTCTCTTAAAGAAACAATCTCAGCTGTTCCATTAGGAGCCATGTTTAATCTTATAAACAATTCTTTTCTAATTCCTGATGTAATTCTTGATAAATTTAAAATTGATCTACTATTTTTATTTTCTGTATAATCTTTAATGGCATTGTCAATATTTGCTGTATCAGGTTTATATTTTTCATTTACTTTAAGTAAGAATTTTAATTTATCTTCATGAGATAAGTTATGATATCTAAAGAGAATATCCCTTGCTAATGTAATTCCAAATGCTGCTCCTTTAGATGATAAAAGATCATCACATAGCTCGATCAAATCTCTTTTTTTAGAGAATTTTTTTAATGATTTTTTCTCTAAAATTTTTTGACCAGCATCAGCAATTGTCTCAAATATTCTTTTTATATTTAACATGGTGTTTTTTATATATTAAAAACCTAAACTTTTACCCATTATTTTGTCAGGTAGCCAAGTTACAATCTCAGGAAAAATACACAAAATAAGTATAGCTAAAGCCATAATTATCATAAATGGTATAGATCCCTTTAAAATTTCTGACAAACTAACATCTGGTGTTATGCCTTTGATTATATAAAGGTTTAATCCAACAGGTGGGGTAATAAGGCCGATTTCCATATTAATTGTAAACACAATTGCAAACCAGTACGGATCAAATCCCAGTTGAGTTATAACTGGTAATAATATTGCTGAAGTCATAACAATAACAGCAACTGGTGGTAAAAAGAAACCTGCAATCAAAAGAAATATATTTATTAAAATAAATACTACCCATTTATTAGAACTCATCTCTACCATGCTTTGAGCTAATGATTGAGTTACGTAAAGTTGAGATAATGTAAATGCAAAAAGATATGAAGCTGCGATGATAAACATTATCATCACACTTTCTTTCATTGAAACTTTAACAATATTCCATATTTTTTTTGGTTGGTAAATTTTGTAAACAACAGCAATTAAGACAAAAACTAAAAAAGCTCCAACACCTGAAGCCTCAGATGGGGTAGCAACACCACCATATAAAACATATAAGACACCAGCAATGATTGCTAAGAAAGGAAGTATCCTTGGTAGAACTTCAATTTTTTCTTTGAAAGTTGGAGGTGTTCTATTTTTTAAAGCTTTAGCTGAGTCTTTATCAATAAAGTAACTGTGTATCAGTGCCCAGATAGCGAACATACCTGCAAGCATAAATCCAGGTATCAATCCGCTTAAAAATAATCTTCCAATTGATGTTCCAGTTGCAATTCCATAAACAATTAAAACAATACTTGGAGGTATTAATACTCCTAAAGTTCCTCCTGCTGCTATGGTTCCTGTTGCAATTTGATCTGAGTATCCTCTTTTTCTCATTTCAGGAATTCCCATAGTGCCAATTGCAGCACAGGTTGCAGGACTTGATCCACTTAGTGCAGCAAAAATTGAACAAGCTCCTATATTAGAAATAACTAGTCCTCCAGGTACTCTCCATAGCCATCTATCCAATCCTGTATATAAATCTTTTCCTGCTGGAGAATTTGCTACTGCCATTCCCATTAAAATAAACATTGGTATTGAAAGAAGAACAAATGAATTTAAGCCTGCATAGAAAGTTTCAGCAAAAACATCTAGCATTTGAAAACCTTCGAAAGCAACTAAAAGAGCTATTGATACAAAGCTTAAACCAAAAGCAATTGGTATTGCGGAAAATAATACTATCAAAGTAAAAACAGCAACAATTATTGCAATTATTAATGGATCCATTAGTTAGTATCCTTTTCGTCTGTAAGTTTAATAATTTCTGCTATATATTGTAAAATCATTAATGCAGCACCTATCATCATTGAAGAATATGGAACCCACAATGGAGGATCCCAAACCGTTCCTGTTGAGTAATTTTTAGTAAACGCTTCCTCAACCATTAAAAAACCAAAATAGAATAAAATTAAGAAGAATAATAAACTGACTAATGAGGTAAAAATTTTAAGTCTTAATATATTTTTTTTTGATAAAAAATCGTAAATCCACTCCATGCTGACATGAGCTTTTTCACTTAAAACATATGCACTTCCAATAAATGTTGAAGCAACTAGAAGCATTGTAACAAGCTCAGTTTGCCATGTTATTGCTCTTTGAAAAAAGTATCTTTCAAAAACTAATTCAACAATAACAAGAATTGATAAAAGTAAAGCTAATACAGCAAAAGCTCCACAAGCTCTTGCAACATAATCACAGAATTTTAAGTATTTTTCTTTCATAAAAAAAACCCCTACTTACAGAGAATAAATAGGGGTTCTTTATATATTATTTTATTTAACTGCTAAAGCCATTTCCATTAGCTTATCGCCACCTGGAACTTTTTCAGCAAAAGCTTTGTGAGATGATTTTATTGCAATATCAACCCATGCAGCATGATCATCAGCATCCATATACACTAATTTAACACCTGCAGCTTTGTATGCTTCCTCAAATTTTTTATCTAAGTTTTCTACTTGAGCTGTCATATATTTCTCAGCAACTTTTCCTGCTTTCATCAAAGCCACTTGTTGGCTAGAATTTAAAGCATTGTAGCTTTTCTTAGACATTAAAATTGGCTCATACATAAACCATAAACCAAATTTCCCTGGAGGAGTTGCACATTTTACTTGTTCGTAAATTTTGTAACTTACAAAACTTCCTGAACTAGTATTTGCACCTGTTAATACACCAGTTTGTAATCCAGTGTAAATTTCAGATGATGGCATACTTTGAATACCTGCGCCAGCAGCCTCTAACATTTGGTTGAAAGCTTTCCCTGCAGCTCTCATCACTTGTCCTTTAGCATCACTTGGATTTTTGATACATTTAGTTTTTGATGCGAAACCACCACCTAACCATGCATCAGATAGTACTACAACACCAGCATCACTGATTATTTTTTTAATCTCAGTCATCATTGGACCTTTATTAAATCTTAATGCATGCTCATGATTTTTTACAGTTCCTGGCATCAATGTAGCATCAAACTCTGGATGGAATTTTGATGCATAAGCTAATGGGAAAGCAGAAATATCTAATTGACCTGTAGTCATAGGTTTCCACTGTTCTTTTGGCTTATAAAGTGACTTAGCTGGATAAATTCTAATTTCTAAATCAACGTTTGCTTTTTTTACTTCATCAGCAATAATTTGTACCATTTCATGACGTGGGTCAAAAGAGCCATCAGCTCTTGGTGTTCCTGGCCATTGGTGACTTGCTTTTAATGTAACTGCATATGCAGATCCTACTATTGAAAAAGCTATCATTATTGAAGACAAATATAATGTTATTTTTCTTAACATAGTTTTCCCCTTTTTATTTATAATGATGATATTAAATTGAACTTGAGAGTAAGAGTCAATATAAGGAAATGACATACTTATTATGGATGGTCCTTTAAAAAATTTATTAGTTGTTGATCTTACTAGGGTTTTAGTAGGTCCATATTGCACAATGATCTTATCTGATCTCGGTGCACGTGTAATTAAAGTAGAAGCACCGGAAATTGGTGACGATTCAAGAAAATTTGGACCTTTTGTAAAAGACTATTCAGCATATTTTATGTCACTTAACAGAGGAAAAGAAAGTATTGCTCTTAATTTAAAAAATGAAGATGATAAAAAAATCTTTGATAAAATTTTAGCAAAAGCAGATATTTTAGTAGAAAATTTTAAACCAGGCACATTAGAAAAATGGGGATATGGTTGGAAAGATGTAAGTAAAAAATATCCAAAATTAATATATGCATCTGCATCTGGTTTCGGCCAGACTGGCCCTTTAAAAGAATTACCCGCTTATGACATGGTAGTTCAAGGAATGGGTGGACTGATGAGTGTTACAGGTCATCCAAATAGTGAACCAACAAGAGTTGGAACATCAATTGGTGATATTACAGCAGGCCTTTTTACTGCAATTGGAATTAATGCAGCTTTGTATGATAGACAAAAAACAGGTAAGGGAATGTTTATAGATGTTTCAATGTTAGACTGCCAAATTGCGATTTTAGAAAATGCAATTGCAAGATATTTATCTAAAAATGAAATTCCTAAACCAATGGGATCTAGACATCCTTCAATCGCTCCTTTTGAGGCATTTAAAACAAAAGATAGTTATATAATCATTGCTGCAGGTAACGATAAATTATATGAAAAACTTTGTGAAGTATTAGGAATACCTGAAATGGTCAGTGATAAAAGATTTAATACCAATTCACTAAGATGTGAAAATATGAATGAACTAAAATCAATTTTTGAAGATAAACTTTCTTTAAAAAATACTTCTGAATGGATAAGTGAAATGGAAAAATTAAAAATACCATGTGGACCGATATTTAATATTAAAGAAGCGGTAGAAAATCCTCAAGTCGAAGCAAGAAACATGATTGTTAAAGCTTATCATAAAGTAGTTGGTGATTTTAGATTAGCAGGCAATCCTATAAAAATGTCTTCATACGAAGATAAAAGTACTAGAGGGGATATTCCTGATCTAGATGAACACAGGGAACAAATATTAAAAGAGTTTTCCTAATTAAGAATTATTTTCTTCGTCGCTCGCGTTATCTGCAACTTGCTCTTCTGCTTCAGAAACTTGATCTAATGAAACGTCATCACTTTCTTCAGCTTCACTTGGAGCTTCTACATTAACATCGGGTTGTGCTGAGGGTGATAGTTCAGCAAGATCTTCTTTTGAAACTTGAATTTTTTCAGGGATTTTTCTAGCTCTTTTTGAAGGAAGAATTGGTACACCACTTTTTGAGATTTCACCTTTGTATTGATTTTCAAAATCATCACCAATATCTTCATCTTCTTCAGCAGTATCATCAATTTGTTCTACATGTTTTCTAAGTTTGTAAACTGCAGCTTCAGTTAAATCTGGAACTTTAATTGTTTCTTCAGCTATCTCTCTTAATGCAATAACTGTGTGCTTATCGTTATCTCTATCTAATGTAGGTTCAATTCCTGAATTAAGTTGTGTAGCTCTTTCTTTAGCAACCAAAACTAATTCATAAGGGCTATCTACTTTATCTATGCAGTCTTCAACGGTAACTCTTGCCATGGGCGATTAAATATACTCCAAGATCAACAAAATCAAGTGTTTTATACTAAAATTGGGTTTAATTTTTTTCTAACTAAAAAAAGAAGAATAAAAGAAATAAGTATATAAAGTGCAGATATTATAGCAATTTTCTCAATTGAAAATCCGATATCAATTAAAATACCAAAAAGAGCAGTTCCGAAAGCTGTTGAAAAAACCATAAGAGCAGTAGTTAAAGCTTTAATAGATCCAATATGCTTTACACCATAAACCTCAGCCCAAGTGGAAGATCCCAAAACGTTTGCCAAACCATTTGATATTCCAATTAAACCTAAAAATATAAATGCAGTAAATTGTGCATCAAAATAAATAATTACAAAAGTCGACAGAAATAAAGGAATATTCATAAAAATTAAAAGTTTTCGACTTGTGAATTTATCAATTAAGAAACCAGATATTAAAAGTGTAATTACTGAAAATACTGAATATGACATAAATGACTGAGCAATTACAAATGGTCCCCAGTTTTTTGACTCGGTTATAAATGACTGATAAACAAATACACCAGTTGCAATCCAAGGCATGGCCAGCATATTCATACTTACTATATAAAATTTATAATCTTTTATTACTTCAATTCTTTTCCATTGCTTAATATTTTCCTCTTTAAATTCCTCACCTCCTGTGCTTTCTCTTGTATCAAGTTTGACAGTTCGAACTAAAAAGAATGATGCAAATGGTAGAAATATTAAAATTAAAACAGCAATTACAGTCCAAATATTTTGCCAGGTTGTTAATGACAACAAAAACACCATTAAAACAGGTAAAATAAATTCAGCACTAGATAAACCAAACCAGCAAATACTTAATGCCCTACCCCTTGATTTTGTGAAATATCTTGAAACTGTAGTTGTTGCAGTATGTGACATCATTCCTTGACCTGAAAATCTCATTAAGAAAATTGCAATGAATAAAAAAACTATTGATGAAATTTTTGAAAAGAAAAAACAAGAAAACGATAAAAGTAATGTTACATAGATTGCAAATCGGAAAATATTTATATCATCAATTTTCTTTCCAACCCAAATAAGTAATAAACTACTGCACAATGTTGCAGATGCATATATTGAGCCAAATTGTCCATGAGTTATAGAGAGTGTCTCTCTAATGCTTGTATTGAATATTCCAAGAAAAAAACTCTGTCCAAAGCTTGAAAAAAATGTAAATATAAATCCAAATACAATTACTTTTAAACTTAAATTTTTAAACATAAAAAAATATGACTTCTAAAGTTGCTTTCATAGGTCTTGGTGTAATGGGTTATCCAATGGCAGGATATATATCAAAAGCAGGACATAATGTAACTGTTTTTAACAGAACAAAATCAAAAGCAGAAAAATGGATTGGTGAATACAAAGGTAATATGGCTGATACACCATCTGAAGCTGCGAAAGATGCTGATTTTATTTTTACCTGTGTTGGGAATGACGATGATTTAAGACAAGTTTCATTAGGAGAACATGGATTATTTCACAATGCCAAAGAAGGATGCGTATATATAGATAATTCAACAGTGTCTGCTGAAATTTCTAGAGAACTTTATAAAGCTGCAAAAGATAAAGGATTTGGTTTTTTAGATGCTCCTATATCTGGAGGACAATCAGGTGCTGAAGGTGGAATATTAACTGTCATGGTTGGTGGAGATGAAAATGATTTTAAAAAAGCAGAGCCAATAATTGATTGTTATAGTAAAAAAGTAACTTTAATCGGACCATCAGGCAGTGGACAACTAACTAAAATGGTTAATCAAATGTGTATTGGTGGTTTGGTTCAAGGATTATCAGAAGCAGTAAATTTTGGAATTAATGCAGGTTTAGATATGGATAAAGTTATGGAAACTATTTCAAAAGGTGCAGCTCAATCTTGGCAAATGGAAAATAGATATAAAACTATGGTGGCTGATAAATTTGATTATGGATTTGCTGTAGATTGGATGAGAAAAGATTTAAAAATTTGTATTGAAGAAGCAAAAAGAAATGGTTCACCTGTACCAGTAACTGAAATTGTTGATGGTTATTATGCAGAAGTTCAAAAAATGGGTGGAAACCGTTGGGATAGCTCTAGCTTAATAGCTAGATTAAAAAAGAAAAAATAATTGTGTCTACCACTGTTCCCTACTACGAGGATTTTTCCGAAATTAAAAAGAAAATTTGGTTAATGCTAACTGATGCAGTTACTAATAGATCTTCACCATTTAGAATACCTGTTTTTTCGTGTGGAAGTGAAGATAATATTGAAAGTAGAATTGTTGTTCTTAGAAAATCAGATGAACAAAATAATTTAGTTCAATTTCACAGTGACATTAGATCTGATAAAATTAAAATATTGGAAAAAAACCCAAATTCATCGATGTTATTTTATGATAAAGATGAAAAAATACAGGTTAGATTAAAAGTTGAAGCAATTATCAATCACAATAATGATATAACAAAACAATCTTGGGAAAAAACTCAACATATAAGTCGTAAATGTTACTTAGTAGATAATGGACCAGGTACAGAGTCTGATATTCCAACATCTGGTTTAAAACCTGAATTAGATAATTTTGATTACACAAAAGAACAAAGCGAAGAAGGATACAAAAACTTTACTGTTATACAGTGTAAAATTAAATCTATAGAATGGTTGTATTTAGCTGCAAAAGGTCATCGAAGAGCTAGATTTGAGATTGATAGTAATAAAGATACTTGGTTGGTACCGTAATGAAAAAATATGAAGCTATGGTTTTGTCATGTATGGATCCAAGGTTTCAGCCAAAAGTTTTTAATTATTTAAAAAAAAAGAAATTAACTGGAAAATATAGCTCATTTACTATTGCTGGAGCTGCCATCGGAGTAACTTCTAAAAAATTTAAAAAATGGCAATCTACTTTTTTGGATAATTTATCAACCTCAATAAAGTTACATAATATAGGTAAATTAATAGTAATTAATCATGAAGATTGTGGAGCAGCTAAAATAGTAAATGGGGGGAAAAAATTTAATTCAGGTATAGAAAAGAAAATACATAACGATTCATTTAAAAAAATTAAACTAATTTTAAATAAAAGATTTCCTAAATTAAAATTATCTTTTAAGATATTGTCACTAAAAGATTAAATTCTTTAACTAAAAATATCTTGTATCTTCAAAGACTTGCTTGGAAGTATTTTTTTAAGATCTTTTCTTTTGTATTTACTTAACCTTTTATAAAATTCATCCAAAGTCATACCAAAAGTATTTTTAAAAGTAGTTTGCCAATTCCAGCCTGATGGTTGTTTAGCCCTTTGTATCCAGAATTCTCTAAAAACTAATTCAAATGCTTTTTCTTCAGAAATATTATTTTTTTTTAATTCGTTAACTAATGCCAGTACTATGAATGCAGAGCCAGCATAATTGCTATCAAATCCATTTTTTTGTGGTGATGTCTTATGTTTTTCGTATAAATGAGGTTCTTTATTAACCTTTTTAATGCTCCATCTTTTACTCTCTTTAATGTCGCTCTTTAAAAGATCTTTTTTATAATATTGCCTTGAATAGATCTCTTCTAAAACTTTAGCACCTCCCTCGACCAACCATTTTGCACTGTTTTCAGACAGACACCTATCTCTATGAGAAAGTGCGATTTGATAAACATGAAAATACTCATGAACAATAACGGTGTAAGTACGAATTTTATTAATTGAACTTGTATAATCTTGTGGAAATATATCTAGTTGCATCCATGGTTCAGGTGAATTGCATCCTTCAATACCTGAGTATTTCATATTAGCACGCTTTTCTGGAAAAGGATTTTTTGTGCTTTGCCATGCAAAGATATCCATATTATAGCCCTGTTTCATGTTTGTTAATTTCATATTACTCTTTACCCAATTGTTAGTATTCTCATTTATAGGCATAACTTCTTGAACAATATTCATTATATTTTTGAATTCAGTAACCCATTTCTCTGGTAAATTTTCATGCAGGTTATATTTGAATTTAAATTTTTCTACAGCAACTACTGAAGTAGAATAAAAAACTAAAACGATAAAAATTATAAATATTTTTTTCATAATCCTTTAATTATTATATTTGTTCCCTCAGCATTATCCAATCTTATTTGTTTTATTGGTTTATATTCTTCTGAATTATACCACTCTAGCGCCCTCTCATAACTTGGAAATTTTAAAACTATTATTCTTGGAAATTTAGTTTCACCATCAAATATTTGATATTCACCATTTCTAACTAAAAATTCTCCATCAAATTTTTTTACAATTGGATTAACTTTTTCAATGTACTCTTTATAATTTTCTGGATTAGTTACTCTTAATTGTGCAATTACATACCCTGCTGGCATATTAAAAAACTGTTTTTACGTATCTTTTCCAATTATCTTGGTAATGTTTTGCGTTCTCAGTAATTTTGCCTATTTCATCATCAGTAAGTTTTCTAACTACTCTTCCTGGTGATCCAACTACTAATGAGTTATCTGGAATTTCTTTGTTTTCAGTTATTAATGCTTTAGCACCAATGACGCAGTTTTTACCTATTTTTGCATTATTTAAAATGACAGCTCCAATACCAATTAAACTGTTATCTCCAATCGTACATCCATGAAGCATAACGATATGACCGATAGTTACATCTTTACCAATTCTTAAAGGGCAGCCTGGGTCAGTATGTAAAACACTTCCGTCTTGAACATTTGAACCTTCTCCAACATGAATGTTTTCATTATCCCCTCTAATTACAGCATTAAACCAAACACTGGAGTTTTTTTCTAATGTGACATCTCCTATAATAGTTGCATTTGGCGCTACCCAATTTTCGCCAGAGTTTTTTGGTTTTTTATCTTCCAAATCGTAAAACATAATTTATATATTATTACATTATGCCTATTAAAACACCAGTATGTGATTTTGGAAAAAAAGCAGAAAACTTTGAATTAAAATCTACAGAAAACAAACTAATATCTTTAAATGATATCAAAGGTGAAAATGGAACTTTGGTAATGTTTATTTGTAATCATTGTCCATATGTAAAAGCAATTATAAAAGATGTGGTGGAGGACTGTACTAAGCTTAGTGATTTAGGAATAAATTCAGTTGCAATATGCTCTAATGATCCAATTAATTACCCAGAAGACTCTTTTGAAAAAATGATAGAGTTTGCAACTAAACATAAGTTTAATTTTCCTTACCTAATTGATGAAACACAAGACATTGCAAGAAAATATGATGCTGTATGTACTCCTGATTTTTTCGGTTATGATAAAGATTTTGGTCTCCAATATAGAGGAAGAATAAGAGAATTAAGAGAACTAAAGCCTGTG
Organism: uncultured Pelagibacteraceae bacterium; assembly: GCA_902633185.1. Lineage (GTDB taxonomy): Bacteria > Pseudomonadota > Alphaproteobacteria > Pelagibacterales > Pelagibacteraceae > Pelagibacter. The sequence goes on along the minus strand of CACPFN010000003.1, from coordinate 89,989 downwards.
AGATCTGGAGATAGTGATTTATTTATTGCTATGAAACAAGTTTCAGAAACAGGCAAAGGTCCTGAAGAACAATTCCCAAGTATGGGTTGTGGTATAAAGTGGTTATCTAATTAATGTATTTAATAATAACCAGAACTTTCCCTCCTGAAGTTGGTGGTATGCAAAATTTGATGTGGGGATTAGCGAGATCTTTATCAAAACTTGATATGGTTAAAGTTTTTGCCGATTATCACGAAGATCATAAAAATTTTGATGATAAAGTTTCATTTACAATTGAAAGAGTTAGCGGAGTTAAATTATTAAGAAAATATAGAAAATCTCTACTAATAAATGAATACTTAAATGAAAATAAAAACGTAAATTGTATCATTGCAGATCATTGGAAAAGCTTAGAACTTATAAAATCCCCAAAAAAGAAAATATGTTTAATACATTCCAAAGAAATTAATCACCCTAAAGGATCTAGACTGAACAAAAAAGTTCTAGAAGTTTTAAACAATGTTGACCATGTGGTGGCAAACTCAAATTTTACAAAAAATTTAGCTGTTAGTCTTGGTGTTGAAGAAAAAAGATTAATAGTCATAAATCCAGGTGTAGATCCCGTTGAAGAAATTCCAAAAGATGACCTTAAACAAGCAGAAGAAATGCTAAAAGGAAAAAAACAAAGACTAATTACTGTATCAAGATTTGATAAAAGAAAAAATCATGAAAAAGTTATAATGGCTATTCGAAATTTAAAAGAGAAATATCCTGATATTACTTACACTTGTATAGGATATGGAGATGAAGAAGAAAATTTAAAAAAATTAGTGATAGAATTAAATCTTGATAAATATGTAAATTTTTTAAGTGATATCTCTAATGAATTGAAAAATGCATTAATTGCAAAATCTAATATTTTTATAATGCCATCAATAATTCACAGAACTTCAGTTGAGGGCTTTGGAATTTCTTTCATTGAGGCTGCACAATATGGGATACCGTCTATTGGTGGTAAAGATGGTGGTGCTTCTGATGCAATTATCCATAATAAAACAGGGTTAATTTGTGATGGTAACAGTTTAGATGAAATTTATTCAAGTATAGATAATTTATTTGAGGGAAATAAATATATTGAATTTGGAAAAGAGTGCAAAACACATTCCGAAAATTTTCTTTGGGATAAGATAATTGAAAACTACAAAAGAATCTTATAAAGTTAAGGCATGCTAGATAAATTTAATGGAATAATTTATTTAAGTATTTTTATTTTTCATTTTATCGTTTACGCCGTTTATGCTTTTAGAACAGTGGTAGCAACAAAATCATTTTTAGATCAATACAATATAGATCATTCTGCAGCAGTGATGGTTAGATTTTTTGGGGCACCGTTTATTGCATCAATTTTAGTAGCACTTTACATAATGTTAATCAAAGCGGATGGTTTAGCAGGAACATGGGGTTTCTTTACACTAATTTTTGCACAAAACGTTATATATTTCCTTATTGGAATATATACAATTTATGTCAATAAGCTTGGACATAACGAAAAAACAAATAGTGAAGGTGTTATAGCATCGGGAATTTTAACAGTGCTAAGTGGAATTCTTTGCTACGGTCTAGCTGATAAAATTTATATTTAATTTTTTTTTCTAAAAGTTGAAAAAATTTGCCAACCAACAATTGTTATTGTGATCAATAATATTATTAGAGTTATTGGTCTATCCCATAAAAAATTAGGTGATCCATCACTTATTAATAGTGATCTTCTCAATGTTTCCTCCATTAGCCCCCCGAGTACAAAAGCCAATATTAAAGGTGGCATGGGGAAATCATAGAGCCTTAAAAAAGTTGCAACCACTGCAATACCTATCATTAAAAAAATATCAAAATTGTTAAATGACATTAAATATATTCCTGTTACTGAAAAAAATAAAATTAAAGGAATTAAGTAATTTCTCGGTACTGCTAAAATTCTAGCGATATAAGGAATTAAAGGTAAATTTAAAATTAAAAGCACTACCATACCAATGTACATTGACATAATAACCGACCAAAAAATTTCAGGGTTAGTTTGATAAAGTCTTGGTCCTGGCTGAATACCAAAACCTAAAAGAGCTCCAAGCATTACAGCAGTTGTACCACTTCCAGGAATTCCTAATGTTAGTAATGGAACAAATGAACCAGAGCAAGCTGCATTGTTTGCAGTTTCTGGTGCTGATAAACCATGAACGCTACCTTTTCCAAATTTTTGTTTTTCTTCTTCGTTTACATAATTTCTCTCCATTCCATATGCTAAGAAAGATGCAATTGTTGCTCCTGCGCCAGGTAAAACACCAATTAAGAAACCAAGTATAGATGACCTAGGTATTGTTTTAGCCATTTTAATTGTTTCCTCTTTATTTACTTTAATTGAGCCTAATTCTGTTAATGAAATTTGTTTTGCAGCTCTGTTTGGATCTTTTCCTCTAAAAATAATCGTTAGAGCTTCACTCATTGCAAATGTTGCCATTACAATTAATACAAAGCTTATTCCATCAGTTAAGTTCATATTGTTAAATGTGAATCTTGTGATATCTGACAATGAGTCTTGACCAACTGTTGCTAGCATTAATCCTAAAACAACCATCATCATTGCCTTTAAAAACTGTCCTTTTGACGAAAATGCAGAAATTGCGGTTAAACCTAAGATCATTAATGCAAAATAATCAGGTGATCTAAAAGCTAAACTTACTTTTGACAAACTAGGGGCTGCAACTAATAAAAATATTGCAGAAATTGTTCCACCTGCGAATGAACTATAAGCGGCGATTGCTAAAGCTTTACCAGCTTTACCTTGTTGTGCCATTGGATAACCATCAAAAGCAGTAGCAACAGTTCCTGGTATTCCAGGAGCATTTAACAAAATTGAAGATGTAGATCCTCCAAATACTGCACCATAGTAAACTCCTGCCATTAAAATTAAACCTGTTGATGGATCAAAGCCGTAGGTAATTGGGATCATTAATGCAATTGCAGTCATTGGTCCAAGTCCAGGCAACATTCCAATTATTGTTCCTGCAAAACATCCAACCATCACCATTAAAATATTTGTTAGAGATAAAGCAGTTGATAATCCGATAAGTATTCCTTCGATCATCCCATAACTCCAATGTATTTTAAAAACGGATCACGAAGATAAATGTTTAATAATCCGTGTAACAAATACATAAATGCAGCAACAAATGGGAAAGATAAAATAAACATCAGTCCCCATCTTCTTTCACCTAAGAAATAGTAAGATGCAAAAAGAAATAAAGAAGTTGATATAAAATATCCAATTTTTAATATTACAGCAGCATATATTAGTGAGATAAGTATAAGATAAATTATACTTTTGTAATCTAAGTGTTTATGATTTACCTCTGTAGTAAGTTTTTCAGGTAAAATTATTTTTAAACTCGATAAAATTATTCCTGCCCAACCTAAATATATTGGGAAAGTCCTAGCATTGAATGGTGCGTTTTCATCAAATGCAAATACTTGAATGTTGTATGCAGTGTATAGATAAAATACTGATAAAACTAAAAAAAGCAGTGAGATAAATTTTGTAGGACTTATTCTCACTGCTTTACATTCTTTAATAATCTATAAAGATTATATTACTCCAAGTTTTTTCATCAGAGCAGTCATTTCAACTGTTTGTTTTTCTAAGAACGCATCAAATTTAGAACCCGGGTTATAAATATTTACCCATGCATTTCTTTTTCTAACAGCTTCCCACTCTGGTGTCTTTTGAACATCGCCAAGCATTTTAGAGATTTTGTTATAGTCACTCATACTCATGCTTTTTGGTGCAAAGAAACCTCTCCAGTTAACAAACTGAACATCATATCCTTGCTCTTTTAATGTTGGAGCTTCTGGTGCATCACCTACTCTTTCAGGAGCTGTGATACCAATTATTCTTACTTGATCTCTAGCACCCATTACTTCACCTAAGCCTGTTGAAAGTATTTGAGTTTCTCCAGACAAAAGTCCAGCAAGTGCTTTTCCACCAGCATCATACGGAACATAGATCACATCGTTTGGATTTGCTCCAGCTGCTTGGAAAGCTAACGCACCAATTAAGTGGTCCATACTTCCTCTTACAGATCCTCCAGCCATTTTAATTGACTTTGGATCTTTTTGATATTGATCAACTGCATCTTTGAAATTTTTGATAGGTGAATTTTTTGCAACAACTATTGCACCATAATCTCCAATTACACCTGCAATTGGTTTAACATCTTTATAAGATAAAGTGCCAGTACCTTTTACATAACCTTTGTGTCTTGTAATAGATCTTAACACCAATGGTGTTGACTGAACTAAAACTGTATCTTTCGGAGCGTTATTGATTAGGTAAGCCAAAGCCTTACCACCTCCACCACCTGACATGTTTTCAAATGATGCGCTTTTCAAAAAACCAGCTTTTGTTAATGCTTCTCCAGTACCTCTAGCAGTTCCATCCCAACCACCACCAGCACCACCACCAATTAAAAAATGTAATTTTTCAACTGCAAATGAACTTGTTGATGAAAATAGAAGGAAAGCAGAGAATAAAACTGAAATAAAAGTTTTAATTAGTTTCATTATTTCCTCTCTTATTATATTTATGAAACCATCATTAAACATAAGTTATAAATTTTAGTCAATGCTCAAATACAATTTTTCCAAAAACATAAAGGAATATATTTTAGCTTTAGTAGGTAGTTATAAAGCTCTATTTATAGGACTTGTTGGTGGATACTTAGGTACTTTAATTAATCTACCTTTGCCCTGGTTATTAGGATCTCTAGGTTTAAATTTATGTTTTGCATTTACAAATTTTAAAATAGTTTTTCCAACTAAATTATTAAATCCTATATTTTTAATTGTTGGTATAATTCTTGGTGGAACTTTAAATGTAACATTATTGTATAAAATTCATCTATGGATTTTTTCGTCATTAGCGATGTTAATCTGCACAATAGTCAGTACTATTCTTGCTGGTTATTATTTTTTTAAAGTTTGTAAATTTAGTAAATTCATTTCAGTTTTAGCAGCTCTTCCGGGCGCATTTGTTCCAATATCTGCAGCATTATTAGAATTTGGTAAATCAAAAAACGATAAAGGTGTTTTGATCCCACAGGCTACAAGAGTGATATTTATTGTGAGTTTTGTGCCTATTTTTTTTATTAATAATTTAGGCTTCTCAGAAATGACAGGTTATAACTATGAAAATATCTATAACGAAAGATATTTTTTAGAAATATTATTTCTGTTAATAATTTGTTTCATTTTTGCAAACATCTTAAAAAATTATAAAATTCCATCACCTACTTTAGTTGGTGCAATGGCTTTATCTGGTGCTTTTTATACTTTTGAAATAATTAATGCCAGATTTCCAGATGCATTTATAAATATTGCATTTATATTTCTAGGCACCGCTTTAGGTACCAGATTAAACGGATTAAAAATTAAAGAATTATTATTTTTTATATTTCATGGAATAATAGTTAGTTCAATTTTGGTAATTGTTGCAATGATAACTGCTTATTTGCTCACTTATATAGGATTTGAATTTATACCAACTTTTTTAAGTTTTGCACCTGGAGGAATTCATGAAATGGTTGTTATTAGTGTTGCTTATAACATAGATCCAATATTTGTGAGCTACCATCATTTTTTAAGAATTTTCATAATAGTTTTATTTTTGCCCTTTTTATTATCAAAATTTAGAAAAACTAATTAATTGCTTCTTGCATTCTTTGAAATACTTTATCTGCTGAAAGTTTGGTTAAATCTGAAACTTGAATTGCTTTAAAATGTTCTCGCTCTATACTAACTTTTTTAGCTGTAGTATGTGATCCAAATAAAACCAATCCTTTTACATTTAAATGTGCCGCCATATGTGCTGGGCCTGTATCATTAGATATAACAAAATAACTATCTTTAATTAATGATGAAAGTTGAGAAATATTAAGCGCTTTATCATTATCTAAAATAATATTAGCATCAATATCATTAGCTAATTTGATTTCATTTGGACCTGGGGCAATTAAAATTTGGATTTCATCTCTAAAAGTAGATTTAATTTTTTTTATCAATTCATTATAATATGGCCATCTTTTTATAGTTAAATGAGATGATGAAAAGGGGAATAAAATTAAATATTTGTTTAAATTATATTTTTTTTTGATTTCTGAAATATCCTCACAGCTCCAAGAAAAGTCTGGTTTAGTTACGTGATTAATTTTAATTCCAGAAAAATTTAATTGATGTTCAAAGCGGTTTAGAACAGTGTCTTTATCAAAATCAATCTTACTAGTTCCTTCAGGAAGTGTTGTTTCTGTCGATGACCAAATATCTGATGTTGCTTTTGGAAATAGAATATTTTTATAAAAACTAGTTCTTTTAGAATTTTGAAGGTCATAAACTTTAACAAATTTATATTTTTTTATCTTTCTCATTAATAAATATAAATAAATTAAGTTAAATCTAGAGAGTCGTTTATCTAAAATGACATCAGTTATATTTGGATTTTTTTTTAATAAATCGTAATAAGGTTTGGTTGATAGTATATAAAGATCATCATTTGGATGATTATCAGATATATCTTGAATTGCACCACTTGCCTGCGCTATATCACCTAAAGATCCATGTTTTATAATAAGTATATTAGACATATTTTTAACAACTTAACATAATATCAATTTATATGAATAAAATTTTAGTAGAAGTATCAGTTGGAGAATTGCTGGATAAAATTTCAATTTTAGAAATTAAATATGAAAAAATTAAAGATCCTGAGAAACTAAACTTTATAAATAATGAATATAAAATATTAAAAGATCAATTAAATACAAATATTAAAAATTACAGTGAAATTGAAAATTTATATAACTCACTAAAAGAAATTAATTCAAAGCTTTGGGTAATAGAAGATGACAAAAGGCTTTGCGAAAAAAATTCTGATTTTGGTGAAAAATTTATTAAATTATCAAGAGATGTTCACTTCCTAAATGATGAAAGAGCAAAATTAAAATTAGAAATAAATAATAAAACTGGTTCTAAAATTAAAGAAATTAAAGAATACACCAAATATTAGTTTTATTCCCAGTCAAACCTTTGAAAAGAGTCAAATATCTTAAAAATACCTTGTGACCATTGATTACAAACTTTTGAAAATTCAGGATCATTCATATTTAGACATTTAAGTGATGCTATTTTGATTTCATCTTTTTTTATCACAGCAAAGTCTATTGGTGGACCAACTGTTAAATCACTTTTTAATGTAGAATCCATTGATATCAGTGCACACCTTGATGCATCTCCAATTGAGACTTTTGGGGTAATCACTCTATCTAAAATAGGTTTTCCATATTTTACTTCACCTATAACTAAATATGGTTTGCTATCTGCTGGACGAATATAATTACCCTGAGGGTAAACTAAGTATAATTCAGGAGGCTGATCTTTTATTTGACCACCGACAATAAAAGTTGAACCTAATAAAACGCTATCAGTATTAATTCCTTGAGGAGATGAATGTTCAATATTTAAAGAGCCAATATAGGATGCAATTTGTTCAAAATCACTACAGGTGTTTAAATTCATAATACCTGTTTCACTTTTTAAATCTTTTTTTATTGAATTATAAACTGCTTGAGAAGTTCCAAGATTTCCTGATGTAACAATTACTATTGTTCTATCTCCAACATCGTGTGTAAGCATTTTAGAATATATATTTACATTGTCCAATCCTGCATTTGTTCTGGAGTCTGATGCAAAAACTAGTCCTGTCTCTGTTTTAATTCCAATACAATAAGTCATATAAAAGTTAACTATTTAAATTATATGTGATTACAATAAAACCCATTTATTTCATATCAGATATCGAATTTAATCATTTGCTTATTTAACTCTTATGTAAAAAAATTAAGTTAATATGTCTGATTTTTGGAAAAATTACGATTCTAAATCAACTTTTGATGGATATATCAGTAAAGAGAAGAAGTTGAGAAGTCATGCTAAGATCATTGCAGGCATACTTGAAAAATATGGAAAAAAAAAATTACAAGAAATTGAAAAAAATTGTCAAAGTACAATAAGCGCTAGAGGAATAAATTTTAGAGTTTATGCTGCAAATAATAGAGCTGAAGAGAAAAAATGGCCTTTAGATATCATTCCTAGAATTATACCAAAAAGTCAATGGTTAAAGGTTGCAAAAGGACTTGCACAAAGAGTTAAGGCACTAAATTTATTTATCGATGACGTCTATAATGCAAAAAAAATATTTAAAGACAAAGTAATACCTAAAGAATTAATTTTTAATTCTCCTTTATATTTAAAAGAATGTGAAGGTTTCTCCCCAAAACACAAAGCATGGTCAAATATATCTGGGATTGATCTTATAAAAAACATTGATGGGGATTTTTTAGTTCTTGAAGATAATTTAAGAGTGCCGTCTGGAGTTTCATATATGCTGGAAAATAGAATGGTAATGAGAGATATTTTTCCAGAACTATTTACAAGATATAAAGTTTCTTCAGTTCATCAATATGCAAATAAATTATATAATTGTATGACAGAGTGTATTCCAAAGAAAACTAATAACCCACACATGGTTTTATTAACACCCGGTATTTATAATTCAGCTTATTTTGAACACTCTTTTTTAGCAGAACAAATGGGAATAGCCTTGGTGGAAGGTAAAGATTTATTTGTTGAAAACGATCATGTTTATATGAAAACTGTCAAAGGTCCTTTGAAGGTAGATTGTATTTATAGACGAATAGATGACAATTTTATGGATCCAAAAGTTTTTTTTAAAGGATCCTTATTAGGTGTGCCTGGTGTTTTCAAATGTTGGAGAAAAGGAAATGTTGGAATAATAAATGCTTTAGGAACTGGTGTTGCAGATGATAAAGCAGTTTATTCCTATGTTAATAAAATGATAATTTACTATTTAGGTGAGCAACCAATTATAGATCAAGTTGAAACTCTTCTTTGTGGAGATAAAAAAAATAGAGAACATGTTATAGACAATATCTCTAAATATGTTGTGAAACCTTCAAATGCATCAGGAGGCTATGGAATTATGATTGGTCCTAAGGCCTCAAAAGCTGAAAAAGAAGAAATGATAAAAAATATCAAAAAAGATCCAAGAAATTACATTGCACAACCATTAGAAATTCTTTCTACTGTTCCTACAATCACACCTGATAACATTGAACCAAGACATTTAGATTTAAGACCTTTTATTTTAACAGGTAAATCAACTTATGTAACAACTGGTGGATTAACTAGAGTTGCTCTAAAAAAAGGCAGCACAATAGTTAACAGTTCTCAAGGTGGTGGGTCTAAAGATACTTTGATTGTGGATAGTAGAAATTAAATTAGACTTGGTATTATTTTTCTTAAATCCATGGAAAGCTTAGGATTAATATTTGAATATATCACTCCCTTGCCTAATTTTTTTAAAGCTAATATTTTTCCGTCTGGTGAAATAATAGTAGTATGACCAAATGTTTCTCTTTTGGGGGTGTTTTTTCCAGTTTGAGCAGGTGCAAAAATATAACAAAAATTTTCAATCGCTCTTGCTCTTAAAAGTGTTAACCAATGTTTTTGTCCAGTAAACTTTGTGAAAGCTGATGGAACAGCAATAAAACTCAATTTTTTTTTTGATAAATTTCTATAAAGTTCAGGAAATCTTAAATCAAAACAGATTGTAAAACCAATTTTACCCCAAGGCAATTTAGCAGTTACTAATTTATTTCCTGCTTTAAAAGTTTTACTTTCTTTATGTTGCTCTTTGTTTGGAATTTTAACATCAAACATATTAATTTTGTCGTAATATTTGACAATTTTTCCATTTGGTCCAACCAATATAGATCTATTTCTGAGTTTATTTTTAACCTTTACGCAGATTGATCCGAGTAAAATCCATTTCTTATATTTTTTTGAAACTTCTCTAATTTTCTTCAAAATCGGATCTTTATTCATTTCAAATGAATATTTAAAAAGTATTTCTCTACTACTGGACATCAAGGAAGAGGTTTCGGGTGTAATAATTAAGTCAGATTTATTTTTTATAGCTTGATTTACGTATTTAACAATATCTTTAAAATTATTTTCATAATTTTCTCCACTAGATAATTGTATGCATGCTATTTTCATGTTTGAAACCCATATTTTTTTTCTAAATATTTAATAACATTATGAATTATAAAAGTCATAAACAAATAAATACCTCCTGCCACAATAAATACTTCTACTGGCTTAAACGTTGTTGAAATTATATATTTAGCAACACCCGTTAAGTCCATAAGAGTGACTGTACTTGCCAAAGATGTGCCTTTAAGCATTAAAATAATTTCATTACCATAAGCTGGTAAAGATTGTTTAATTGCTATAGGAATTTGTATTTTTGTAAAAATAATTTTTGAAGGTATCCCTAGGCTTCTCCCAGCTTCTAAATATCCTGGTTTTATAGTTTGAAAAGCTGATCTCAATATTTCTGAAGTATAAGCCCCAGTATTTAATGAAAATGCAATTATCGCACACCAGTATGGTTCTTTTAAAACTGCCCACAAAAATGTAGTTCTTAAGTATTCAATTTGACCTAATCCAAAATATATTATGAAGATTTGTACCAATAGAGGTGTTCCTCTAAAAATATATGAGTATCCGTAAGCAAATTTATTAATCAAATTATTATTATTCATTCTCAAGATTGCAAAACCTAATCCAATAAAAAGACCAAGAATTAGAGAAACAGATAATAATTTAAGAGTAATCAAAGTTGCATTCAGCAACTTTGGAAAACTATTAATCATTAATTCAAAATCCATTAATAACCTTTGCTATATTTTATTTCTAATCTATTTAATAATTGCATACTTAAAAATGTAAGCAATAAGTATAGAACTGCTGCAAATGAGTAAAAAAATAATGGATCTCTAGTTGAACCAGCTGCAATATAGGATTGTCTCATTATTTCAACTAAACCCGTTACAGATATAAGAGAAGTATCTTTTAATGTAATTTGCCAAACATTGCTTAAGTTTGGAATTGCCAATCTTAGCATTTGAGGCAAAATAATTTTAAAGAAGTAAATATATTTATTAAATCCTAAAACCTTTGCAGCTTCGAACTGACCCTTATCGATTGATTGTAGGGCTCCTCTAAATACCTCAGTTGAGTATGCTCCCGATATTATCCCTATTGAAAATGAACCAGTTAAAAAAGCATTAATTTCGATGTAATCATTATAACCAAATATTGAAGCAACAAACATAATTGCTCCACTTCCACCAAAGAAAAATAAATAAATTACTAGAAGCTCGGGTACACCTCTAATAACTGTGGTGTATGCATTGCCAATAGAATTAAGAAATTTGTTATTAGATAATTTTAATGGAGTGAATAAAGCAGCAAATATAAAGCCTATTATCATTGCGGTTATTGAAACCGCAATTGTCATTAAGGTTGCAAAGAATAACTCATCTCCCCAACCTTTATCACCAAAATATAGAAGTTCCATAATATAGGTGGCTAATTATAGCCACCCATAAATAATTTATTACATAGAAGCGTCAAAACCAAAATGTTTTATAGCAAGCTTACTAATAATGCCATCATCTCTAGCTTTATCAATTGCTGCATTAAAGTCATTTAGAAGTTTAGAGTCACCTTTTCTAATACCAACACCAACACCATTACCAAAATCTCCACCTGCAAATGTTGGTCCAGTTAATACAACTCCTTTACCAGATTTTTCTGCATAATCTGTAAAAGCAACTGCAGCAGCTAGCGCTGCATCTATTCTACCAGCAGATAAATCTAAGTTTACTTCGTCTTGAGTTTTGTAAGTTCTAATTTTTACATTACCCATTAAACCAGACTCTAAGAAGTTCTGGTGAATTGTTGCTGTTTGTACACCAATAGTTTTACCTTTAAATGCTTTGGTCAAAACATCTAGTGTTGCTTGTTCATCAGCACTTACGTCAGATAGATTTATAGCTGACATTGTTTTAAGGCCTTCGTTTTTCGATCCTTTCATAACAGCTAATGATGCAACTTCATCAGCATAACCTTGAGAAAAATTTATTGTTTTCATTCTCTCACCAGTTATTGACATTCCAGCCATAATAGCATCAAATTTTCTTGAAACTAAAGCTGGTATCATTCCATCCCAATCTTGCTCAACAATAGTGCAATCATGATTCATAATTTTGCATAGTTCATTTGCTAATTCGACTTCAAAGCCAATCAAATTTCCTGCTGAGTCTTTAGAATTCCAAGGTGGATATGCACCTTCAGTTCCAATTTTAATTTGATCTGCAATTGAAGAAATTGTTAGGAATGATGATATTAAAATACCAAGTCCTAATACTTTTAATTTTTTCATTTTTTTCCTCCAAAATTTTGAAGATTATTTCATAAAATTATTGTTTTAAAAAGTAAAATTAATGATTTATTGACGAGGAAAAATTCCAAGAACAATCGAAACTTGGTATGTAAACTCTTGAAAGTTTTGTATTTCCAAAATTTTTGTTAAAAACATTTAACCAATTTTCAACTTGTTTTGGTTTTTTATCTTGGCTTCCAACTTGAGCAGTAATTACACCTTTAGGTTTTAAAATTCTTTCTAAAGATGTCATATTTTTTGCAGCTAAATCTATGCAAAATTGATCATCGTTAAGATCAACAAAAATTTGATCATAGGTATTATCTTTGACTGATTTAATGCTCTCAAATGCATCACCCCAAACACATTTAACTGAATTTTTTTCTGTGGCTTTTTCACCAATTTTACTTAGGTGTTTATCACATACATCAACAACTTCAGGATCTAATTCATACCAATCTATAAATCCAAAATTTTGTGAAATACATTCTCTTGCAACACCACCGTCACCTCCACCAATAATCGCAGCTTTCTCTTTATTTGAATTTAAATTAAGACCAGAATTTACAAAAGTTGAGCTATATAAATGTTCATCACTCTCGGCAACTTGTATTTCATTATCAATAAATAAAGCTTTTCCAAACTGTTCTAAATCTAATATTTCAATATATTGTCCTGCTTTGGATTTAAAATTTTCTAATACTTTATTTACAACATAAGATTTTTTTAATCCTGGTGAACTATAATTGTCATGGTAAAGATCAATTGTATCTCTATTAAATTCCTTAATAATGATTTGTTTGTGTTCTATTTCTTCTTTAATTACTTTAAGAGCAACTGAGGGTGATACTTTACCACAAGTAAAAAAATCAAAGCTTATAATTTCATTTTCCGGGAAAGTGTGAAAGCTTATATGGCTTTCTGCTAACAGAGCTACCAATGTAAAACCTTGAGGCTCAAATTTATATTTTGAGATCTTTAAAACTGTTACTTTTGCTAACTTTGCAATTTTATAAACTAACTTTTCATAAAATGAGGGATCATATTCTTTTTTAGTTCCAATGATATCTAGAGTTATATGTTCACCAACTTTTGTCACCTATTAACCTCTTTTATAATTTTTAGCTTTTTTTAAAACTTTATTCATTTCATTTATAGAAAGAATTTTTGGCTTTCCAAGCTTAAGAGCGGTTATATACTGTAAACTCAAATTTTCAACTTCTTGTGCCAATTCAAAAGCATCAGGTAAATTTTTATCAAATGCAATCTGACCGTGATTTGCAATCAAACAGGCTTTTCTATTATTCAAAGCTTTTAAAATGTTTTTTGAAAGCTCTCTTGTTCCATAAGTTGCGTATTTTGCGCATTTAATATCATTACCTCCCGCGAGTGCAACCATGTAATGAAAAGCTGGAATAGGTTTTTTGTGAACAGATAGAGCTGTTGCATTAGTTGAATGTGTATGAACTATTGCTTGAGCATTTTTCTTTTTGATATAAATATCTTGATGAAATCTCCATTCTGACGAAGGTTTATATTTTTTTTCATATTTTCCATCTAGACTTACAAACACTATATCTTTTACTTTTAGCGATGAGTATTTTTTTCCTGAAGGGGTAATAAGAAAACCATTGTTATGTCTGACTGATATATTGCCAGATCTTAAAGCTGATAATTTTTTGTCATTAAGCATTTTTGAAAACTTAATAACATCATTTTTCTTTTTATTAGTTTTTGAAGAGACCATTTAAACCTTCAGTAGAGGCTTCGCATATTCCTTTTTCTGTTATTAATGCTGTAACATATTTAGCTGGAGTTACATCAAAAGCCAAATTTAATGATTTACTTTTCTCTGGATAAATTAAAACTTTATCAACTTTATTATCTTTGTTAATTCCATCCACATGAGAAAGTTCTTTTGGATCTCTTTCTTCTATTGGAATATCTTTGGGGTTTTTTAAATTCCAATCTATCGTTGAACTTGGTAAAGCAACATAAAAAGGAACCTTATTATCATGAGCTGCAAGAGCTTTTAAATATGTACCAATTTTATTGCACACATCTCCGTTAGATAATGTTCTATCTGTTCCAACAATACACATATCAACCTGTCCTCTTTGCATTAGTATTCCACCTGTATTATCTGCTATAATTGTATTCGGAATTTCTTCTTCATTAAGTTCATATGATGTAAGGTTTGCTCCTTGATTTCTTGGTCTAGTTTCATCTACCCAAACATGTATTGGTATTCCTTTTTTATGTGCATGATAAATAGGAGAAGTTGCTGTTCCCCAATCTATTGTAGCTAACCAACCTGCATTACAATGTGTGAGAATATTTACAGTATCTTTCTTTTTATTATATATATCCTCAATAATATTTAATCCATTTTTACCAATACTTTCACAAAATGCCTCATCTTCTTTACAAATTTCTTTAGCTTCATTGAGTGCAACATTAAATAAATTTCCAGGTTCAACAAATGATAATTTGTTATTCATTCTATGAACTGCCCACTGAAGATTTATAGCCGTAGGCCTCGATGCAACTAACTCTCCAGAACTTTTTTTTATAAAATCTAAACTATTATTTTCTTTTATAGCTAAAACTAATCCAAATGCAGCTGTGCCCCCAATTAATGGAGCACCTCTCACTTCCATTGTTTTGATAGCATTTATTGCATCTTTAACTGAGCTTAATTCTTTTATTACAAATTTATGTGGCAGCTTTGTCTGATCTATAATTTTTGCAACTTCTTTTTCTTCATCGAACCAAATTGTTTTATATTTAACACCATTAATTTTCATTAATTAAGAACTCTTCCTGCAATTGTTTTTAATTTATCTTTAGTTTTTTGAGTTCTTTTTTCTGGAGCTGTAATTATTGCTACATCTAAACAATTATTAGTTGGATCATTGGGATCAATATTATTTTCAAAGTTCTCTATCAAATTTTTAATCATATTTTTAGCTTTTGCTGCATTATCTAAAAGCACTTTTATAACCTGTTGAACATCAACATTTTGATGATCTGGATGCCAACAATCATAGTCTGTTACCATAGAAACTGAAGCATATCTAATTTCCGCTTCTCTTGCTAACTTAGCTTCTGGCATATTTGTCATTCCAATAACATCCGCTTTCCATAATCTATATAAATTTGACTCAGCTAATGTTGAAAATTGCGGTCCTTCCATTACAACGTAAGTTCCGCCTCTTTGATAAGAGATATTTTCTTTTTTAATAGCATCTTCACAAGCGTTCATCAGCCCACTTGAGGTTGGATGTGCCATTGATACATGAGCAACAATCTCATCATCAAAAAAGGTTTTATTTCTTGCAAAAGTTCTATCAATGAACTGATCAACGATAACAAATTTACCTGGAGGTAAATCTTCCTTTAAAGATCCCACAGCTGAGACAGAAACTATATCAGTAATACCAAGTTGTTTAAGAGCATCAATATTTGCTCTAAAATTTATTTTTGATGGAGAAATAAAATGACCTTTTCCATGTCTTGGTAGAAAATAAATTTCTTTATTATTATATTTGGCCTTTAATATTAAATCTGAAGGTTTTCCCCATGGAGTATTTAAATCTAGTGTTTCTCTATCTTTAAACTCTTCGACATCATATAGGCCACTTCCACCAATAATTGCTAATTTATTATTTGCCATAATACTTTTAAGATTATATTTAAGTTTTATGGATTTAAAAGAACATATTAGATCAATTCAAGACTATCCTAAAAAGGGAATTCTTTTCAGAGATATAACAACACTTATTAAAAATGAAAAAGCATTCAAGGAATGTATAAACCAAATTGTTGAAAGATCAAAAAAATTCCAATTTAATAAAATTGGAGCTGTAGAGTCTAGAGGATTTGTTTTTGCATCAGCTATTTCATATATTTTAGGTAAACCATTTATAATGCTAAGAAAAAAAAATAAACTTCCTGCAGAAGTTCATTCGGTAGACTTTGAACTTGAATATGGAAAAGCTACAATAGAAGTTCACAAAGATTCATTCGATGAGGGTGACAAAGTCTTAATAATAGATGATTTAATTGCTACTGGCGGTACAGCTGAAGCAGCTGCTAAATTAATAGAAATATCAAAAAGTAAAGTTGCTGGCTTTATATTTGTAATAAATCTTTTTGACTTAGGTGGTACAGATAATTTAGTTAAAAAGGGATATATCGTAGAAAATCTTTTAGATTTTCCAGGGCATTGAGAGTAAAGAAAAAAAATTAAAACTAAATTTCTTTTTTTTTCCAGGTATCTGGAGTTAAATTATTATCTATTTCAATTTCTAACCTGTAATCAAATTCACGAACGCCTCTTTTTTTTATATAATCGTAGGTTCTTAAAATTCCTTCTTTTAGATTAGTCTTTGTTTTATAATTTAAAATCTTCCTAGCTTTATTTGAGGAGCAAGTTGCATGTTTAACTTCTCTTGGTCTATCTTTCTTATAAATTGGATCAAGATTTGATCCAGTTATATTTGAGCAGATTTCTACTACCTCATTAATAGTAACAAACTCCTCATCTGGCCCAATATTTATAATTTGTTTGTTTAAATTTTGTTGATCTAACATAGGTATCATACAATCAAGACAATCATCAATATAAGAAAAGCATCTTTTTTGTTCACCATCTCCATAAATTATTGGGGCTTTACCTTGAAGCATTCTATTTAAAAATATGGAAATTACATTCCTGTATGGATCATCATAAATTTGTCTAGGTCCGATTATATTATGTGGAACCGCAATTACCCACTCTATGTTGTTTAAATCACAAAGATTTTTTAAGACTTCTTCAGCTGCAACTTTTGATATTGCATAAGGATCTACAGGTTTTGTTTTCATGTTTTCATTGAAAGGTGTTTTTTGATCTCCATATCGTGCCATTGATGAACAAAAAATTATTCTTTTTACTTTTTCATTTATTGCTGCAGAAAATATTGAAACAGAGGCTAGATAATTATTTTTGGAAATCTCAAAAGGTGAAAATACTGATAAACCTTCATGAGCAGTTGCTGCACAATGATAAACGATTTCAACATTTTTCATTATGCTTTTTATTTTTTTAAAATCACAACAATCAACTTTATAAAACTCAATTTCTTTTAATACATTGTCTTCATATCCTCCTATCATGTTATCTATTCCTACAATATGATGACCAAGTTTTAATAATTTTTCTGCTAAATGAGATCCTAAAAAACCTGCAACGCCCGTAATTAGAATTTTATATTTTTTTTTTATCATTTAAGATCAATTATCTACTGTTTTCTCTAAAATCAAGAGCCTTGAATATTTGGCCTATATGATGACTTTTTTAATAACATGGAATTAATAATGCCTAGGAGCCTATATTTGTAAATATTTTTTTTAAGTCTATTAAATATAATTAAATAAAATATAAATTTGATTATAGATGAAAATAATTTTGGCAAAATTTTAAAAAGTGCTGAAGTATAACCATAATGCTTTTTATAAAAATAAAATGTAGACCACATCCAATGCCAGTTTCTAGACAACTCCATTTGAATATTAATTATTTGATTATGTGAAGAACCACCTAAATGATCTACCTTGATCGACGGATCTATATATATTTTTATATTTTTTGATCTCAACCTTTTACATAAGTCGATTTCCTCAAAATATAGAAAAAAATTACTATCGAAAAATTCTAGATCTTTAAAATTTTTCATATTAAAAAACATTGCAAAACCCTTCACATTTTCAACTTCTTTCAAGTCATTATCTAAACCTAAATTAAAGTTTTGATACTTTTCATTCTTAGAAACTGGTGCAATAATTCCAAAATTTGGGATTTTTTTTATAGTTAAAAAAAAATTTTTTATTGCACCCTCTTTTAAAACAACATCAGGGTTTATTATTAAAGCATAATTAGTTTTCACTTTCGACAAACCTAAATTATTTGCACATCCATAACCTAAATTTTGCTCAGATAGAATGACTTCGACATTATTAAATTTAGATATAATTTGATCTTTCAAAATATAATCATTTGAGTTCTCAATGATAATTATTTTTATATTGTGATCAATAGATTCTATGCATCTAAACATTTTCTCGCTACTATAAAATGATGCGATAACGACTGTAATATCTTGGTACAACATAATACCTTATATAATATATTGGTAGCGGGAAGTGGGATCGAACCACTGACCTCGGGCTTATGAGTCCCGCGCTCTAACCAACTGAGCTACCCCGCCGTAAATAATTGTTGGTTTATACTACTTTTATTTTTTGATGCAAACAAGATTCATGTAATTTCTGATCTGGGTGTGATCTATTTGTGATCAATATTTTATTAATTACAAATAATGATTGTGTATTAACGCTCTTGAACCGCTGACATTGGAACGTTCATTACATTACATACCTCAAAAGCATATGCTTCATGCATATTAATTTTTGGTATAACTCTTAACAGGTATTCATAGTCAAAATTAAGGTCATAATTTCCAAATTTCATAAATATGTTATTAAAATCTTTTTTAAGTTTTTCAATCTGAGAGCTATGTAAAATGAGTGGTGTTGTTGTTAATACTTCAATATCAGCTTTACTATAATCTAAGTCTATTAATTTATTATAATGATTTTCAATAATATCCGACACAATATAATCAATATTATATTTCATTTTAGGATACCCTGGTATCAGCATATAATCTAAGGCATCTTTATTTAAAATTTCTATAAGAGAATTTGCTACACATATTTTATCGTCTTCGTTTTCAAATCTATCAAAAGCGTGTCTATTAGCTTCAATAAAATCATTAGTTTTTTTATTTCTTTTTATTTCACTGGGATTTTTTTTTGGTTTACTTTCTATTTGAAATTCAAATTGCAAACCTTTTTTTTGAATTAAATAATTATATTCATTTACAATTTGTTCTAATTTAGGAGTTTGTCCACTATTAAATTTAAGAGTTTTTAATTCAGTTTCATTTATAACGTATAATTCATTAGGGTGAACCTTTTCTATAGCCAATTTTAAAAGAGCTTCATCTTTTTTTATTTTTACTATCGTCCTTTCATCAAGTTCACTCAACCTCTTTTCCTTAAATTCTTTAATATTAGTATTTGGTTTATACTCAATGGTGTGATCTTCAGTTTTTTGCTTTATAATAACTACTCTATAAATTGTAATTAAAATAATAAACAATAATAAAACATTAGAAATTAATTTTTGTTTTTTTGTCATTTTTTATTTTTTGATGAAAACAAGATTTTACTTAATCTTTTTCTTATCTTTTTTAACTTTTCTTTTTTCCTTAAGAGAAAGTTTAGCTTTTTTCATTACACTAGAGTCTTTAAATGATTTTCCACTATATCTTTTTGACATTTAATTTATTTGTTCAAAAAACTTATCTTTTAATTGATAAGTAAAAGGATATTCTTTTCCAAGTGGTTGGAATTTAGTTTTGATTACTATTACGTTTTGCTTATCAAGTTTAAATTTCCAAGTTAATTTAATATCACCCGAAAAAACTCTTAATTTACCTAAGTTTGTGAATCTCCATCCATCTTCTGAAATGATATTTCCATCTTGGTATCTTTTGTAATTTTTTTCATCAAATATATAAGTTACAACACCTTGATTTCTCTCATCTTCCAAAGTTATTGCATAATTATTTAAAAATTCTGCCGTTTGAGATTTACTTAAACTTTTCTTAGTTATAGATTTTAAAAAGTCAGTTGTTTTATCAATTGTTTCATCTATTTTATCTTTAGCTATCGAAATAGATGACAAAAAAAGAAAAATAAAAACAACACTAAATATTTTTTTAAACATAATTTTAATTTAATAAATTTATTGTAAATAAAAAGGTAAATATTGAAGCAAATGTTGAAATAAATATTGCCTTAATAATATTTTCTGGACTTACATTATACGCAGAACACATAACAATTGAGGTAGCTCCACAAGGACCAACACTAACCAACAAAGCTCCGGCAAAATTGATTGGATTTGATAAGCTAAAAAATGTGTACCCTAAAATTAGCAAAATCAGTGGTGATATAATAAGTTTTAATATTGAAATAGTAATTGTTAATTTATTGAAAACTTTTTTTGAGTAAAAAGATAGAATAATACCAATTGCAAATAACCCAACTGGCATCACACATGCTGCAAGTCTTTGGAGAATATACTCAAATGGAGTGTCGTCTATATTGATCTTTGAAATTCTTATAATCAATCCAATTAATATTGCTAATATCATCGGATTTAATATTAAATTTCTTAAAAACTGAAATAATTTGATTCTCTTTTTTACAGTAAGTTCTAAAAAGAAACTAACTATGGATATTAAAACTACACTATCCATTAAAATAATACCTGATATTTGAGTTATCGTACTCCCTGCAAAGAAAATTTCTGCAATAGGTAAAACTAATATTACGTGATTAGATAAAGCAACTGTTAAAGCCCAAATAATTGACTCTTGAATTGATCTTTTGAAAGTATTTTTAGTTAATAAAAAAGCAAATATTCCACTCGTTAATTGCATTAAAAAATATGATGAAATTTGAGACACATCTATTTCCCCAACATCACTTTGTGCAACTAGTTTTATGATTAAAGCTGGTACCGCTATATAAAATGAAAATAAATTAAATATTCTAGCCTTTTGTAAATCAAATATTTTAATATATCCTAAAAGATAACCTATAAGCGTAATGCCTATAAATGGTGTTAATCCTAGAAATACCTGAAACATTATTGGACAGTAATTCTATGCATAATTCTATTACCTTTAAAGGCCGTTGCTTGATGTAGCATAGATCTGTTATCCCAAATGGCTAATTGGTTCTTTTCCCATTCTAAAGAATATTGAAAACTTTTTTTTAATTGGTGTTTAAATAAATAAGTTTTTAATTTTTTATCAATTTTGCTGTTACTAAAACGAATAAAGTGTCCAGGACTACAGTATAAAGTATATTTACTATTTATTTTTCTTATTAATTTATGCTTTGAAATAAGTTCTTTGGCTTTTTTCCCCTTTTCTTTCTCTCTTTCTAATCTTGTTACAGAAATGGGTCCTTCAGAAGAAAATATACATTTTTCGTTTTTAAACTTTCTTTTAAAGTTTGCTGGTAATTTCTCATAAGCTAAATATTGGGAACAAAAATCTGTGTTTGCCTGACCTTTTTTTGGAACTAATTTAGATAGTAACATAGTAAATCTAGGTGGTTTTTTGGTATAAATTGAATCAGTATGAAATTGCTCACCAAAACTTGGGCCTTTATCTGTAGATTTTCTTTGAACAACAGTTATTTGAGGATATTTTTTATTCAATCCTTTAAGTCTTGGATAATTTGCAAGTTTTCCAAATTTTTTTGCAAATTTTACATAATGATCAGAACTTAATTTTTGGTTTCTAAAATAAATCATCCCATATTTCGATAAGGCAGATTTAATTTTTTTTAATTTAGAATTATTAATTTTATTTAAATCACAGACTAATTCTGCACCTATATTTTTTTTATTAGGAATAATTTTAAGCATTTTTTAAAAAGAAACTTTTTAATTGTTTAATTGTTTCTTTGGGATTTTGCTCTGGTATAAAATGTCCAGATTTAACAGCAACTCCAACAACTTTTTTATTTGAATATTTTTGCCAAATTTTAATTGGTTTAAATTGTTTGCCTATAACACCATTTTTTCCCCATAAAACTTGAACAGGAATATTTAATTTTTTCCCTCGATCGTATCTGTCGTGATCAAGATCAATAGTAGCAGATGCTCTGTAATCCTCACATGATCCGTGTATTCTTTTTGGTTGCTTAAAGCACTTTAAGTATCCCTCTTCAACTTTACCAAATTTATGATTACCAGACCATTTATCCAAGCAATGCTTCATCCATTTTCTTGGATCACTCATTATCATTCTTTCTGGTAGCCATTTTGGTTGAATTAAGAAAAACCAATGAAAGTAAGCTTTTGCAAAATCTCTAGTTGTTAGTTCGTACATGTCTAAAGTTGGACAAATATCTAAAATGCTAAGAGCGAGTACGTTTTTTCTGTGGTCTCTTGCCAATCTATGAGCAACTCTTCCACCTCTATCATGGCCTGCAACATAAAATTTACTATACCCTAATTTTACCATCATTTGTTTCATGTCACTCGCCATTTCTCGTTTTGAATAATTATAATGTTTATTATCAGATGGTGGAGCTAAACTGTTTCCATAACCTCTTAAGTCTGCTGCAACTACAGTAAAGCTTTTTGATAACTCAGGAGCCGTTTTGTGCCACATTAAATGTGTTTGAGGATAACCATGTAGTAATAATAAAGGCGGTCCGTCTCCTTTAACTTTACAAAAGACTTTCCCTTTTTTAACTTTTATGTATCTACTCTTAAAACCTTCAAACATTTTTTTATTTAATTTATATATTAATAATTCAATCAATAATTTTAAAATTGTTCAAATACAACGTTAATAAGGTCAATTATTAAATTGAATTATCATTCATTGAATGTATACCTTCATTTTTGTGAGAATTGAAGAAGAACTAAAACTAGATTATTCCGACGTACTTTTTAGACCTAAAAGAAGCACTCTTAAAAGTAGAAAAGATGTTAATTTGAAAAGAACTTATCGTTTTAAATACAGTAAAAACGAATGGTCTGGAATTCCTATAATGGCCGCTAATATGGATGGTGTAGGCGTGCTTGGTGTTGCCGAAAAATTATCTGAATACGGAATGATTACATGCTTAACAAAACAGCATGATGTTAAAAAAATAAAACAATTTAAAAAAATTAAATCAATATATCCAAATGTAGCTTTAAGTATTGGCACTAAAAAAGAAGATTTCCAAAATTTAGATAAAGTTTTAAAAGAATTTAGTTTCATTAAGTTCATTTGTATTGATGTAGCAAACGGTTATTCAGAGCATTTTAGTAAATTTTTAAAATCTGTTAGGGATAAATATCCAACTAAAACAATCATAGCAGGTAATGTTGTTACTGCTGATATGACACAAGAATTAATTTTATCAGGTGCAGATATTGTTAAAGTTGGAATTGGACCAGGAAGTGTTTGTACTACACGAATACAAACTGGAGTTGGCTATCCTCAGTTAAGTGCAGTAATAGAATGCGCAGATGCTGCTCACGGATTAGGCGCACATATCATTGCAGATGGTGGGTGCACATGTCCAGGTGACGTTGCTAAGGCATTTGGTGGAGGAGCTGATTTTGTTATGCTTGGAGGAATGCTTGCAGGTCATGATGAAGGTAAAGGAAAATTAGTAAAATCTAATGGCTCAAAGTATGTTGAATTTTACGGATCAAGTTCTGAAACTGCAAATAACAAACATTATGGTGGTCTATCTGATTATAGAAGTAGCGAAGGCAGAACAGTAAGAGTTAAGTACCGTGGCAAAATTAATGATACCATTTTAAATATTTTAGGTGGCGTTAGAAGCAGTTGTACATATGTTGGAGCACCCTCTTTAAAACAATTAAGTAAGTGCACAACTTTTGTCAGAGTTACTAAGCAATTTAACGATACATTTACTAAATAAATGAAAGAGTATTCTATAGCTTCTATTGCCGGTGACGGTATTGGTAAAGAAGTTGTTCCTGAAGCACAAAAAATATTAAAAGAAATTTCTCAACAACATCAATTTAAATTAAATATTGAGGATTATGATTTTGCATCATGTGATTATTATGAAAAGTATGGAAAAATGATGCCAGATGATTGGAAAGATAAACTAAATAAACACGATGCAATTTTCTTTGGTGCGGTCGGTATGCCAGATAAGTATCCTGACCACATAACACTTTGGGGATCATTGTTAAAATTTAGAAGAGAGTTTGATCAATTTATTAACTTAAGACCTGTAAAACTTTTTGAAGGTGTAAATGCTCCATTAGCTAATAAAAAGCCAGGTGATATTGACATGATAATTGTAAGAGAAAATACTGAAGGTGAATACTCATCAGTCGGTGGAAGAATGTATCAGGGAACTGATAGAGAAGTAGTTGTTCAAGAAACAATAATGTCAAAATATGGAATAGATAGAGTTCAACAATTTGCTTTTGAATTAGCTAAAAAAAGAAAAAGAAAAAAACTAACAAGTGCAACAAAATCAAATGGAATATCAATTACAATGCCTTATTGGGACGAAAGATTTAATGAGAATAAAAAGAATTATTCTGATGTGGAAACTGATCAGTACCATATTGATATATTAACTGCTAGATTTGTTCTAAGTCCTGAACGTTTTGATGTGATAGTCGCATCAAACC
The DNA here is from genome assembly GCA_902633185.1 of uncultured Pelagibacteraceae bacterium. Lineage (GTDB taxonomy): Bacteria > Pseudomonadota > Alphaproteobacteria > Pelagibacterales > Pelagibacteraceae > Pelagibacter. Next base: position 65,291 of record CACPFN010000003.1, on the reverse strand, counting down.
TGTTTGGAGATATTTTATCAGATCTAGGGCCTGCTTGTACTGGAACTATTGGAATCGCACCGTCTGGTAATATTAATCCAACAAATAAATACCCATCATTATTTGAACCCGTTCATGGATCGGCACCAGATATTGCAGGCCAAGGAATAGCTAATCCAGTAGGACAAATTTGGTCAGCTGCTATGATGTTAGATTATCTAGGTGAAAAAGAAGCATCTGATAGAATAGTAAAATCAATTGAATTAACTCTTAAAGATAAAGACAGTCGAACAAAAGATCTTCAAGGCTCTAGTAATACAGAACAGTGCTCAAAAAAAATTTTAGATAATCTTAGCTCAGTCTAAAATTTAATCACAAATATGAATTTAATAAAAAATAAATCTATTACTAAAGTCATAATTTTATCTATATCAGGATTTTTTATTCTAGTTTGCCAGGATTCAACTGCAAAATATCTTGGAACATTAATGCCTTTAAATCAAGTAATTTGGGGCAGATTTTTTTTTCATTTTGTGATTATTTTAATTTTATTCGCAATATTAAAACCTAAGTTAAACTTAAAAAGCAATTTTAAAATTAATATTATTAGATCTATATTAATGGTTTTTGCTACTTTTTTTTTCATTCATTCTTTACAAAAATTTGACCTTGTCGACATCTATGTAGTTTTCTTCTCAGCTCCATTAATAGTATCAATTTTAACGGCATTGTTTTTAAGAGATATTCTTTCATCTAAAGGTATAATTTTAATGTTATTAAGCTTCGGGTGTATAATTTATTCAATGAGTCCTAGCATGAAAGTATTAAGTTTAGACTTAATTTTTCCTTTGGTACCACCAGTATGTTGGGCTTTATATCAATTTTTTACAAAATTTATTTCTGGTAATAATGATCCTTTAGTGGCGTTATTTTATGCTGCTGTTGTTGGGGCCATTGTTTTCTCTATTTATGTAATGTTAGACTGGACTCCTATTGAGAATAAAGGGTTATGGGTTTGGTTGATATTTCTTGGTGTATTAGGTTTTACCAGCCACCTTTTAATTATATTTGCAATTCAGCTATCAAATTTATCTTTTGTAACTAATTTTCAATATTCACAATTAATTTGGTCAACATTAATCAATTTTTATATATTTGGAGTACCTTTTGATTTTAATAAAACTTTTGGAGTTATTGGAATAATAGTTTTTGGAGTTTTATTTGTTCAGGCCGAGAGTAGAAAAAAAAAACTTAGTTCTTAAAATCTTTATTGTTTAGAGGTTTTTCTAATACCTCAACTGGATATTTTTGTTTTTCAATTTCAATGTATATATTTTTGTCTTTTAATGTTTCTACAGTATTTCCAGAATTGACATATCCAAATGAAAGATTTTTATCATAACAAAAAGAATAATTTCCTGAAGTTGTTCTACCAATTATTTTGTTATCCATATAAATAGGTTCCTCATGTAGTAAAAGTGGTTCACCTGGTTTGCTATATTTAAGAGTAAACATCATCATTCTTTTATCTAATTTTTGGTCCTTAATTTTTAACAAAGCATCTTTTCCAATAAAGTTTATATTTTTCTTATAACTAATTGCAAATTTTAAACCTGCTTGATACTGATTTTCTTCTGGTGATATGTCATGTCCCCAGTGAACAAATCCACTTTCCATTCTCATAATATCCATTGCATGCATTCCACAATGAGATAGTTCGAAGTTTTTCCCTTCTTCAATTAGAATTTCATATAAATCCTTAGCTAAACTTGAATCAACATAAAGCTCAAATCCTAATTCACCAACATAAGAAAGTCGTTGAGCCCAAACTTTAACACCATTTATCATTATGAACTTTCCAGTTCCAAACTTAAATTTATCGTTACTAAAATCATCATTGCTTATTTTTGAGATCATCTCTCTACTCTTTGGACCAAACAATCCTAAACAACAAATATCTTCTGTTACATCTTTAAAAGATACGTCTTCATCTAAATATTTTAAGATATGGTATTTATCGTGTTCTCTTGTAGCTGCAGAGCTTACAACTCTAAAAAAGTTTTTATCCACACATACAATAGTTAAGTCTGTTTCTATTCCACCATCTTCATTCAGCATATGAGTATATGTTGTTTTTCCAATCTCATTTTTAATGTTAGCGGTACATAACTTTTGCAATTCTTGGTGTGTTTTTTCACCTTTTAAGTCAAACTTAGAGAAAGTTGAAAAATCAAAAAGTCCAACATTTTTTCTTGCATTTAAAGTTTCATGCTTTGCTGATGGATACCAATTTTGATAATTAAAACTATATTCATACTTAGGCTCTTTACCATTTAATGAATACCACATAGGTCTTTCAAAACCTCCCTCAACTCCAAAACAAGCTCCAGCATTTTTTAATTCTTCGTGATAAGGTAAAAGCTTTTGATTTCTTGCTGTATTGTGTTGTTTAAATGGCCAATGCATTCCATACAAATCTCCAAGCGTTTCTGTAACTCTTTCCATAATGAAATTTTTTGAGGAGTGAAATTTCTGAAATCTCTTAATATCCACTGAAAATAAATCTTCGTTAATATGTCCATTCATCATCCATTCAGCAGTAACTCTACCCGCTCCTCCTGAACTAGCAATTCCGATGCTATTGAAGCCACAGCATGTATATAAATTTTTTACTTCAGGAGTTTCTCCTAATAAATACTGAGTATCTGGAGTAAAAGACTCTGGGCCTGAGAAAAATTTTCTTATTCCTGCACTTTCTAACATTGGTAATCTATGAAATGATTTTTCTAAATAAGGTTCAAAGTGATCAAAATCATCTGGTAACTCACCAAATGAAAAATTGTCTGGAACTCTTCCTGTTTCTTTAAATGCCGGTTTTGCCTTTGGTTCAAAAATACCTACAAGCATCTTTCCAGCATCTTCTTTTAAATATAAACAAGCATTATAATCTCTGAGTACTGGAAGATTTTGAGGTAAGTCTTTTATTGGTTCTGTAATGATATAAAAATGCTCGTTTGGATATAAAGGTACACTTACATTTATTTCTTCACCTAATTGTCTTGACCACATTCCTGTTGCCATAACAACGTATTCACAATCGATGACACCTTTATCAGTTTCTACCCCACTAATTCTAGAATTCTTGATTAAAATTTTTTTTACAGGAGTTTTTTCAAAAATCTTTGCACCCTCCATTCTTGCAGCTTTTGCAAGAACATTTGTTACTCCAACTGGATCCGCTTGACCATCTTTTGGCATGTAAACACCACCTAAAATATCTTCACTATGTAATACGGGATACAATTCCTTCAAACGTTTTTTATCTAGAACTTCTACTTCAACATCTGATAATTGAGCAGCTGTTGCCTGTCTTAGTAATTCTTGCATTCTTTCTTTAGTAGATGCAACTGTAATTGCACCATTTTGCTTCATTCCAGTCGATAATCCTGTAGTCTTCTCTAAATCTTTATAAAGATCTAAAGAATATTTTCTTATTTTTGTAATTGTTGATGATGCACCTAATTGACCTAGAAGACCTGCTGCATGCCAAGTAGTTCCTGAAGTAAGTAAATCTCTTTCAAGTAAAACAACATCTTTCCATCCAAATTTTGCAAGATGATAAGCGCATGATGTACCAGCAACACCTCCCCCTATAACAACTACTTTAGTACTTTTAGGTAACTCTTTCATACATATTTGGATTTATATAATTAAATTTAAAAGCAAACAATATGATCGATATGGATGGGTCTTTTTATACCAAATTTTTCATCGACTTCATGTTGATGAATATGATGAGAATGCACAAAAACTGGTATTAATTTATTACTTAATGTTTTTAAAGTATAAATAAAATTTGATCCTCTGAATTTTCTATCTACTACTTCAAGTTTTAGATTGCTCGCGTCATCATGCTGTAAGTCTTCTGGCTGTATTAAAAGTTTTACTTTAGATCCTATTGGGAACGGTCTAGCGAAATTTCCAGTTATTGTACCTAAATCTTCATTTTCAAGACTTTTCGGACTGGTAACTTCTGCTGGTATTAATGTGCCTCTATTTAAAAAATTAACTACTTCTACTGAATTTGGTAAATGATAAACATTATATGGATCGTCATATTGCTTTAACTCACCGTCTAAAATTATTCCACATTTGCTACCCAGGTAAAAAGCTTCATATGAGTCGTGGGTAACAATAATTGTCGTGATTTTAGAATTTGTTAAAATTTGTTTTAATTCAACTTGAATTTCCTCTTTAAAACTTTGGTCTACATTTGATAACGGCTCATCAAGCATTAATAAATCTGGTTGAGAGACTAAAGATCTTGCTAAAGAAGCTCTTTGTGCTTCGCCAGCACTTATTTCATGAGGAAATTTATTTAATATTTTGTTTAAATTTAAAAAATCAATAATTTCTTTAGTTTCTATTTTCTTTTGATTTTTCACTCTATCGGAGCCAAGATTAATATTTTTTTCTATATTGTAATGAGGAAATAAACTGTTTTCTTGAAAAGATAGAGCTATATTTCGATTTTCTGGCTCAATATGAATATTTTGTGATGAAAGTGTTCTGCCTTTTAAATTAATTTTACCTTTATTAATTTTTTCTAGACCTGCAATAGTTCTTAACATTGTAGTTTTGCCTATGCCAGAGGGACCAAGCAAACATACAATTTCACCTTCATTTTCAATTTTTAAAGAAACGTTATTAACTTTATTTTTTCCACCAGCAGCAAAAGATACATTATCGATTTCAAAAAAATTATTGGCCATCAGTCTTTCAAAATAAATTTAGATGTAATCAAAATAAATGTACTTGCAATTAATATCAAGAATAATGATGGAACTGCTGCTGCCTCTAAAAGATCTTGAGATGCAAAAATATATGCTGTTGTAGCGAATGTTTCAAAGTTAAATGGTCTTAAAATTAAAGTTATAGGCAATTCTTTTATTACTTCTATCGTGATCAATATTCCTATTAGAAATACAGAATTTTTTAAATAAGGAACATGAATTCCTAGGAAAGTTTTTATTTTAGAGTAACCAAGGAGATAAGAACTCTCGTCAATTGACCTATTAATCCTTTCGTAGCCAGTTTTCAGTCCATTGTAAGCTAGTGAATAAAATCTTATAAAATAAACTATCACTAAACCAAAAATAGATCCTATAAATATTTTCTTAATAGAATTAAATTCAAAGGCTTTAACAAAAGTATTATCAAACCAAGCAATAAAAGTGATGAATGCAACAGCTAAAATTACCCCAGGGATCGCATATCCTGTAATAGAAAATGTTGTAAGAAAGTTTAAAAATTTACTTTTAGTTACTCTATTTCCATAATTTGAAATAAATGAAAAAACTACTAATACGATACTAGATAAAAAAACTAAATAAATGGTGTTTGAAAACAATTGAAAGGTATTTAAATCAAATAAATTTTTTGGAAAAATTATTGTCCAATATAACATTTGTAAAACAGGAAATAGAAAACTTATAAAAAAATACTAAAAAACAAAACCCAAAAGTCAAAGTCCCTTTAGAAAAATTTAGTTTAATTTTCTTCTTTTCTTTAATACCACCTTTAATTGGAGAGTGATATTGAGCACGTTTTCTCGAGATATTTTCAATAAAAAAGAGACCTAAAATAAATAATAGCAAAAAAAATGAAAGTTGATTTGCAAAAGCTAAATCATCAAAAGATATCCATGAGTCATATATTCCTGTTGTAAGAGTTGCTATTCCAAAAAACGACACTGCGCCAAAATCTGATAATGTTTCCATTGCAACTAAGGCTAATCCAGCAACTATTGCTGGTCTTGCAGATGGTAAAATAATTTTAAAAAAAGATTTGTATTTCGAAAAACCAAGATTTTGTCCTAATTCAATTAAATTTTGAGACTGATAATGAAAAGATGCTCTAGTTAGAACGTAAACATATCCAAATAGGGAAAAAGAAACTGATAAAATAGCACCAAGCATACCATCAAATTTTGGGATGGATTGATTATATTCACCAGGTCCAAATAGAGATTTTAAAATTGAATACAGTGTTCCAAAGTTTTCAAAAAAAGCTGTTAATGAATAAGCATAAATATAAGCAGGTACTGCAAAAGATAATATTAAGGCCCATTTAAAAAATTTAACACCTGGAAAATCATAAAATGAAACTACATAAGCACATCCAACACCTAAAATTAAGGTAAGTATCAATACTCCAACAAGTAATATTAAAGAGTTATAGATGTATTCAATTAAAAAAGTATTTTTTAATATATCGTAGTAATTTGTTGTTTCTTGGAAGAAACTTACAAACACAGTTAGAATTGGAATTGCGACAATAAATGAGACTATAAAAGAGGATAAGTACCAGGAATTAAATTTCATATATTATAATCCGCCTTATAATCATGAAAATCAAAAGTGCCCATGGTTTAGGAGACCAAACCATAGGCACAAACTTTAGAAATCAAAAATTAAATACTTTTAGGATATGCGGAACCTCCTTAGTTTTAATTTCAGACAATTTTCTATTATTTATTCGTTTATTGATTTTTTCACACTCCGAAGCACATGCAGGACAGGCTTTGGTAGATTTATTATAATCAACTTCCGTAGTAAATTTTTTTTTTACAGCTGTCATTTATTTCCAACCAGCAGCTAACATTACTTCTAATGCATCTGCTTGTTTTGCACCATAAGACTTAACATTTGTTTTAGTATCCATTACAAAGTTCATCTCTTTGCCTGGAACTAAATCATTAGGTGTTACACCGCCAATCATTGGATACTCAAAAGTATTATTTACAATATGATTTTGAGCCTCTGTTGATAATAAAAACTCAACTAATTTTACAGCATTAGCTTTGTTTGGTGCATGTTTAAGCATACCAGCTCCACTAATATTAATGTGCGTTCCTCTATCTTGTTGATTCGGGAAAAAAGGCATTACTTTTTTTGCTGCTTCTTGTTGTTCAGCACCTTTTTTTCCAGATAACATCAACGCATGATAGTACGTGTTTGCAACAGCAATATCAGCTTCTCCTGCAGCAACAGCCATGATTTGAGCACGGTCATTACCTTTTGGAGTTCTTGCCATGTTTGCTACGACAGCTTTAGACCACTCTGCAGTTTTAGCTTTACCATTATTTTTAACAAGTGAAGCAACTAAAGATTGGTTATAAATGTTGTTAGATTTTCTTATTACTAATCTACCTTTCCATTTTGAATCAGCTAGACCTTCGTAAGTCATGCCATTAAGTTCGTTTGCATTTACTCTTTCAGGTGAGTAATAAATTATTCTTGCTCTTTTAGCTATTCCAGTCCATTTTGCAGATCTGAATTGCGATGGAACTGCATCCTTAATAGCTTTTGACCAGCCTGCATTTTGCATCATTCCTTTTGCTGCAAATGCACCAAGTCTTCCAGCATCAGCTGTGATGTATAAATCTCCAACACAATCTGCTCCCTCTTCAGTAATTCTTTTCTGCAGGGCTTTATCTTTACCTGATACGACGTTTACTTTAATTCCTGTTGCTGCTGTAAACTTTTCATATAATTGAATGTCAGAATCATAGTGTCTAGCACTAAAAATATTGACCTCAGCTGCAATCGTAAAACTTGAAATTAAAGCAAAAAACAATGAAATTATTGTTAATTTTCTCATTCTACTCCTTAAATTTATATTTATATTAAACGTATTTTGTCCTGCAATGCGGATGATAACTATTCTCAATGAAAATGATTATCAATTGCAATATTGTCGCAATTGATAATCAATCGCAATTATTAATGTTTTTTGGATAATTTATTTAAAATTCCCACTCTGAAATTTTACTATAAAGGAAATTTCTAAAAGCTTGGACTCTAGCAACATTTTTAAGTGATTGAGGGTACACAAAGTGTGCCTCTGTAGTTGGACCTTGAACACTAGGTAATACTTTTACTATATTTGGTTGTTTGACAGTTAAGTAATCTGGAATTGCAGCTAACCCTACGCCACTTTGAACGGCTAATAGTAAACCATAAACACTATTCACTCTCATAACAGTTTTTCTTTTTTTGTTATCTTTCATTCCAAGTTTTAATGCCCAATCTGGATTATAAACTGGGGATGGAGCTCCTCTACCAAATGAAATAAAGTTATGCTTATTCAAGTCATTAATTGTCTTAGGATATCCATGTTTTTCAAGGTATTTTGGTGATCCATAGATGTGATAATTAATATCTATTAGCTTTTTTTGAATGTAATTAAGTTGTTTTGGTCTTCTCATAAATATTCCAATATCCGCTTGTCTTGTGCTTAAATCTAGCTCTCTATCATCAAATATGAGTTCAACTTCAATCTCAGGATTTAGCTGCATAAATTCTTGTATTCTTGGTGTTAACCAGGTTGTTCCAAAACTTACTACAGTTGTTACTGATAATTTTCCAGAAGGTTTGGTTTTTTTGTCTCCTAAAGTTGTTTCTACTTCTTTTAATTTGGAGATAACTTCATGAGCTGTTTTAAATACATATTCTCCATTTTCTGTAAGAGTTAATCCTCTAGCATGTCTCTCAAATAACTTAACTTTTAAGTCATCTTCTAAAGATTGAATTTGTCTACTAATTGCAGATTGACTTAGATTTAGAATTACTGTTGCACTAGTAAAGCTACCTGCCTCAGCAACTGCATGAAAAATCTTTAATTTATCCCAATCCATTATTTATTTACATCCACTACAATTTTATTTTTTAAATTTCCTTTTAATATATCAGGATAGACATTTAATAATTCATCTAATCCAATAGTATTTACTGATTTTTCTAAAATATCAAAATCTAGCAAAGCAGGAAATTCTCCCCATACAAACTCTTTTCTTTTTTTACTGATATTAACCGAGTCTACTCCCCATAATTTGACTGCTCTTAAAATAAATGGAATTACTGAAGTATTTAATTTATTGCCACTAGCATTTCCACATATAGCAACAATTCCTTTTGGTTTAGTTTGAGCTATTGCATTAGATAAAATGTTACCACCCACAGTATCTACAACACCATCCCATGTTCCTTTATCTATTAATCTTGCTTCACCTTCAAATTCTTTACGATCTATAACGTTTTTAGCACCAAGTTCTTTTAGATAATCTGCTTTATCTGGTTTACCAGTTATCGCTGTAACATTAATACCCATTTTAGCAAGAACCATAACTGCCACCATTCCAACGCCTCCTGTAGAACCAGTTACTAATACATCATTAACTTTTGACTGCATCAATAGTTCCTCTCTTGCTTTAACTGCAAAGGCACATAACAAACCTGTAAGACCAGCAGTTCCCAGAATCATTGCTTGTTTATTTGTCATTCCCTCAGGTGTTTTTGTAATATGATCCTTTTTAACTTTTGCGTATTGAGAATATCCACCATCAAAAAGTTCTCCTGCTCTACAACCTGTTAATATAACTCTGTCTCCTTCTTTAAATTCTTCACCATCACCTTGTGCAACAGTTCCAGAAAAATCAATACCAGGTATTCTTGGATACTCTTTTACTAATTTGCCACCATCTTTTAGTATCATTGCATCTTTCCAATTGAGATCAGAATAATCTATCTTAACTAGCACCTCACCATCTTTAAAATGGTCTATACTTAATTCTTTGACTTCTCTTGTAAAATTTTCGTTCTGATTGTTTATTACAACTGCTTTAAATGAGTCCGCCATGTTTATCAGTAAATATTATTTTGCAATAAATCGCAAATATCTATTTTGATAACTTAAATCGTCTTTAAACTGTCCAAGATAAAAATTTGTAACTGTAGTAGCTTGCTCTTTTTTTATACCTCTCATAGTCATACACTGATGAGTTGAATCTATTGTTACTGCTACACCTTTTGCATCCAACGACTCCATTAAAGTATTAGCGATCTGAACAGTTAATCTTTCTTGTGTTTGTAGTCTTTTAGAAAATACTTCCACAACTCTTGCTATTTTACTTAATCCTACAACTCTTTGATTTGGAATATATGCTACATGAGCAATTCCTATTATTGGTGCCATGTGATGTTCGCAATGACTTTGTACTGAAATATTTTTTTGAACAACCATATCGCTATAGCCTTCAACATCACCAAATGTTTTATCTAAAACTGCTTTAGGATCTTCTTTATATCCCTTGAAATATTCTTTAAATGCTTTTGTTACTCTTTTTGGAGTTTCCAATAAACCTTCTCTTGTAGGATCTTCACCTAACCATTTAAGGATTTTGACAAAAGCTTCTTCAGCTTCTTTGTCAGATACTTCATTAATTTTTTTTTCGTTTTCGTTTTTTACTAATTTCATGACGTGCTTTTATATATATAAAACCTTAATTTTAAAATATTTATTATATTTATTATTATGTTAGATAATTCCACATATATGTTTAAAAAAAGAGAAAATGTAGCAGAAATAGAAGAAGGAAAGCTTTTATCTCCTAAATTCGACAATGATGGATTGATTCCAGTCATTACAACATGCTCAAAAACAAAAGAAATATTAATGCACGGGTATATGAATGTCGAAGCCTTCAAGTTAACAATCGAAACTAAAGAAGCTCATTACTGGAGCAGATCAAGACAATCAATTTGGCATAAAGGAAAAACAAGTGGGTTTGTTCAAAAAGTAAAAGAGATTCGAATTGATGATGATCAAGATGCAGTTTGGATGACTGTAGATATTGGCGAAGGCTCTAGTTGCCACGTTGGGTACAGATCCTGTTTTTACAGATCTGTTCCTTTGGGTAAAATTGATAATGCAAGACAAATCGAAATGAAATTTGAAGAAGAAGAAAAAAAATTTGATCCAGAGGTTGTTTATAAAGGACAACCTAATCCAACAAAAATATAAAAAATTAATGAAAATTTTAAGTCCGTTTGGACCAAAAATTGCTGTTATTAAAATTCCTTTAAACTTGGTAAAAAAAATTAATGACGAAGTTGAAAGTATTATTAAAGATAAAAAAAAATCAAAATCAAATGACTATTCAAAAAAGTTGGTGGGTCAAGTAGAACAAGAAATTGAATTAAAAAATAAATTTATAAAAAAAAATTTAAAAAGTTTTATTTCTAAATCTGTTAATCAATATTTAAAAAGAAATCTTAATAAGAAATCAAAAAATATTAAAATTAAGAATTTATGGGTCGTAAGACAATTTAAAAATGATTACAATCCTATTCATTTCCATGATGGTAATGTTTCTGGAGTTGGTTATTTAAAAATTCCTAATAATTTAACAAAGGGACATAAAAAAATTAAAACTAACGGAACAATTGATTTTATTTATGGTTCTAAATCTTTTTTGAACAATTCTATATTTAATCATAAACCAAAAGTTGGTGATCTTATTTTGTTCCCAAATAATTTAATGCATACTGCATATCCATTTAAATCTGATGGTGAAAGAAGATCATTTTCATTTAACATAGATATTGATAAAAAATTAACAGAATTATTTCATGACTGATAAACAAAAAAATGTTTTAGATGAAGATTTGGAGTTATGCTCTAATGATCCTTTAACAGGATGGTATAGAGACGGATGTTGCAATACAGATGAAAATGACCATGGTATTCACACTGTATGTGCTAAAGTAAATACTGAATTTTTAGAATGGTGCAAAGAAGCAGGGAATGATCTAATTACACCTCATCCAGAGTTCGGTTTTCCAGGTTTGAAAGATGGTGATAGTTGGTGTGTATGCGCAGGCTGGTACGCCAAAGCTTTAGAAGCAGGAAAAGGATGTCCAATTTATTTAAAAAAAACTCATAAAAACACTTTGAAACTTATTCCAATTGAAACTTTGAAAAAGTTTGCAATCGATTTATCTTAATTACATATTTCCATATTTAGGTCCACCCCCACCTTCTGGAGTGACCCAAGTAATATTTTGAGATGGCTCTTTAATATCACATGTTTTACAATGTATGCAGTTCTGTGCATTTATTACAAATTTTTGAACAGAATTTACTTCTTGAACTTCATAAACTCCTGCTGGACAATATCTTTGTGCAGGCTCATCAAATTGTTCTAAAGTATATTTTATAGGCAAATCTGGATCTTTAAGTTTTAAGTGGACTGGTTGATTATCATCATGAATTGTACCAGTTAGATAAACCGAACTTGTTTTATCAAAAGTAATAATGTTATCAGGCTTAGGATAATCAATTTTTGGCATTTTATCTGCTGGTTTTAAAGCTTCATGATCAGCATGTTTATGCTTTAATGTGAAAGGAAGCTTTCCTCTAAATAAAATCTGGTCAATTCCAGTAAATAATATACCCAAAATTAATCCCCAAGAAAAACTTGGTTTTACATTTCTTGCCTCATGTAATTCTTTGTAAACCCAACTTTCTTTAAATTTTTGTTCATATGTAGATAAATTTAAATTTTTTGTAAGATGCTCATAAATTGTTTCAGCAGCGATCATCCCACTCTTCATTGCAGTATGAGACCCTTTTATTTTAGGCATATTTAATGTTCCTGCATCACATCCAACTAACAAAGCACCTGGCATAAACATCTGAGGTAAACTCTGTATGCCACCCTCAATTAAAGCTCTTGCGCCATAAGAAATTCTTTTTCCACCTTCAATTATTTTTTTTATATCTGGATGAGTTTTAAATCTTTGGAATTCATCAAAAGGTGAGAGATGAGGATTTTGGTAATCTAATCCAATTACGTAACCAAGAAAAACTTGTTTATTTTCTGCATGATACATAAAACTTCCACCGTAGGTGTTATTGTCTAAAGGCCATCCAGCAGTATGCATTACCAAACCTTCTGTATGATTTTTTTCATCTATCTCCCAAATTTCTTTAAAACCAATTCCATATTGTTGAGGATTTTTGCCTTTGTCTAATTCAAATTTCTTTATTAATTCTTTTCCTAAATGACCTCTACATCCTTCTGCAAATACTGTAACTTTTGCATGCAATTCCATTCCTGGTTCATAAGTATCTTTTTTGTTTCCCTCTTTGTCGATACCCATATCTTGGGTTGCAATACCTTTAACTGATCCATCATCATTATATAAAACTTCACTTGCTGGAAATCCTGGGAATATTTCAACTCCTAATCCCTCGGCCTGCTCTGCCAACCATCTACAAAGATTTGCAAGACTTATAATATAATTGTTATGATTTTGTTGAACCTTGGGAAGTAACCATGTTGGCCAACTTAATGATTTTTGTTTTCCTAAAAATAAAAATTTTTCTTTTGTAACTTTTGTTTTAATTGGAGCATTTAATTCTTTCCAATTAGGTACTAGTTCGTCTAAAGCTCGTGTTTCAAACACGTTCCCTGACAAAATATGTGCACCTATCTCAGATGCTTTTTCTAAAAGGCAGACATTAATATCTGGATTTAACTGCTTTAGTTTAATTGCAGTTGAAAGTCCTGATGGTCCGCCACCTACGATGACAACATCGTATTCCATCACTTCTCTGGACATAATGATGATTTCTTACAGTATTTGCTATTTTTGTATAGTGTTTAATTTGTTCAATTCTGACAAAAACTGAGGAAGCGCTTCAAAAAGATCTGCTTCTAATCCGTAATCTGCGACACTAAAAATTGGAGCTTCGCCATCTTTATTTATAGCTACAATAATTTTACTTTCTTTCATTCCTGCTAAGTGCTGTATTGCACCTGAAATACCAACTGCAATATATAAATCTGGAACCACAACTTTACCCGTTTGTCCTACTTGATGATCATTCGTAATATAACCAGCATCAACTGCTGCTCTTGATGCACCAATTGCTGCATTAAGTTTATCCGCAATATCGCTAATTAATTTGAAATTTTCACCATTTTGCATTCCTCTACCACCAGAAATGACTATTCTAGCTGTTCCAAGCTCTGGTCTGTCTGACTTAACTTCTTCTTTCTTTAAAAATTTAGTTGATGAACTAGCTTCTGCTGGATCAGATTTTGTAATTTCAGCAGATCCACCACTCTTATCAGCAGGATCAAACGATGTCGGTCTTATAGTAACACATTTTTTCTTGTCATTACTTTTAACCGTAGCAAAAGCATTTCCTGCATAAATTGGTCTTAAAAAGGTATCTTCAGAAATAACTTTAATTATATCGCTTACTTGAGAAGTATCTAGTAACGCTGCAATTCTTGGCATTAAATTTTTGCCAAATGTATTTGCTGAGCTTACAATGTGTGAATAATTTTCTGCATGCTTAATTATTGCTGCTGTATAATTTTCGGCAATGTAGTTTTCGTAAATCTCATTATCAACATGAATAACTTTTTTTACATTTGGAACTTCAGATAAAGATTTTGCAACATCGTCGGCTTGATGACCTAAAACCAAAACATGAAGATCATCATTTATTTGAGAAGCTGCTGTAATAGCATTATATGTAAATGGTCTTACTTCTTTATTGTTATGTTCTGCAATTAATAATACTGACATTTAAATTACCTTAGCCTCATTTTTTAATTTTTGCACCAATTCTTCAACACTAGCGACTTTTATTCCAGCTTTTCTTTTTGGTGGTTCTTCAACTTTAATTTGTTCGATTCTAGGATTAATATCAACTCCTAAATCTGAAGCATTTATCTGTTCTATTGGTTTTTTCTTAGCTTTCATAATATTTGGAAGTGAAGCATATCTTGGTTCATTTAATCTTAAATCACATGTAACAATTGCTGGAACATTTACTTCAATGGTTTCCAAACCTTCGTCAATTTCACGTGTTACCTCTAATGCATTATCTTTTACCTCAATTTTAGATGCAAAAGTTGCTTGAGGCCAATTTAATAAAGCTGCAAGCATCTGACCAGTTTGATTACAGTCATCATCAATTGCTTGTTTTCCCATAAATACTAAATCAGGATTTTCTTTTTCTACAATTTTTTTTAAAATTTTTGAAACTGCTAACGGTTCAATCACATTATCAACTTTGACATGTATTCCCCTATCCGCTCCAACTGCCAATGCTTTTCTAACTGTTTCTTGAGCTTTTTCTTCACCAATTGTAATTGCAACTATTTCTTTAGCTTTGCCAGCCTCTTTAATTTTTACTGCTTCCTCTATTGCATTATCATCTGGTGGATTTGTTGACATTTTTACGTTATCAGTGACAACGCCTGAGCCATCTTCTTTAACTCTTATTTGAACGTTGTAATCAATTACTCTTTTAACAGCGACAAGTATTTTCATTAAGCTCTTAATAAATTATTTTCTGGATCGTAAGGACTTTCATCTAAAATTGTAGCATCATATTTCTCACCTAATATTTCAATTTTAAGTTTTTGTCCAACATTTGCTAATTCTGGTTTAACCATTCCTAATGCTAAAGATTTTCCAATTCTAAAACCAAAGTCTCCTCCTGTAGCTCTTCCTATAACACTTCCATTTTCATAAATTGGGTTGTTACCCAAAACATCTGCATCCTTTGGATTATGAACTTCAAGAGTAACAAGTTTATTATCAAAACCTTTTTCTCTCCATTTATTCAATGCATCAAGTCCAATAAAACTTCCTTTATTAGGGTGTATAAATCTATCAAGACCACTTTCATAAGGTGAGTATTCTATTGATAGTTCTGTTCCAACTAATTTGTATGATTTTTCTACTCTCAAACTATTCATGGCTCTAATACCATAAGGTTTTAGTCCAAGATCTTGTCCCGCTTCCATAAGTTTATCAAAAATATGATTTTGATATTCAATTGGATGATGAAGTTCCCAACCTAATTCACCAACAAAGTTAACTCTCATGGCATTAACTGGTGCATAACCTACATCAACCATTTTTGCACTAAGCCATTTAAAATTCTCATTTGAAAAATCATCTTTAGAAACTCTTTGCATTAACTCTCTAGCTTTTGGACCTGAAACAACCAAAACCCCATTACTATTAGTTAAATTTTCAAACTGTACTGTGCCATCTGAAGGCATCCATTTTAAAATCCAGTCATGATCTAATCTTTGGAAAGCACCTGCTGATACTAGATAAAAGCTATCGTGTGACTCTCTCATAATAGTAAATTCAGAATGAACTCCACCTTTAGTATTTAAAGCGTGACATAAATTAATTCTTCCAACTTTTTTTGGTAATTTGTTTGCAACTAAATTATCTAAAAATTCCTCAGCACCAGGTCCTTTGATTCTGCATTTTGCAAATGCAGTCATATCTAAAAGACCAACATTTTCTTTTACGTTTTTGCATTCTTTTTCCATTGCATTGAACCATTTAGATCTTCTAAATGACCAATCATCTTTTTGCTCCATTCCATCAGTTGCAAAAAAATTAGGTCTTTCCCATCCAAATTTTTGACCAAACACTGCTCCTAAATTTTTCATTCTGTCATAACATGGTGCTGTTCTTAATGGTCTTGCTGCTGGTCTTTCTTCATCAGGAAAGTGAGTTATAAAAACGTGACTGTAGGCTTCTTCATTTTTAGCTTTTAAATATGATTTAGAACAATAATCTCCATATCTTCTTGGTTCAACACCAAGCATATCAATTGTGGGTTCACCATCTACGATCCATTCAGCAAGTTGCCATCCTGCTCCACCTGCTGCGGTGATACCAAAACTATGACCTTCATTTATCCAAAAATTTTTCAATCCCCAAGCAGGTCCAACTATGGGGTTGCCATCTGGTGTGTAACAAATTGCACCATTATAAACTTTCTTAACTCCTACTTCTCCAAAAGCTGGTACTCTATGTATTGCACCTTCAATATGAGGGGCCAATCTATCTAAATCTTCTTGAAATAATTCATATTCAGAATCTTTTGATGGTCCATCAACATAACAAGCTGGTGCACCATCTTCATATGGTCCTAAAATTAATCCACCTGCTTCTTCTCTCATATACCATCTACTATCACTATCTCTTAAAACTCCCATCTCTGGTAATCCATCTTTTTTTCTTTTTTGAATTTCTGGATGAGGTTCAGTAACAATGTATTGATGTTCAACTGGTATGACTGGAATATCTAAACCAACCATCTTTCCAGTTTGTCTTGCAAAATTTCCTGAACAAGAGATAATATGTTCACATTCTATTGATCCTTTATCTGTTTCAACAACCCAACCATCTTTGGTTTGTTTCATTCCAACAACATTTGTATTTCTATATATTTCTGCTCCTCTATTTCTTGCACCTGTCGCAAGTGCTTGAGTTAAATCAGCTGGTTGAATATATCCATCTTCAGGGTGTTGTATTGCACCGACTAAATCTGATGTATTACATAATGGCCAGATTTCCTTAACTTGATCTGGAGTTAAAAATTTTACATCAACACCAATTGTTTGAGCTACACCAGCGTATTGAAAGTATTCATCCATTCTATCTTTAGTGCTTGCTAATCTAATATTAGATACAACGCTGAAACCTACATTTTTTCCTGTCTCTTCTTCTAACGTTTTATATAAATTGACTGCATACTTATGAAGTTGTCCTACAGAATAACTCATATTAAACAGTGGTAATAAGCCAGCTGCATGCCAAGTTGAGCCTGATGTTAATTCTTTTCTTTCAATCAAAACTACATCTGACCAACCTTTTTTTGCTAAATGATAAAGAGCACTTACCCCTACTACTCCACCACCAACTACAACAACTTTTGCTTTGGATTTCATTATAAGATTCCTACTAAATTTTATTTACTAACGAAACAAAATTCTATTATTCATCATCTGCGTCACGCCAGCCCATTCTGAACATTAAATAAGCGGCAACTATAACGGAAATTGTACCTACTACCATACCAATATTAATCCCAACTTCACTTCCCCAAAAATACCATCCAAGTTGAGTGGATGAAATTGTTGGAAAGCATAAAATAAACATTAGAATTGCGTACCTAATATACATTGGAGGCTTTTTCATTATATTGATGATCCCATCGGTATTGGTTGTGAAACTGCTGTTGTTAGCCAACAATCTAGAAGATTGCCCTCTTTGTTATTCTTTTCAACTTTCCATTTAAATTTAAAATATTGTTTTTCCTTATCCAAGACAACAACTTCGTAAGTTGCCATGGTACTTGATTTGTAAATTTCAGTTACTGTATTTTCTTTGTGATCAATCAACATTGAGTATGAAGCCCCCTTTAACATTCTTTTAAATCTATCTAAGGGACCGGTCATCCTTTGATTATTCGGATGTGCAAATTCCCACGTTTGCTCAATCCCTCTATCTTTATATGGACTATCATTTTTCATTAACGCATTTAATTGAATCACAACAACTCGTTTCGGATCTATATTCACGCTTGGTTTTAAAACCTCAGCAAATGATGAATTAAAATAAAAAAATGTAATTAAAAAAAATAAAATTTTGAATTTCATATTTTAAATTTATCTTAAATTTAAAATGAAATAAAAGGTCTTAATATCACACTTAATAATTTGTTATTATATAGTTTTGAATAATCTATCGTATTCGTTTTTAATACATTTATTAGAAATGTAATAAATCTTATTTTGAGAGACTAATTTTGCTGCATTTTCATTATGAATTCCTAATTGCAACCATAATACATTTGCACCAATTTCTATTGTTTGTTTTGCAATTTCCTCGGCCTCTTCACTGGGTCTAAAAACATTAACAATTCCTACATGATCTTTTATATCTGTTAATTTTTTATAAACTGGCTCACCATGTATTATTTTATTATCTGTGACTGGATTAACAGGAAAAACTTTGTAACCTGTGTTTCTTAAATATTTCATTATTATATTGGAAGTTTTCTTTGAGTCTGGGCTTGCTCCAACAATTGCTATCGTCCTATAACTTAAATATAGTTCTTTTATTTTTTCATCTAAAAGTGTTGTATTCATAATTTAATTTAAATTTTAAGATCTAGTCGTGGTTTCCAAAAAGGTCTGAAGAGTTCAATTTTTGGACATCTATTCATAACTACTTTTAAACCTGCATCTTCAGCAATTTTTGCTGCATCATGATTAATTACTCCGATTTGTCCCCATAAGACCTTTGCTCCAATTGATATTGCCTCTTCAGCAATTCCATAAAGATCCTCGGATTTTCTAAATACTTCGACCATATCAACAGGTCTATCGATAGCCGATAAATTTGGATAAACTTTTAAGTTTCTAATTTCCTTTATTCCTGGTTTAGGATTTACAGGTATCATGTCATAACCAGTTTCGTGCAAAACTCTTAATACACCATAGCTAAATTTAGTTTTGTCTGGACTAGCTCCAACCATTGCAATTGTCTTAACTGAGCTTAAAATATTTTTTAAATAATCAGCACTATACGGTTCGTTGTGATTCATTTTTATTTTTTTTCTTTCTTTTTACTTGCGATATCTGCTTTTAATTCATGTGGCTCTAAAGGATCAAGGAAAGGATTTCGATATAATTTATCATGACTTTCAACTCCTATCTCAATTGTACAATCAGTTTTTGCTTTAGCAACGCATAAAATTATATATCCATCATTTATTTGTCTGTTATTTAAAGCAACTTGAGAACGTTGATCCACTTCTCCATTAATTAGTTTAGCTGCACATGTAATACATCCTCCATACTGACATCCGTAAGGAAGATCAACCCCTTGATCTCTTAATTCATTTAATAAAGGTTTTTTTCCAGTTACTTCAAATGCACTATTATTTCTGTTTGAGATTGTAATCTTTGTCATAGCCAGATATCACTTGTGCAATCTCCACCAGGATATCTACTTTCATGGCATCTACTAGGTCCATTTGGTTCTTTACCAAAATCAACAATAAAATCTTTATTAATTTTCATTCCCCCATTTTCAACATCACAATCAATCATAATCATTGCTCCACCCTGCTTTCTTATTTCGGGATAAAATTGATTATCCCAAGTAGAAAATAATGATGTTGTTACATACATCCTTTTACCATCTAAAGATAATTGATACATTTGGGGTCCACCAGCAATTTTAACGCCATTTACTTCTGGAGCCTTTCCTAATAATCCACCCATCCAAACTTGACCAGTTAATTTTGGTTTGTGTGGATCTGAAATATCGTATTGTCTCATATCTCCATGAAGCCAATTATTTATATAGAGATATTTATCATCCATAGAAACTAATATCGCTGACATAACTCCAGGCACTGGGATTGGCCAATCAGGATGAGGTTCATTTTCAACATCAATTATTTTTTCCCATTCCCATTTTCCATCTTTTGATTTCCAAAAATGAATTACATTTGCACTTAGCGCTGCACCACAAAATCCATGGCTACTATCAGGATTATGCATAAATTTAACTTCTAATGGTATTAAACCATCTTCACCTAAATACATTGTTTGAACTGGCTCTTTTTTTTTAAAATCCCAAACATGAAGTCGTCTACCATATTTCAAATGACCAACTTCTTCTAAATCAAATCCAGGCATGAAAGTATTTGGGGCAGCCCACTCAGAACTAACCATTACATTATGTCTTGGCTGGTACCAGAAGTCATAACTAAAAGGTATGTCTCCCATTGAATTTTCCCACCTACCTACAATTTCAAAATCTTTGTTTAAATGTAAATATCCTCCTGGCGCTTCTCCTCGAGCGTCTCCAAGAAAAGAAATGATAATTTCAGAACCTAAGCAATGAACTGTGTGTGGTCCTGATAAATTAGTTTTTTTCTTTATTTCAGATCCATCTACTACTTTATGTATTTTTGGAGCTCTAGGATCGGATGCAGTATCAACAACATAAATATTATTTGATCTAACACCTGGAACTAATAAATATTTTCTGCTAATGTTTGAGTCGCCATGACAAGAAGAACATGCATTCCATCCCATATGATGCAATTCATCACCAATACCCGGCATTTCAAGTCTATGAATTACTTTAGAATAAGTAGGACTTTGAGGATCAACATCGACTGTTGCTAAGTAGTCTGGTTTTTGTATTCCTGTCCCTGTGTAAATAGCTATAGTATATAAAAGCTTTTCTTTTGGTGCTTTTATTGCTTCTGCAGGACTAGCATATCCAGGACCACAACATCCATCCATGATTGATTTTCTCCTTTAATTACAACTTAATCTTTTTTTTAAGTGACTTCAACTTAATGGTTATTTGTTTTTCCAACTTGGATTTCTTTTTTCGATAAATGCACTGATACCCTCTTTGGCATCATAAGATGACATATTAAGTGTCATCATCTTACTTGTATAATCATAAGCTTTGTTAAGGGGCATTTCTAATTGTTTATAAAAACCTTTTTTACCTATTTTGATAGTTAAATTTGATTTTGAAGATATTTTTTTTGCAATATCTAAAACTTTTTTATTCAATATTTTTGGACTGTAGTGATCATTAATTAATCCAATTTCCTTTGCATATTTTGCACTAATTGGATCACCGGTAAGTAACATTTCCATCATTCTTTTTCTGCTAATTTTTCGACTGACAGCAACCATTGGTGTACTGCAAAATAATCCAATTTTTACTCCAGGTGTAGCAAACGTTGCTGAGTTCGTACTATATGCAAGATCACAACTGGCAGCTAATTGACATCCTGCTGCATAAGCAGCACCATGAACTTTTGCTATGACTGGTTTGTTTCCCTCCACAATTTGCATCATAAGTTTTGAACAAAGTTTAAAAAGTTTTAGATGATTAGATCTATTTTTTATACCTCTTACCTCTTTTAAGTTATGGCCTGCACTAAATCCTTTTCCAGCTCCTTCTAAAATAATGACCCTTGTTTCTTTATCATTATCTAATTTTTTGAATGTCTTTAATAAAGATGAAAGAGTTTTGTAGGATAATGAATTATAAGTTTTTGGATCATTAATTAAAACTCTTTTAACACCTGGAGATAATTTGTTTATTTTTACAGTCACTTATTTTAATTTTCCTTCTTCTCTCATCTTAGCTCTAATTTTGGTTGCTGAAATTTTTTGAATTTCTTCAGACAAAACTATTTCTTCAATTTTATATCCAACACCTCTACCATAACAAATATTTGTAATATTAGGGACAAGCATAATTTTGAACCTGCCCTCAAACTCTGGATTAAGTTTTTCCTCAATATTTTTTTTGACAGTTTCAAAATCAAATGGGTTATCATCAACACCTTGTACATCTCTAATTTGAATACATACTTGTCCTGTTTTTTTTATAATTTCTTTAAATAGAGTATAGTGACCATCATGAAACGGTTGCCATCTTCCTAACATTTGAGCTGTTGGTTTTTTGTTATCCCATTGATACGTCATTTTTTTATCTCCTTTAAAATCTTTGGTGCCCAAGACTTAGCATCTTGTGTGGTAACATGAAAATTATATTTTTCTGGTTTAACAAACATTTTATTAGTGTCATCAAATCTACCTTCTTTTATTGTATCCACCCAAACTACATAATCAGCAGGAAATAAACTTCTTGCTTTTGGAGTTGGGCAAATAAAATCTGCAATCACATAGTTTCCTTCGTCTTTTAATTTTATTGCAAATTCAGCCATTCTTTTTGCTTGTCTTGTTCTTCCCTCTTCTGAAAAATCCCAATCGTTTGCAGCTTTTCTTACTTCATCTGCATTTAATCTTTTTGCATTTAACAATGGCGCAAGTTCATCAGCTAATGTAGTTTTTCCCGCGCCTGGAAGTCCCATGATTAATATAATTTTCATTTTTAGGTTTTAACTTTAAATTAAATTACCAGCAACCCACTTATGAAAATGATGTGTTGGATTGTCCATCTTTGGAGAAAAATTACCACCATTATAAGCTGGAGAGTTTCTACCTATTTGCATACTTTGAATTATATCTACATCTTCTTTTTGAATATCTTCCCATTGTTTGTGATTTTTTTGTCTTAAAGTTTTATATTTTGTTGAAGTTGCCGCTTCATCTCCTACATAATAAATTTCCATATGTTCTATTGTAAACTCGTGATTTATTGGCTCTAACCAATAAGCATAATAATGATCTTTGTGAATTCCTAACATTACATTTGGAAATAACGCTACATACTCAGCTATATTTTCTTTATCTTTCGGCCAGTTAGGGAAACAAGGAAACTTTTCTTTTCCTTCAAACCTTGGATTATAAACAACTGTTCCTTGTCCAGCAAAACGATTTGGCAGTCCTTGAATATGATAGTGATCTTCTAATTTTGAATAAGAATTTAATCCTGGATGAACCCATGGCAAATGATAGCTCTCACAATAATTTTCAATTGCAAATTTCCAATTACATTTTGCATCTAATTTAAAATAACCATAATCATTTGCATGATGAATTAATTCTCTATCTTTTAAGGGCCAAAATTTTTCCCATCTTTGACTTAAAGGACTAATATAATCCTCAAATGAAATTTCATTGTTGTTAATATTAATCATAATTAGATCTAACCAAATATATGATCTTATCTCTTTTAAATTACTTTTTGATTTATCAAATTCAGGTGTTTGATGAATATTCATGCCTCCTATATGAGGTGTAGCAACTAATTTTCCTTCTAAGTCATATGACCATGAATGATATGAGCACCTCATAACATTTCTAATTTTTCCAGCTTCCTTAACTAATTTAACTCCTCTATGACTACAAATATTATGAAAAACTTTTATTTCTTTATTTTTAGTTCTAACAATAAGTAAGGGTATTCCAAGTAAATCAATTGGTTTCACATCACCTTCATCTGGAATAGAACTTCCAACTCCAATGACGATCCACTTATCTTCAAATAATTTTTTTCTTTCAATTAAAGTATATTCTTTACTGATGTAACATTCATTTGGTAAACCATGAGCTTCACTAATTGGTTTAGATACAATATCTAACTTTTGTTTATCTATAATATTGTAAATTTCTGACATGGCTTATTTTATCACTTGATATAACCCTAACCAAGCATTTACGTCTTTGCTCGCAATGTAATCTGATTTAAAAAATTTTATTTCTTTCCATTTATTTTGCTCTTTAAGTTGTTCAATTTTTTTATCAAAACCATATTCTTCATGTATTCCCTCATTAATAGTAAAACAGATAAATCCATCATTCTTTGTAATCCTGATAAATTCCTCCAAAGCTGGTGGCTTTACATGTCCAAAAGTAAATGTACCAACACACATAACAGAGTCATATTCGTTATCTTTTTTGTTAATGGGTTTATTCAAGTCTACTTGTTCAAGCTTTTCATAAAGATCATTTGGTACTAATTCTAATAACTTTTTTGAAAGATCTGCCCCATGAAAATTTTTAAAACCATATTTTTTTAATTCAACACCCACCAATCCAGTTCCACAACCAGCATCATAAATTTTTGCGTCTTTGTTTTTTTGGAATTCTGAAAATACTTTTGTTGTTTCTTTTGGTCCGGTGTAATTCCAATCGACCATATCCTTATCATATTTATTACCATCTCCCCATTCATCGTAATATTTCATCACTTCATCGGTGTCTTTTAACTTATAAATGGGAATTTTGTTACCTACGTCTTTTTGCGCCATAATAAAACTTACTTCACTTTTAATAAAAAAACTCCAAAATAATTTTTTTTATCAGTAAAATATTTTAAGACTTTAAAGCCAGATTTATTAACTAATTTAACAAAATTATTTTTTGAATATTTATGAGAATTTTCAGTATGAATGGTTTCATCTTTGGTAAATTTAATATTCTTTTTATTAATTTTTAACGTGAAATTTTTTTTCGAGATAAGATGCATTTCAATTCTATTTTTTTTTAAATTGTAGAACGCTTTATGTTCAAAATCTTTCGTTTGAAATTTTGAATTACAAATTTTGTTTACTACATTTAATATATTTTTATTAAATTTAGCTGTTACTCTCAATTTATCATTATAAGCATTTTCAAGTATCTTCTTATTTTTGATTAAATCTACCCCAATTACTAAATAAGAATTTTTACCTATGATTTTTGAAAAATTTTTTAATATTTTTTTTGCATTTTTAGGTAAATAATTTCCTATGGTAGATCCTGGAAAAAAACTGACTATTTTTTTTTTATTTTTTAAAATTTTATTTAATCTATTGGTCTGACTAAAGTCAGCACATATTGCTGTTACTTTTAAATCTGAGAATTTTTTTGCAATTATTGATGCATTTTCAAACAAATATTCCTTACTAATATCTATAGGAATATATTCTTTGGGTTTGCTTAATGATTTTATAAATTTGTTGATTTTTTTATTTGAGCCACTTCCAAATTCTACAATTGTTGAATGAATTGGTAATTTCTTTCTTATCTCTTTTTGTGAACTACCAAGTATTTCTAACTCTTTATCTGTTGGGTAATATTCTTTAAGGTTTGTAATTTTATTAAATAACTTTGAACCTTTTTCATCATAAAAATATTTTGGCAGTAAATATTTTTGTTTTCTATTTAATAATCCTTGCAAGATTAATTTTTTATCATCTTGAATTTGATTGTTTATGTTTATTAATTTTAAATTAGTCACTAGATGTCATCAGCTAGTCTGACACCACAAAACTGCCAAGTATCGCTTGGGTAAAAGAAATTTCTATAAGATGCTCTGATATGATTAATAGATGTAGAATGTGAGCCGCCCTTCAAGACAAACTGATTGCACATAAACTTATTATTATATTCTCCTAGATTTCCTTCATATGGTTTATATTTTTTATAAGGCGTGTAATTACTGCTTGTCCATGCCCATAAATTTCCATAAACATCGTCTGCTTTTTCTTCAACTTCATGAAAATTTTTATTTTCTAAAAAGTTACCTTTTTTCTCAGATTGTTTTAAAAAATATTCTAGTTCAAATTCAGTTGGTAATCTTTTGTTTTTGTATCTTGCAAAAGCATCCGCTTCATAGAAACTTATATGAGAAACTGGTTTTTCATTATCAATTTTTTTTACACCATTTAATGTAAAATAATTATTATTATCTATCCAATACATTGGTCTTTCCAATTTATTATTATTTACAAAGTCCCATCCATCAGATAACCAATACTCATGATTTTTATATCCACCATCATTAATAAATTCTTTCCACTCTCCATTAGTAACAAATGAATACAATTTAAAAGGATCTAATTGCGTTTCAGATACCGGTAATTCATTATCGTAACAAAAAATATCTTCGTCATTTCCATATTTAAATTTCTTAGCGATTTCTAATGTTAATTCATTTTTTTCTTTAGCAGTTGGTTTATCGTCGTTAGAATTATAAGTCGGCATCAATGGATTGTTGTAAAAAATATTTTTAATATCCATTAACATTAATTCTTGATGCTGTTGTTCGTGATTTGAACCTAGTTCAACTAAAAATGATGTTCTGTTATTTTTTGTTCTTTTTAAAAAATCAATAATATTTTCAGTTACATAATGTCTGTAATTAACTACATCTTTTAATAGCGGTCTATTTAGTGAACCTCTCTTATTTCTAGGATTAAACTCACCTACAGAATTATAATACGAGTTAAATATGTAATTATAATCCTTGTTAAAAGGTTTGTAACTTTCATCCAATTCAGACAAGATGAATTTTTCGAAGAACCATGTGGTGTGACCAAGATGCCACTTAAGTGGGCTAACATTTTTGCTGGGCTGTATGACCATATCCTCAGCCTCTAAGTTCTCGCACAGAGATAGAGTTTGTTGTCTTGTTTTGGAGAATAATTCTGTAATTTGAGATAATTTATTTTCCATGACTAAATTTAATTAAATTTTCAGATCATGACAATGGGTTACAATGTGTTCATCTGTTTAATATTTTTATAGACACAGAATATAAAATAATTAAGAATTTACTTATGAATTTTTCTTTAGAAATAGGTCCTAAAACTGATTTAAGCACGTTGCCAAAGGTAAAAGATGTTTATGTTACAATGCTACCTGGGGGTGATTATAAAGAGACCGCTCAACAGTCTGGAGAGTTAGTTAAAGAGGGATTTAATCCAGTTCCTCACTTCCCAGCAAGGTCAATAAATGATGAAAATCAGCTAAAAGATTATGTTTCTAGATGTAAAGATTTGGGTGTTAAGCAGGTCTTAGTTATAGGTGGAAGTCGTGACCCGATTGGAAAATTTGATAGCTCGTATCAAATGTTAGAGACAGGATTTTTTGATGGTATTAAGATTGGAATTGCTGGACATCCCGAGGGGAGTCCTGATATATCCGACTCTGATTTAGAAAAAGCTATGATAGATAAAAAGCCTTATGCTGATTATATAGTTACACAATGGCTAATGGATACTCAGCCTATTATAGATTTTATATCAAAACAAACAATACCAGTTCATGTTGGAATAACTGGGCCAATGAAAATATCTAGCTTAATTAAATTTGCTAATATTGTAGGGGCAAAAAATTCCATTAACTTTCTTAAATCTAATTTTAGTAAGGCGTTAGATTTATTGAAACCTAAAGACCCTAATGATTTAATTGGGAAAGTTAAATCGCATACTGATTATTTCCACATTTATACATTCGGCGGCTTGAAGGAAACTAACAAGTGGTTGAAGGAGAATAACTATGTCTAATGAATTTGACTATAGTAAACTAAGACATACAACATCAGTAGATCAGTCTGATAGAAAAGTACCATATAATTTAAGACAAAGCGGACCTACTAAAGTTGAAATGCTAATATCAACGAGAGTAAGGAAATCACCATACTGGCATTTATCTATGAAGGCAGGATGTTGGAGAGCAACTGTTTATAATAGAATTTATCATCCGAGAGGCTATGTTAAACCTGAAGATGGTGGTGCAATGGTTGAGTACGAAGCAATTAAAAATCATGTAACAATGTGGAATGTTGCAGTTGAAAGACAAATACAAGTTAAAGGACCAGATGCAGAAAAATTTGTTGATTATGTAATTACAAGAGATGCTACAAAAATTTCTCCAATGAGAGGAAGATATGTAATTTTGTGTAATGCATATGGAGGAGTATTAAATGATCCTATTCTTTTAAGAATATCTAAAGATGAATTTTGGTTTAGTTTATCAGATAGTGATATTGGATTATATTTGCAAGGAGTAAATGCAGATGAAAGGTTTAATGTTCAAATTAATGAAATAGATGCTTGTCCTGTGCAAATTCAAGGTCCTAAAGCAAAAGCTTTAATGAAAGATCTTTGTGGAAGTGAAGTTGACATAGACAACATGCCTTTTTATGGATTGGCGTCTGCAAAAGTTGGTGGAAGAAGTTGTATTATTTCTCAAACAGGTTTTTCAGGCGAGTCTGGATTTGAAATATATTTAAGAGAAGCAACTTTATATGCCGAAGATATGTGGAATGCTGTTCTTGAAGCAGGTAAAAAACATAACTTAATGGTGATTGCTCCTGCACACCATAGAAGAATTCAGGCTGGAATTCTTTCATGGGGACAAGATATGGATCATGAGCATAATCCTTTTCAATGTAATCTTGGATATCAAGTTTCTTTATCTGGAAAAGGTGAATGGAACAAAAAAGCTGATTATGTTGGTAAAAAAGCTCTCGAGAAAATGAAAGCTGATTTAAAAGCAGGTCATAAACCTTACAAACTTCAATTAGTTGGACTTGAATTAGGAGGAAAACCTATTGAAGAATATGCTCCAGATTTTTGGTTAATTTCAGAGAACGGCAGTGAGCCTGTAGGATTTATAACTTCTCCATGGTATCACCCAGAAAAGGGGAAAAATATTGCTATGGGATATGTTCCATTTGATGGCACGCTAAATGCAAATGGTTTTCCAAGAGGTAAGGTTGGATCGAAATTTAAAGTCCATCTACCAGAAAAATATTCTGATAAACATGGGGAACCAGTTGATGCAGTTGTAGTTGATATTCCATTTACAGAATCTTACAACGCAAATACAAGAGAAGTAGTCAGTAAGTGATAAAAATTTTTTTAGGGGGAATTTAATTCCCCCTAAATATGACGAAAACCTTTTTCATAGTTGTTTGCATTATAATCGCTATTGCTCTAATAATATTCCCATTAATCGTTTCATATAAGGCGCAAAAAAAAAATAAAGATAATTAATGTTTGCTCAGTTTTTAGATATTGTTTTTAAATCGTTAAAGCTTGATAAAACTCTTTATAGAACTCCAAGATATTACGGAGAAGCTGGAATTTATTTTGCAATTCTTATCATGATTTTAGATGGGGTTGCTGGTGCTATTGCAGCGAACACAATTGTTAAAACGTCTGTTGGTATATCTGGTTTAACTGCATTATTAACTTGGCTGGTATGGGCAATTTTTATATTTGTAATTGGAGTTAAAATTTTTCCTGATAAAGATAGAAAAATTCCATTTAAAAGAGTCCTTATAGCCGTTGGGTACGCACACGCTCCAGGACTAATAAGATTTTTTGCCGTCACACCAGAATTAGTGCTTTTAATTATTTTTCTTACCCAATTTTGGATTTTTGCTTCATTAATTATAGCCACAAGACATATTTTAAATTTAAAATCAAATTTAAAAGCATTTGGAATTGTATTTTTGTCTTTTTTAATTATTTCTTTTTTGACAATTTCTTTCGTAATGACAAAAATTAATTCGTTACCTATTAGTACAAATATTTAAAGTGGAAATAAAGTTTTTGATGTTCTGCAGGAGTTACAAAGTTTATATCCTGTGAGTATTAAATTTTGAGTTACTGTCTCATCTTCTTTTTTACATTCATCACAAATATCATTTAATTCATTTTTATCTGATTTGTCCGATTTATATTCAAAGTTATCAGTCATTATCTGTTAATCCTGCTCCTGCTGTTTTTTGTTTTAACTCATCTGTTTCTTCAACAAATGTGTTTTCAGATAATTTTGTTAATTCTTTCCAATCTTCTTCGGAAAAATTATTCTTGTTTTCTAAGAATTGGATTTTAATTACATCAGCTTTTTCTACAACCTCACTACTTAAATAATTTGAATAAATTGATTGATTGAAATTTAATAAAAATTCTTTTTGATCTATCTTTAAAAAAATTCTCTTTCCTGTTATTTCCGAAGATCTGCTGACAAACGGCAAAAATATCAATGGGTAAGCCATTTTTTCAATTTCTATATCATTTAGTTCTTGGATAGAGATAGATTGATCAAAAAAACTTAATCCAAGTTTAATTGGACAGTAAAAGTTTTGAGGTCTGTTGCTTTTGTTAAAAGATTGGCAATTTTCAAACTTCTCATTATTAAAAATCTTAAAATATTGGTTTATATGTTTTATTCCTGGTAAACCAAATAACTCGAGTTGCTTGATGTTCTTTCCTATTTCTTCTGCAACTCCCCAGGAGAAACCTTTCGCTTTTGTTGAACGTTTAACAATCGTGTCAATTTCACTATAACTTCTCATTAATTACTTTAGTTATATATCCAATATTGATTAAATGAATTTAGTTCATTTGGTAATGGAGCTCCTTGAAACATACAAATCCTTAACCATTTGTCAGATCTTGGATCAAACTTTACCGCCCCAAAAAAAGATAGTTTAAGTCTTAACATATCAATAGGAACTAATTTTGAGCCAATGGTGTTATCTTGAATTTCAGAATATGGATATTTCTCTGTTATAAACACTCTTCTTACAATATGTCTTAAATCATTGTTCTGTACTAGAAAATTGCCAATCTTTAAGCTGTTTTTTAATGTAAAAATATTTTCATAAAGTTTTTTAATATCTCTAGCAATAGCTGTAGGCTGCTCAAGTTCTGAGCCATTATCTTCAAACCGATCTCCAATCCTGGGTTCTTCTTTATTTTTTGAAATGAACCAAAATTTTTTATTATTTTCATTTTTTGAAAAATCAATTTTTAAAATATCTGAATAATTTTTTTCAATTATTTCTCTTAGGTCATTTATAGTTCTGTCTACAGGTATATTAAAGCTACTATCCTCGTCTGAACTCATTTGAGAAATTAAAGGATCAGTTATTTTATTATATGGCTCCATCATTATAGAAACCAAATACTCAACTCCTTCTTCGGATAAATTTTCCTCCGCCCAATTGTATAATTTGTCAAATATATAAAAATTTGATTTATGAATATTGTCTTTCAAATAATTGATTAAATTTTGTAAATCATTAATTAAATTCTCAATTTTCTTCTTTTGATATTCACTATCAGTATTCCATGAAGTTACATTTTTTAAAGATTTTGTTAAACAGTTGTAGAAAATTTTAAACTCTTCTTCTGATACTTTTTCTATTTCTCTAATTTTTTTTAAAGCTGTTTCTTTAGCTAGAATCCAATTATTTAACAATGAAGGGTGGTTTACAATAAATGGTGCCATTCCCAATCCAGTTGAATTACCAATTCCTAAATTTCTGCAAATATCCAAGTCCAGTTCTACAGCATCTTTAGGATTTTTATGTTTTGCTATATGATTTACTTGATCGAAAGTGAATTGTCTTACAAGATAAACCAACATCATTTCCAATCTAAAAGGACCATTTATTTCATCTCTATTTTTAATTCTAAACCTGTCTGCTAATCCAAATTTTCCTGAGCCATATACTGCAGTTGTTCTGTACAAATATCCAACTTTTGAAAGCTCATTAGTATTTGGCTGGATACCTTTTGATAAACACTCAACCACATAATTAAATGCTCTAACTGATCTATTTGCTCTTGAGAGAGTTAGTTCTTTATAAGAAAGTCTCCCTACTTCTTGTTTAGGGACATTTTGTGAAAGTCTATCAATATCAATTTTTGAAGGAATGCCATCATACAAAGCAAATGCAGCATCCCATTTGGTTGCTATTACTCTATCAGATCTTTCCTCATCTTTAAGCTCATTAGCAAAACAAACTAAAGAATATGTTTTTTTATCTTTTGAAAATGAATAAATAGCTACTCCATATCCCCTATCATTCAAGTCAAACAAATCTCTGTTATATTTCCAATCTTTGAACTCATTTAAAAATGATCTTAGAAAAGATAATTTAGATTGATGAAACGATCCAAGCCTAGAAAGTTTCATGACAATTTTAGGATCTCTTAGTGGAACTTGCATTAATTAATTCCTTTATAAAAATTAAACCAGTTATTGCCAAGTATCTTATTTATCTCTTCTTCGTGAAAACCTTTATTTTTTAGTTCTGTGTTTATATTATTAAATCCTCTTGCATCTAAAAACCAATCTGGTTGTGTTGGAAAACCAGGTTTATCTTTACTGCCTTCACCAAAAGTTTTTGATTTTGACCAAGTTCCATTTCTCATCCACTCAACTACACTGTCTGGTTGGTTCAAACATAAGTCAGATCCTATTCCAACATTATCAATACCCATAATTTCAACTGTTCTTGCAACCATTTCACAAAAACTTTCTATTTTACAATTCGTTCCATCTTTTAAATGGTGAGCATACAATGATAAACCTAACATTCCTCCACTATCAGATAAAACTTTTAATAATTCTGTAGATTTATTTCTTTTAGCTTCAAACCAAAAAGTAGGATTTGCATGAGTGATTGCAATTGGTTTTTGGCTAATTTCAATTGCATCAAGTGTACTTTTCTCTGCTGAATGAGACATGTCAACAACAATACCTACTCTATTCATTTCTTTAATAGCCTCTTTTCCAAAATTAGTAACTCCGCTATCGTTTTTTTCATAACATCCAGTGGCTAATAATGATTGGTTGTTATAAGTTAATTGCATAAATCGACAACCTTGTGAATGTACTTTTTCTATAAGACCTATGTCATCTTCAATTGGAGAACAATTTTGAAATCCAAAAAAAATTGCAGTTTTGTTTTCTTCTTTTGCTTTTGTAATATCATTGTAGTTATTGCCTAGAAATATAAGATCTTTATTTTCTTCAAAATGTTTATTCCACTCATGTATTCTTTGTTGTAATTCATCATAGTCTTCATGATAAACTAACGTTACGTGAACCGCATTTAATCCAGCTTTATTATTTATTTCAAAGATTTCTCTAGACCATTTACAATACTGAAGATTATCAATTCGATAATTCATATTTGGTATACACTATTATTATTATTATGATTGTCACTAACTTAAACTGTCCTTAGCTAAAAATTGCAATTTAAGGGAAATATCTGTAAATTGATATTGGTTTCATGAAATACAAAAAAAAATCACACAAAGTATCAATTGTAATGGGCAGTCAGTCTGATTACAAAACAATGAAAAATTGTGAAAAAGTTCTTAAGATTTTAAAAGTTAATTATGAGACAAATATCGTCTCTGCACACAGAACGCCTGATAGACTTTATACCTATGCAAAGAAAGCAGAAAATAATAATATTTCTATTATTATTGCTGGGGCTGGAGGATCAGCACATTTACCTGGTATGATTGCTGCTATAACTAGAATTCCAGTCATAGGTGTTCCCATTGAAAGTAAAAAGTTAAAAGGTTTAGATAGCCTACTATCAATTGCTCAAATGCCAAAAGGAATTCCTGTTGGTACAGTTGCTATTGGAGAAGATGGTGCAATCAATGCTGGTTTATATGCTGCTTCAATTATAGCTACGTATGATAAAAATGTAAAAAAAACACTTTTAAATTGGCGAAAAAAACAAACATCAAAAGTAAAAAAAAAACCAAAGTAATTAATGTCTAAACCTGATCTAGGAATAATAGGTGGAGGACAATTAGGAAGTCTATTAGCATCTGCAGCAAAAAAACTTAATATTAAAACGGTTATTTTATCGGATGATAAAGATGCACCCGCAATTAATTTTGCAGATGAATTTATTTATGGAGATTACCAAGACATAAATATTATCAATAACTTTTTAGAAAAAGTTGATCTTGTTACTTATGAGTTTGAAAATATTCCATATGATATATTGAAAAAAATTAATGAAACCAAATCTGTATTACCAAGCCCCGAAATAAATAAATTAATTCAAAATAGAATGACTGAAAAAGAGTTTTTAAATAAAAATAATATAACTACAACACAGTTTGTAAGTATTAACGATTTAGATGATATAAAAATAAACGATAGATTAATACCTGGTTTATTGAAAACTTGTACACTTGGTTATGATGGAAAGGGCCAATATAAAATAAATAATGCAAATGATTTAAATGAAGATTTTGATTTTTCAAAAGGCTACATCTTA
This sequence comes from uncultured Pelagibacteraceae bacterium, assembly GCA_902633185.1. Classification (GTDB taxonomy): domain Bacteria; phylum Pseudomonadota; class Alphaproteobacteria; order Pelagibacterales; family Pelagibacteraceae; genus Pelagibacter. The sequence continues at coordinate 31,296 of CACPFN010000003.1, read as the reverse complement.
GAAAAGATAGTAAATTTAAAAAAAGAAATTTCAGTAGTGGTTACAAGATTTGGTCACCAAAAATATGAAATTTATGATCCAATTGAAAATTATCATGAAGACCAGATATTAAAACATTCTAAAATTCCTGCAGATATAAGTGATGAAATTAAAAATAAAGCGTTGGACTGGGCAAAAACAGTAGCTGAAGAGCTTGATTATATTGGCACTATGTGCGTTGAATTCTTTATAGATAAAAATAATAATTTATATGCTAATGAAGTTGCACCAAGGGTACATAATTCTGGACACCTAACTATAAATTCACACAACATTAGTCAATTTGAAAACCACATCAGAGCTGTATGTGGACTTGAAAAGTTAGAAACAAAAAAAATTTATAATGCAAAAATGCTTAATTTGATTGGTGAGGATATATTAGAATATAAAAATAAAAAGTTTAATGAAAATGAATTTTTTTATGATTATTTAAAAAAAGAAGTTAAAGCTAAAAGAAAAATGGGACATTTAACAACTATAGAAAAATAGTTTTAAGATATAGTTTGTATCAAAGAAATATTATTGTTTGTGGGTTTATTAACTTCCTTTGAAACCTCATGAAAGTTTAATTTTGTTTTTTTACACTCTTTAAGAAAACTGGATCCTGTTAATTCAAGATTTAAATATCTATTAACATCATTTTCATTAATTATAACAGGCTGTCTATGATGTATTTCTTTAATATTTTCATCTGCATCCTCGGTTATTAAACAAAATTGATCATTGTCATATATAGCCGCTAAATACATAAGCTTTTTATCCTCTCTTAAAAAATAATAAGGTATTTTATTTTCTTTTTCTCTTTTCCATTCATAAAAACCATCTGCTACAGCTACACATCTATGTAATCGAATTAATTTTTTGAAAGACACTTTTTCATCAATAGTTTCTAGTCTTGCATTTATTAAAGGTTTAAAATCTTTTTGCTTAGCCCAACTAGGTACTACTCCCCACTTTAAATTTTCTAGAGTATTTCCATTATTATATTTTTTAATCACAGGTAATTTCTGAAATGGATGTGCATTATAATTTTCATTATCTTCAACTTGTATAGCTGACTTAACAAGTTTTTTTGTTTTTGTAACGGGGCTAGTTATTACGTATCTTCCACACATATTTAATTTTCTTGGTTTAATCTAAATTTAGATTATATGTTTTTCAAAACTATGAAATCAATAGAAAATAATTTTGATGATCCGCAAGTAAATGAGTTGCTAACTAAGCATTTTATTGAATTGAGATCAGTTTCTCCTGAGGGAAGTTCGCATGTATTAAATATACCTGGATTAAAGGATCCAAGTATAAAATTCTGGAGTTTATGGGAAAATAATGAATTAATTGGTTGTGGAGCTTTAAAATTATTTGATGAAACACATGGAGAATTTAAATCTATAAGAGTTTCAGATAAGTTTAGAAATAAAAAATATGGTGGAAAAATAATTTCACATCTTATTGAAAAATCTAAACAAATAGGAATCACTAAACTAAGTGTCGAAACTGGTGCAGGTGATTTTTTTGCACCTGCTAGAAAACTTTTTAAAAGTTTTGGTTTCAAAGAGTGTGGGCCTTTTGCCCACTATAAAGATGATCCTAATTCATGCTATTATTCAGTAGATATTTGAGGAGTTTAGTTTGGAAACTGATAAATCGAGACCATTTGTATTATATGTTGCCGAAATCATTTATCAAAAGATATATGAAATCAAGATTAAAAATCCAAATTTAACTAATATTCAAGCTTTTGAAATATTTATTGCATCAGATGATTATAATGAAATTAGTTCAGGAAATTTTCATGATAAGTGGTTTAAAGAACTTGAGAGCAATGACTACGTAGATAAATCTACAAAAAAAAAGATTAATCAAGAAACTATAAGACTTTTACAAATACAAAAAGATACTATGATTAAACAATTAATGAAAATCCCAAAATTATATTATGCAAAAAGTCACTTTCCCTTGGAATTATCTCAAAGAGCATTTGACCATTTGTGGAGAGTTTGTGAAAGTTATGAACTTTGGTGTAAAGAAACTAAACAAAATGGATTAATATTATTAAATTTAACAGAATAATTTATGAGTAATAAAATTTTGAGATTTATAGATAGTACTTTAATAGATTTAGGAAGACAGTTTAAGTGGACCTATCTACCACCATTGATGATTTATCTAGCTGCTGGTATTTCAGGACTAACAGGTATTGTTGGAACTTTTTTCGTTAAAGACTATCTAAACTTGTCTGCTGCTTTTCTTGCTGGACTGGGTTTTTGGGCTGGAATTCCATGGGCATTGAAGATGCCTTTGGGTCATCTTGTTGATCTAATCTGGAATAAAAAAAATTACATGGTTTTTGTAGGAGCATCCTTAATCTCATTAAGTTTAATTATAATGTACGGTTTAATAATTCATACTGAATGGATGTCATCAATTCTTTCAGTAGAAACATGGTTTGTGATCAGTGTTTTACTTGCTCCAATTGGTTATGTTGTGCAAGATGTTGTAGCTGATGCTATGACTGTAGAAGCAGTTCCCTTAGTTGATGACAGCGGAAATAAATTTTCAAGAGATGAAATCAAACTTATGCATACAACAATGCAAACTCTTGGAAGATTTGCAATAATTGGTGGAACTGTTTTAGTTGCTTTAGCTAACGTTATTCTCTTTAAAGGAGTAGACGAACTTGAACAAGCAGATAAGATAAGTTTATACGGTTCAATTTATATATACGCTTTAATTATTCCAATTGTATCTGTACTAGGAATATTTCTTGCCTCATATCTAAAAAATCAAAAGAAAAGAAAGCTTATTGAACAAGGTTTAGAGGGTGACCAAGATTATGCTCCTTCAGAGAAAACTGAAGTAAACTGGTGGATACTAGGTGGAAGCTTGGTTTTTGTTATTTTCACTTTAGGTATTGGATCATTCAAAGTGCCTTTTGCTCAAGAAATTGTTTTCGTAGGTTCAATGGCAATTATTCTATTTTTAATGAATAAATTAGTTAAAGAACTTCCTCAAGATTTAAGACTTACTGTTGTAGGAACGGCAATAATAATTTTTATTTTTAGAGCAATGCCAGGACCTGGTCCAGGTTTATCTTGGTTTGAAATTGATGTTCTTGAATTCAATGAACAATTTTTTTCTGTATTATCACTTATTGCTTCAGTTTTAACTCTTGTGGGTATTATCTTATTAAGACCTTTTATGGCAAATAACTCAATAGCTAGAATAATAGTAATTTTATCTATTGCAGGCGCCATTTTATTTTTACCAAGTGTTGGCATGTATTATGGATTTCACAATTGGACATCATCTATTACTAATGGAGTTGTTGATGCCAAGTTTATTGCAATATTAAATACTGCACTTGAGTCACCTTTGGGACAAGTCTCAATGATACCTTTGCTTGCATGGATTGCTAAAAATGCGCCTTCGCACTTAAAAGCAACTTTCTTTGCAGTATTCGCATCTTTTACAAATCTTGCTTTATCAGCAAGTGCTTTGGGTACTAAATATTTAAATGAAATTTATGTTATTACTAGAGAGGTAAAAGATAAGGTAACAAACGCTATTCTTACAACTGCCGATTATTCAGATCTAGGTATTTTGTTGATAACAGTAACACTTATAACTTTAATAATTCCAATTGTATTTGTGGTTATTGTTCAAAAAACTAAATTTAAAACTTCAGAATAGTTTTTATTCCGCTTTATAGCCAAATTCTAAACAAGCATCAGTTATTGAATGATAAAGAGATTCACCAAAACTTCTTAAGGCAAATATTCTTACTTTTCTTGGATTTGAACTAATAAAATCAATAGTTATTGTAATTGCATGAAAAGTAGAATTAGAACATTTTCCTTCATCAAGACCATCTAAGTTTAACGGACAACCTTTTTTTAATACTTCATCTACCAAAGAACCTTCTAATTCAAGTATTGTTCTTGAATGAGATAGATCAGTTAATGCAAAATCATCATGACTTAGGTTTCCTAAAATAGATTTTTCTATTTCTTTATTCGTTGAAACGACTAACCAATTATCAGGTCCCATCCATAAAATTCTTGTATTAGAATTTGAAGATACCAAAAGCGTCTTGGGTAAATTTAAATTATCTATTTTTAATTTATCAATACTAATTGAAGATTTTTTATATTTAACAATTTGATAAATCAAAACATCTTTAATTTCCCTAATATTTATTAGTTCATCTTTGCTATCGTGATTGCCAAACAATCCATGTTTATGAATATTTTCTAGTGCAGAAACATTTTTCATGATCTAACTCTTTTTCCTTCTGGGTCAACATAATGTGAAGATATAACTTCTACTTCAATTGATTTATTTTTTAATGGTGATACCGCAAAAAACTTTTTACCAATCATGTTTTTTCCATCTTTCATAATTGCTAGAGAAAATGGATTATTATTTTCTACACTCCAACAAGAAGAAGAAACGTGACCAAGTTTAGGATTAGGTAATTTTGCATTCTGATCTTGTACGATATGAGATCCTTCAGGAATACTAGACTTTCTATCAATTGGAATAAGTCCAACAATTTTTTGTCTGCTTTCAACGTTAAATGCTTCTCTTCCTAAAGAATTTTTACCAATAAAATCTTTTTTCTTTGAAACTAATCCATTTAGTGAAACATCTGATGGGATTGTTCGGCCATCTAATTCTGGTCCTGCAACGTGTCCCATTTCTATTCTTAATGTTGATAAAGCTTCAGTTCCATAAGGCTGATTTCCAAATTCTTTTCCTACTTCCATCATTTTCTCCCACATAAACATGCCATGATCTGATTTGACATTAATCTCGTATGCAAGCTCACCTGAAAATGAAATTCTAAAAATTCTTGATGGAACACCAAAAAAGTCTGCTTCTTTATAGCCCATAAAAGGCAATGCATCATTTGAAACATCTAAGTCTGGATATAATTTTGATAACATATCTCTAGATTTGGGTCCTGCAATTGCAGCTCCTGCCCATTGCTCAGTTGTAGATACAACGTTTACATTTAATTCAGGCCATACAATTTGAAGATAATATTCTAAGTGAGATAAAACATTTGCAGCTTGTGCAGTTGTAGTGGTCATATGATAATGATTTTCTGAAATCCTTGTTGTTGTTCCATCGTCCATGACAATTCCATCTTCTCTGAGCATTAATCCATATCTTGCTTTTCCAACAGGTAATTTCATCCAAGCATTTGTATAAACTCTATTTAAAAATTCTGCTGCGTCTGGACCTTTGATATCAATTTTTCCTAATGTTGTTACATCACAGATACCAACGTTCTCTCTAACATTCTTTGCCTCTCTCTTTGAAGCTTCAAATAAAGTTTCATTTCCTTGTTTGTAATATCGAGGTCTCTTCCAGGCACCTGCATCGACAAAAACAGCATTATTTTTCTCATGCCATTCATGCATTGGGGTTTTTCTAGTCGGCATATATTCCATACCTACTTCACGACCAACTATTGTCCCGATTGTAATTGGTGTGAAAGGTGGTCTAAATGTTGTGTGTCCCACTTCAGGAACTATTTTATTTTCTATATTAGATACCAACTGAAGACCATTTAAATTACTTGTACGGCCTTGATCTGTTGCCATTCCAAGAGTTGTGTATCTTTTGACATGCTCTATTGATCTGTAACCTTCTCTTAGTGCGATTTCTATATCAGAGACAGATACATCATTTTGAAAGTCAACAAATCTTTTTGGATTTTCATTTTTAGGTAACGGCATACACCAAAATTTATCATGAGCTCCGTATTTCTTTTCATTTACATTTGGAATTGAGATTTCTGTTTTAGTCTCTGTAATTTTTGCGGAAAGATTTGAACCATTTTCAAAACCATGTTTTAAACTTTCTTCTAATGTAAATGATCCATTTGCTGCACCAACTGATGTCTCATGCTGTTTTTTCTTATCTGGAATAAATGCATCAATTTTTTCTTCATACTTAAGTTTATTTCCTGATTGTGATGCTAAATGAACAGATGGTGTCCAAAATCCAGATACACAAATACAATCACAATCTACAGTTTCTATTTTCTCAAAAGAATTTTTATCTTTATTAAGTTTGCCAATTTTTGCAGATTTAACTTTTTTGTATCCGTTAGCAACAATAACACCATGAGAAAATCTTATATCAATTCCCTTTGATTTAGCTTCATCAATTAATTCTGATGAATGTTCTTCCCTTGTATCTAATATAATTGGTTCAACATTATTTTTTTTGAACTCTAAAGCTGTTTCATATGCGCTATCGTTATTTGTAAATATTAAAGGTTTCTTCCCAACCAATACTCCGTAGACTTTCATATATTCTTTTGCAGCTGCTGATAAAAAAATTCCTGGAGTATCATTGTTGCCAAACACAATTGGTCTTTCAATTGAACCAGTTGATAAAATTGTTTCTTTGGCTCTAATGTACCAAAGTCTTTGTCTTGGGGTGAATTTTGATTTTTTCTCTAAATGATCACTAACTCTCTCAAACATTACCAGCATGTTATGATCATAGTAACCAAAAACTTGAGATCTATTTTTTACGGTGACATTAGGCATAGATTTTAATTCGGTAATTATTTTTTCTGCCCAATCTTTTCCTGATAAATTGTCGATGCTTACGTCGTCGGTTAAAAGTGTTCCTCCAAATCTTGGTTTATCCTCAGCTAAAATTACTTTTGCTCCATTTTTTGCAGCAGCATAAGCACTCGCTAATCCAGAGGGTCCGGATCCAGTAACTAACAAATCGCAATACTCAAATTTATGTTCATATCTTTCTTTATCTTTTTCTATCGAAGCAACCCCTAACCCTGCGGCTTTTCTAATGAAAGGTTCGTAAATTTTATACCAGAAACTCTTAGGCCACATAAATGTTTTGTAATAAAACCCAGCAGGAAAAAACATTTTTAAAAAATTATTAATTGCACCAACATCAAAATTTACTGATGGCCAACAGTTTTGGCTCGTTGCAGACAAACCTTCAACGAGTTCCATTTCTGTTGCATTAACATTGGGTTCTGAATGACCATTGAATTCTACTTGAAGCTTTGCGTTTGGCTCCTCTACTCCTGCACCAAAAAAACCTCTCGGTCTATGATATTTAAAACTTCTACCAACTAGGTGTATTCCATTTGCTATTAAAGCAGATGCAATTGTATCACCTTCATATCCAAATAATTTTTTACCATTAAAAGTAAAAGATATTTTTTTGTTTCGATTAATTAATCCCTCTTTATTTAATCTAAATGGTTGGCTCATCTTATTTCTTCTGTGACTTTTGCTGTTTGGAAAATTTCATGTGTAGCAGTGTCTCTTTGCACCTTAATCCATTGTCTACATCCAGCTATATGTTGCCATAACTCTATATGTTTCCCTCTTGGACTTTTTCTCATATAAACAAAATTATCCCAATCCTCGCTTGATACTTCTTCATTTATATTAGGTCTTTTTACAGTTGCATCACCTCCATATGAAAATTCTTTTTGTGCTCTTAAACCGCAATAAGGACATTTGATGTATAACATTTTTTAACCAATCCAGGTTTTAGTTCCTAAACCTTTTTCATCTAAAAGATGACCTGTAGAAAATCTATTTAATCTTAATTCTGAATTTAATTCATGAACTTGGTCTTGAGCAATTGTATGAGCAAAAGTCCAACCTGAAACAGGAGTTGATTTAAAACCTCCATAACACCATCCGCAGTTTAAATATAAACCTTCAATATGAGTTTTATCAATTATTGGGGAACCATCCATAGACATATCCATGATCCCTCCCCATGTCCTTAACATTTTTAATCTACTTAAAAATGGAAACAAAGCCAAGCCACCTGTCAATACATGTTGTATAGTTGGCAAGTTACCTCTTTGAGCATAACTATTATATCCATCAAGATCACCACCCATTACCATCTCACCTTTATCTGATTGACTTATATAAAAGTGACCTGCACCAAAAGTTACTACTCCGTCTAATAATGGTTTTACAGGTTCTGAAACACAAGCTTGCAGTACATGTGTTTCTATTGGCAGCGTCATATTTAATTTTTCAGCTAATATATTTGTGCTACCTGCAACACATAATCCAACTTTTTTTGCTTTAATATCTCCTCTTGAAGTTCTAATTCCTTTTATCTTTCCATTAACAACATCAAAACCAGTGACCTCACAATGCTGTATTATATCTACTCCCATATCATCTGCTTGACGTGCATAACCCCAAGCAACGGCGTCATGTCTTGCGGTACCAGCGCTTGGTTGCATTAAGCCTCCAAAAATTGGGAAACGTACTTCATCGCTAAAGTCAGCCATTGGAATTAATTTTTTAACTCCGTCTCTATCCAATAACTTTGCATCTATTCCATTTAATCTCATAGAGTTTCCTCTACGAGCGTATGCGTTCATTTGAGCATCAGAGTGGGCTAAGTTTATTATTCCCCTTGGAGAAAACATCACATTAAAATTCAGTTCTTGACTTAAGTTTCTCCATAAATCCATTCCAAATTCATTAAATCTTGCATTAGCATCGTACATAAAATTTGATCTTATGATCGTTGTATTTCGACCAACATTTCCACCACCAATCCAGCCTTTCTCAATGATAGCTACATTTCTAATATTATGTTCTTTTGCTAAATAATATGCAGTAGCAAGACCATGTCCTCCACCTCCAATGATGACTACATCATATTCACTTTTTGGAGTTGGATCTTTCCAAGCAACTTCCCAATTTTGGTGATTGGAGAAAGCGTTTTTGATTAGACTAAATACTGAATATTTCTGCATCCGTAAGTTTTATAAAATTAAATATAAGTTTTTGCTAATTTTTTTTATATATATTTTTTAGATGTTTAAATACGTGACAAAAAAGGATAGTAATTCTGCTCATTAATAAGTAATTAGATTTATGTCAAAATCAGATATCCAAATTGCACGAGAAGCAAAAATGAAACCCATAAATGAGATTTTGGGTAAAATTAATGTTCCAGACGAACCAAGTGCTTTTAGCCCTATGGGACGTCATATTGCAAAAATAAATTTAGAATATTTAGATAGTTTGAAAGACAAACAAAATGGAAAATTAATTTTAGTTACTGCTATTACACCAACTCCTGCTGGTGAGGGAAAGACAACTACGTCAGTTGGTTTAAATGATGGATTAAATAAAATTGGTAAAAATTCTATAGTGTGTTTACGTGAACCTAGTTTAGGTCCTTCATTTGGAATGAAAGGTGGAGCAGCAGGTGGTGGATATGCTCAAGTTGTTCCAATGGAACAAATCAATTTACATTTTACAGGAGACTTCCATGCAATTACATCTGCTCACAATTTATTGTCAGCGTTAATTGATAATCATATTTATTGGGGAAATAAATTAAACATAGATGTGAGAAGAGTAGTTTGGAGAAGAGTTATGGATATGAATGATAGATCTTTAAGATCTATCAATATTAATTTAGGTGGAGTAGCTAATGGTTTTCCAAGAGAAGATGGTTTTGATATTACAGTAGCATCTGAGATAATGGCTATCTTTTGTTTAGCAAATGATCTTGAAGATTTGGAAAAGAGAATAGGTAATATTACAGTTGCTTATACTAGAGATAGAAAGCCTATTTTTGCAAAAGATTTAAATGCTCATGGACCAATGACTGTATTGTTAAAAGAAGCAATCAGGCCTAATGTAACTCAAACGTTAGAAAATAATCCTGCCATTATTCATGGTGGTCCTTTTGCAAACATTGCGCACGGTTGTAACTCTGTAATAGCAACTAAAGCAGGTTTAAAACTAGCTGATTATGTTGTAACTGAAGCTGGATTTGGAGCAGACCTAGGAGCAGAAAAATTTTTAGATATTAAATGTAGAAAATCAAATTTAAAACCTGAGTGTGTAGTTATAGTTGCAACAATCAGAGCATTAAAAATGCACGGTGGTGTAGCTAAAGATGATTTAAAAAATGAAAATGTAGAAGCGTTAAAAAAAGGTTTAGTAAATTTAGAAAGACATATTGAAAACGTAAAAAAATTTGGTTTACCGGTAGCAGTTGCTGTTAATCATTTTGTTGCTGATACAGATAATGAGGTAAAAGAGTTAATAAATGCTTGTGATAATATGGGAGTTAAAGCTAATTTATGCACTCATTGGTCAAATGGTGGCGAAGGGACAAAAGAACTTGCTTCACATGTTGTAGATTTAATTGATCAAAAACAGGCAAATTTTAAATTTTTATATGATGAAAAAACACCTTTGTTAAAGAAAGTTGAAACTGTTGCAAAAGAAATATATCGAGCAAACGAAGTTGTTGCTGACAGTAAAATAAAAGATCAATTAAAATCTTTTGAAGAAGCGGGTTATGGAAATTTACCTATATGCGTAGCAAAAACACAATATAGTTTTTCTACTGATCCAAACGCAAAAGGTGCTCCAACAGGCCATTCATTACCAATTAGAGAAGTAAGATTATCTTCAGGTGCAGAATTTATTGTTGTTATATGCGGAGCCATAATGACAATGCCAGGACTTCCTCGAGTTCCTGCAGCAGACTCTATTAAGCTTAATGAAAAAGGTGAAATAGAAGGCTTGTTTTAATTTAAATTATTTAGCCAATTTTCTAATTCTCTCATCCTTGCATCTTTATTTGAAATTTTATTTTCATCTTCTATAATTTTTACATGAGAATCTATTTCCATTTGGTCAATAAATGCTTTTTTTTCTAAAAGTCGATCTCTCCTAAAATGAATTAAGCTTATCATTTTGGCATAAGTTATTTCTGGGTGATATTGTATTCCCCATACATTCGTTGAACCAACATTAAAATTTATACCCATGACTTTATTTATTGGATTTGATGAAAGTAATGTAGAGCCCTCAGGTAATTTTACAACTTCATCAAAATTAAATGCAGGGGTATTAAATTTTTTATTTTTATTTTTATAAAGCGGATGTTTAAGACCGTTTTCGTTTATTTCTATGTCATGAGCTATTCCCCTATGAGCGCCATTAGGGCATTTCTTTACTTCACCACCAGCAACGGTCACAGCAACTTGCATTCCCCAACATATTGCGAATATATTTTTTATATTCTTTTGACATTCCCTCATAAAGTTTATTTGTCTTCTTATTTCTGGAGTATCATTGTAAATATTTAAACTACTACCACCCCATATCATTCCATGATATTTAGTTAAATCTTTAGCTACTTCATTAATATTTTCATCTGATGAAGGGTTAACAACATCAATATCTAATTGATCTGTAAAATAACTAATACTATCTTTTAAACTTTCAGTATGAGTTTTAATTCCACCATCAGTAAAGCTTTGATTTTCTTCTCTAAGATTACCTTCAACTATAAGAATTCTTTTCATTAAAATAATTTACCTGAAATACTGTGTTCATAAAGTGCTTTCATGTCATCCTTAATCATTGTCCTTGGATTGGTAGAAGTTGATGGATCTTCTAATGCCATAACTGATAACTGCTCTAAATTTATTTTATTTACATCAACAATTTCTGATAGTTTATGCGGTATATTTAATTCTTTTCTTAGTTCTAAAATCCACTTCAAAAAACTATCAAAACTTTTATCGAGTTCGAGATAATCACATATAGAAATTATCCTTTTTTCAATCATATCTTTGTTAAAAGTTAATACATAAGGCATAAAGATAGCATTTGATAAACCGTGGTGAACATTAAATTGTGCATTAATAGGGTGGCTTAAAGAATGAATAGCACCAAGCCCTTTTTGAAAAGCGGTAGAACCCATACTAGCTGAAGCTAATAATTCTGCTCTAGCATTTAAATCTTTACCGTTCTTAACTGCTTTAATTAATGAGTTTTTAATTAACTTCATTCCCTCAATCGCAATTCCATCAGCCATCGGGTGGAATCCTGGTGCACAAAAAGCTTCTAAATTGTGTGCCAAAGCATCCATACCTGTCGCTGCAGTCAATCTTGGAGAAAGATCTAAAGTTAAATTAGGATCTAAAATTACAATTGAAGGTAAAAATTTCGGGTGGAAAATAATTTTTTTTATACCTGTTTGTTTATTGATTATAGCTGATGCTCTTCCAGTTTCTGATCCTGTCCCTGCTGTAGTGGGTACAGCAATGATAGGTGCAATGTTAGTTTCATCTGCTCTTTTCCAATAATCACCTATATCTTCAAAATCCCATATTGATCTAGACTGTCCTGACATAAAAGCAATAGCTTTGCCTACATCAAGACCGCTGCCGCCACCAAATGCAATAACTCCATCACAACCTAATTTTTTAAACTCCCCCACTCCCTCTTCCACATTCTCGCCTACAGGATTACCTGAAAAATTTGAAAAAACTTGAAGATGATTAAAGGTTTTTTTTAAATCTAAAATAATATCTTGAACCATTTTTAGATTAATTAAATCCTTATCTGTGACAAATAATGGTTTATCGATTTTTAGATTTTTGCATGCTATACCTAAATCTTGAATTCTGTTCTCTCCAACCCAAATTGTAGTAGGATAATTCCAATTAGTTTTCATATTAAAATAATATTTAATTTTTCTATTTTTCTTAGTACAATATATTTATAATTTTAATTGTAGAGGAAAAATTATCATGACTAAAGTCGCTATTATCGGTGCTGGACCTTGTGGGTTATCAATACTCAGGGCTTTTGAACATGCCGAGAAAAAAGGAGACAAAATACCTGAAATAGTTTGCTTCGAAAAACAAAGTGATTGGGGAGGTCTTTGGAATTATAGCTGGAGAACGGGATCTGACCAATATGGAGATCCAGTTCATAATAGTATGTACAGATATCTTTGGTCAAATGGACCTAAAGAGTGTCTTGAATTCGCAGATTATTCTTTTGATGAACATTTTGGAAAGCCAATTCCTTCTTTCCCTCCTAGAGAAGTACTTTATGATTATATAACTAGTAGAGTAAATAAAGGAAATTTAAGAAATAAAATTAAATTTAATACAAGAGTAGTTAATACAGTTTTTAAATCAGACAAATTTGAAGTTAGCTATCAAGATAAAGAAAATGATAAAATTTTAACTGATCATTTTGATTACGTTGTAGTGTCCACTGGTCATTTTTCAGTTCCTTTTATACCTGAATATAAAGGTATGAGTTCATTTCCTGGAAGAATAATGCACTCACATGATTTTAGAGATGCAGAAGAATTTAGAGGAAAAAATATTATAGTTTTAGGAAGCAGTTATTCCGCTGAGGATATTGCGCTTCAATGCAATAAATATGGAGCAAAAAGTGTAACAATTGGCTACAGGCATAATCCTATGGGTTTTAAATGGCCTGAAGGAATGAAGGAAGTATTCTATTTAGATAGATTAGAGGGAAAAAAAGCAATTTTTAAAGATGGCACGGAACAGGATGCAGATGTAATAATACTATGTACTGGTTACCTACATCATTTTCCTTTCTTGGAAGAAAATTTAAAACTTAAAACAAGAAACAGACTTTATCCTCCAAAATTATACAAAGGTGTTGTTTGGCAGGATAATCACAAACTTTTGTATCTAGGAATGCAAGATCAGTTTCATACATTCAATATGTTTGATTGCCAAGCTTGGTACGCAAGAGATGTTATAATGGGGAAAATAAATATGCCAAATGGAGGGGATATTGAAAAAGATATTAATAAATGGGTTGCTTTAGAAGAAAAACTAGAAAATCCTGATCAGATGATTGATTTTCAGACTGAATACACAAAAGAATTACATGAGATGTCAGATTATCCAAAAATAGATTTTGAACTAATCAGAAAACATTTTAAAGAATGGGAACATCATAAGGTTGAAGATATATCAACGTATAGAAATAAATCTTTTTCATCTCCAGTAACAGGGTCAGTAGCTCCTGTTCATCATACAGCTTGGGCAAAAGCAATGGACGACTCCTCTGAAACATTTCTAAATAAAAACTAAAAATCTATTCTAATTTTCAAGAACCAGGTCTAAATATAAAGCTGCAGTCCATGAGAAATTATTTGCGCCCATAACTGATCCATCTTTATAACTGTAATATTCATGAAAACCTTTTTCTTCAATTAATTCTAAAGTTTTTTTTTTTATTTCATTTGCATATTCTGGCTCTTTTTTAATAAGTCCTTGATAAATCAACCAATTACAATTTATCCATATTGGACCTCTCCAATATCTTTTTTCTTCAAATGAAGGATGATTTGGTTTTATTGTTGAGAAATAGTAATTGTCATTAATATTATGATTTTTTAAATTATTAATAATTTTTTTATTTAATTGATCATTTTCTAAATTTGCAAATAAAGTAAAATAATTTGTTATTGATGGAACAACGATATTCAAATTAGTTTTTAAATCTTTTGAGACAAAATCATTAATATTATCATCATATAATTTTAATATTTGATTTTCAGTTTTGGATACAAAATTATTTAAATCATCGAAATTTAAATCTAAATTTTTAGCTAAGGTAAGTAGATCTTTATTTGCTCTCAAAAATAAAGCATTAAATCCAACATCTACTACATTAAAATCAGAAATCTCATACAATTTATGTGGATCATACTGAACATCCCTAAATTGATCTCTTAAAGTTACATATCTATCATAATCAGTTTTTAAAGGTCTCTCATCAGCGTTTGAAACTTCAAGGTCTCTTCTTTTATAATTAAGGTCTTTATCTACTTTGATATTGCTCATTGGCTGATCCCAAATTGGTGAATTATCATACCCGCTTTCCCAAGGATGTAATATGGATACAAGGCCCGTTTTATTAGGATCTCTGAATTTTATGAACCAGTCATGATAATTTTTAATTTTTTTGATTACTTTAATTATTCTTGAGTTTTGATCATTATTTAGTTTTTTTTTTTGAACAATTTTTCTCAAAATACTGGCTAAAACTGGTGGCTGAGTAATACCAGAAGAAGGTATATTTTTTCCACATTTCCAAGTTGTGTGATTTGGAAAATAAGATGTGTCTTTTTCATGAAAAAGAATGTGGGGTACCATACCATCGTCCCACTGACCATTAAGCAAAGTTTCAATTTCTATAATTGAAAAATCTAAATTAAAGTAAGAATAGCCAAGAGCTATAAAAGCTGAATCCCAATTCCATTGAGCAGGATATAATTTGTTATTAGTAGGAAGTGTGTAACCATTTTTTCTGTTACCTAATAATATTTTTTTTGCCTCTTCTACTTTATTTTGCATTATCCTTTAACACTTCCTGCAGTAAGACCACTTACTAAATATTTTTCAAAATAAACAAAAATTATTAAAATAGGCAAAGTTACTACTACAGACCCTGCCATCAAATATTGTCTAGGTGTTTCAGCTCCAACATTCAAAAACTGAATAGCTCTTGATAATGTGAATGTATTCGGCCGGTCTAAAAACATTAATGAAAACAAAAATTCATTCCAAGCTATCATAAATACATACAAAGCTACTGATGATATTGCAGGTAAACTAAGTGGGAGTATAATTTTAAAAATTATACCAAGCCAATTTTGACCATCTATTATCCCTGCTTCTTCTAATTCTTTTGGTATACTTTTAAAGTAACCTTGCAGCATATAAATTGCTACAGGTAAGGTTGTAGCTGTATAAACTATTAACAAACCCTCAATAGAATTTCTTAAACCAAGTTGACTAAAAATTGTATACAAAGGTATCACTAAAACTATCGCTGGAAACAAATAAATTATCAATATGGATGTTGATAAAAAATTTTTTCCAAAGAAATTAAGTCTTGCAACCGCGTAAGCAGCTGGTATTGCAAATATTAATGTTATAATGACTGTGCCTAAGGAGACTATTGTGCTCGTTAGCATATATCTTCCAAAATTATAATCTTTGAACACTATAAAATAAGATTTAAACAACTCTGGCAATCCTTGTGCAAAGTTAATACTAAAGTCTAATGGGTTCAATAATAACAATGCTTGGGTTTTAAAGCTTGTAACTAACATCATATAAAAAGGGAAAAGAATTACAAAAGAGAACAGTGTAATTCCAAATAATGTTAAAAAATTAAAGAATAATTTTTGAGAGGAATGATTTTTTGACAAAAAGTTTTTGTCGTAATCTTTTATATTATTGAAAAAAAATAATGAAATTAAGAATATACCAAAACTATACCAAATAGGTAAATTTGTTGAGATGAAATAATCAAAGATAGAAAATAAAAGTGCTAGTAAAATTATTTTAATATTTAAATTTAATTTTTTCCCAATAAGAAGATTTATTGCACAAAGAATTATTCCAAATATAAATAATTTATTAAAATTAAAATTTGTTAATTCAATTCCTTGTAATGTAACTAAGATTTTCCAAATACAAATTAATGAAAACAAAAACAAAGACGAGATAAAGCAATAAGTAAATATATTTTTAATTTTCATCAGCTCTTTTTCCTAAAAGTTTAAAATAGATAAACATAAAAATTAATAGAAACACTACAATCACAATAGAAACTGCAGAACCCATACCAATATCCCCGATTGAAAAACCTTGTTGATATACATTTATTGGCAATGTTCTTGTACCTGATGCCCCGCCAGTGAGTAAAAAGATGTCTTCAAATTTATTAAAATTCCAAATAAATCTAATCATAAATAGAATTGAAATCACTGCTAATATCTGGGGCAAAGTAATATTAAGAAATTTTTGGATAGGATTTGCACCATCAACATCAGCTGCTTCATACAACTCTTTTGGAACTGCTTGAAGACGAGCAAGAATAAATAAAAATGCTAGAGGAAAATATCTCCAAATTTCAAAAATAATTACAGTTGTTAATGCTAGCCTCAATTTAAAATCAAAACCAAGTATGTTTAAAGTTACATATTTTTGTCCTAGTAAATTTATTGGTCCATCAATAATTTGATAGTTAATTAATAAATTATTTAAAGTTCCGCTTGTTGGATCAAGTAAAAGTTCCCAGGTATAAGCAAGAGCAACAACTGGCGCAACATAAGGAAATAAAAGAACACTTCTCATAAATGTTCTTCCAAAAAATTTTTGATTTACCATTTGTGCAGCTAAAATTCCAAAAAATATTGCACCTATGGTTCCAAAAAAAGTGTAATAAAAAGTTGTTGATAATAGATCTATAAAAGCTTTGTCTTTAATTACTTTTTTGAAATTATTCAATGTAAATTCATAAGTTAATAATATATTTTGTGACTTACCTGATAGTTTAGGCTTATAAGATTTTATTTCCTTCTTGGAAATTTCTTGATTATTAATATTTTGAAATACTATTTCTAAATTTTCTCGATATTTTTTTGGCCAATTACCTAACTCACACTTAAGTAAATTTGATTTAAATAGACATTTATTATTTAAACTTATTGGTTCGATATCATCTGGATATTTATCTTTAAATTTTACATTAGTAATTTCTTGTGTAAGAGAACTATTTCTTAATTTATAAATTACTTTTATTTGATTTGGATTATCATTAATTGATTTTACTAATTTTTTTGCTCTTGGTTCAGGAATTCTTAAATCTTTGAGCTCTACATTTTTAAAACTTATCCAAATATTAGAAAATATCGGAAATAAAATTATAGAAAATACTAAAAGAACTGATGGTAATATTAAAAAATAAGCTGTTCTTTTTTCAATTTTTGCAAGTTTTGAACTCATAAAAAAAAGCGGATAATTAATATTACCCGCTTTTTTTAATTTTTTAAATTACTAGAAGCTAGCTAGTACAGTATTAATTTCATCTACTGCTTCATCTAGCGTCAATTGATCGTCAATATATTGTCTAGTGATTCTATTTATAAACTTATTGTTAATAATTTTAGATGCTCTAGATAGTTCACCTTCTTTAACACCCCATCTATTAGCGGTATCTAAACCTGCAACAATATTATTTATTACATCTGTTGAATATAGATCTGTTAAAGGAGCTTTTCTATCAACTCCAACAGGCAGTTTACTCCAAGCTGTTGTAAATGCATTTGGATCACTTGCATTACCTCTTCTTACAGGGAACTTACCTTCTGGTGCTATAGATAAAGTGCTTGTATATCCTTCATCCATTGAATAAAGAATAAACTGCTTAGCTTCATCTGTATCTGCATCTGCAGTTACACCAAAGTATCTAACATCCGCCCAAGCTGCGCCTTTTACATTATTTGGTCCACTAAAATTAGTTATAAAACCAGTTTTAGATGCCAATTCTGGTGATGTAGGATCACTGTTAATTGTCGGTGGAGCTGAGTCTCTTAAACCAGCTAATTCATCCATGATAAATGGTGACCATATTATCATAGGAGTTTTACCAGCGAAATAAAGTTCTCTTGATTGTTTCCAATAAAGTTCTCCTGGAGGGCTAGCCTTAGCTAATTTTTTATAAAACTGTAAAGAATTCTTTAAAGCTCTTCCTTGTTTTTTTGTTCCACCTTTTTTTACAATATTTACACCGTTTGCAAGCATGACATGTTCTAAAACTTGACTCATAAAGTTTTCGTCAGTTTTAGTTGCCGCAACAAATCCAAACATATCATTACTAGATAAAGCATCTATTGCTTTCTCGATGTTTGCATAAGTCGTCGGTGGCTCTAAACCAGCAGCTTTAAATAAATCTTTTCTGTATACAACCATTTGCGTCCAGCCATCTACTGGCACGGCTGCAATTTTGCCACCTTTTTTAGCCATCTTTAAAGCACCTGGAGCAAAAGTTTTCTTTCCAAGTGAGTTAACGATATCATTATTTGCATCAACGTCTAAAATTCCCGCCTCTGCCCATGGCAATACATATTGCAATGTATGATAAATTACATCAGGAAGATCTCCTGCTGCAGCTGCTGCAGTAGCTCTTGTTCCTAAATCTTTTTCATCAATCGGGATAACTTCAACTCCTATTCCAGTTTTGGCTTCAAAAGCTTTTGCCATCTCTTCTTGTTTAGCCATCCTTGCTGGTTGAGTTTCTGTCGTCCAGAATTTGATATCTGCAAATGCAATTGAATTAAAAACAAAAGCTATTGCAGAGATTGTTATTAATATATTTTTAAACATATATTCCCCTCTTTTTTCTTGTTTTCTAAAGTTATTTAAAAATTAACACATAATGAACATTTAAAAGAAGAATAACAAGTATGTAATTTAAACAATACTACCTGAGATTGATTCAAGAATTTTTAAAAGAAATACCTTTATTATCAAATAAATGGCAACGAAATGGATCAAAACCTATTTTAACAGTGTCACCTACTTTAATATTTGTGTCACCATCAGTTTGTACAACAAGAGGATCTCCCTCTTTCTCTAAATATAAATATGTTCCTGACCCTAATTTTTCTACGACGAAGACTTTACTTTCCCATAATGAATCTGTTTTTGCATTTAATATCAAATGCTCTGGTCTTATTCCAATTTTTATACTATCCCCTTCTTGAGTATTATCAGAAATTTTTGGTACATTTAACTTTCCAGTCCCCATTATATCTACTTCAGAACTCTTTGAACTTTTACTTAAAATTTTACTATCTATAAAATTCATTTTTGGAGATCCGATAAAACCACCAACAAACAGATTATCTGGGTTATTATATAAGTTCATGGGTGATCCCTTTTGTGAAACTATACCTTGATCCAATACAACAATATCATTTGCAAGTGTCATGGCTTCAGTTTGATCATGAGTTACGTAAATCATTGTTGCATTAAGTTGATCATGTAATTTTGCCAATTCTACTCTCATTTGTACTCTTAATGCTGCATCTAGATTAGATAATGGTTCATCGAATAAGAAAACTTTTGGTTTTCTTGTAATGGCTCTACCAATAGCTACTCTTTGACGTTGTCCTCCAGATAATTGTTTGGGTTTTCTCTCAAGATACTCTTCTATCTGTAAGATTTTAGCAGCTTCCATTACTCTTTGCTCTATCTCTTCTTTTGATTTTTTTTCAATTTTTAAACCAAAAGCCATATTATCAAATACAGTCATATGAGGATAAAGAGCATAAGATTGAAATACCATTGCAATATTTCTTTCTTTAGGTGGTAGATCATTTACAACTTTATCATCAATAGATATTGTACCTGAATTAATTTCCTCTAAACCAGCAATCATTCTTAAGATTGTTGATTTACCACATCCGCTTGGGCCTACTAGAACTGTGAAAGACTCACTTTTTATATCAAGAGAAACATCTTTGATCACATGTGTGCTACCAAAAAACTTGTTTACTTTATCTATTTTAATACTTGCCATTTTTAATTTAATATTAATTTTTTGTTATTAATTATAGATTTAATTAATTTTGTCATCAAAGGGATTTTTTTTTGTTGAATTTTTTTTATTACAAATGGAGCAATTTCTCTTGCAAGTTGCTCTCCCTCTACGGTTTCATTAGGCATAAATTTTCTTTTAGCATTTTTGAATGTATAGCCTTGCCCTAAGTAACTTCCCATTTTACTATTTCTACCACCAGCAGCACTGACGTATAAATCTCCAACTCCAGCCAATCCAAGAGCAGTCTCAATTTTTCCTTTAAAATATTTAGTAATATATATCATCTCATTTATAGATTTTTTGAATAAACTTGAAGACATATTTAAACTATCTCCAGCCCCGATAATCATTGAATAAATATTTTTAATTGAAGAACAGATCTCAACTCCAATAACATCTTTCGAGGTTTCGGTTAAATAGTATTTTGTAGTTATCATATTACAAATTTTTTTTGCGGTTTTGATATTTTTATTAGCAACAATTACACTTGTTTGTTTTTTATTTGAAAGTTCTTTTGCTAAGCAAGGTCCTTTTAAAACTGAAACGTTTATATTTTTATTAGTTTTCTTTATATCCTCTGAAATAGTAAAAATTTTCTGTTTTTTTTTCTCATACTTCAAACCTTTGGTAAGAATAAGAATTGGACTTTTGATATTTGATTTTTTAAATTCTTCACTAATAAAATTTATTCCTGATAAACTTAACGCAACAACTACCAAATCATATTTATTTTTTAATAGATCGGTTGAATATTTTTTGTATTTTAGTTTATTTGGTAAATTTATTTTTAAACTAGAATGATATTTCTTTTTTGAAGACAAATTTTTAATAAAAGTTTTGTTATAAGGCTCTGTGATAGTTACTTCATTTTTATTATCTATACATGGAAATGTAAAAGCAGATCCCATTGCGCCACCGCCTATTATTAAAATTTTTTTCATTTAAGATTAAGCAATTCCTAGATGTTTTTTTCTTTTTTCTACCCAAGTTCTTATCAAATTATCAAAAATTAAACCTATAAAAGCTACACAAATACCCAAAGTTAATCCAATACCAGCACCATTTTTATCTGATAAAGCTTTTAAAATATATTGCCCTAAATCTTCAGTGCCGATAAATGCCCCTATAATCACCATAAATAATGCAAACACTATTGTTTGATTTATACCAAGCATCATATGAGGGAATGCTAAAGGAAATTCAATTTTTGTTAATCTTTGAAATTTATTTACACCAGACATCGTCGCTGCATCATGTAAACCTGCTGGAACACTTCTAAGCCCTTCAATTGTGTATCTTGTTGCTGGTATAGTTGCATAAACAATTACAGCAATAAGAACAGAAGTGTCAGTTATTCCAAAAAGCATCATAACAGGAATAAGATAAACAAATGATGGAAATGTTTGAAATATATCACATACCCCTAACATAAATTTTGCAGAATGTTTATTTTGAAAACATAATGTGCCAACCGTAAAACCAATTATACAAGAGACTATTACCCCAAATGTTGCCATGTAAGCCGTTACTAAGGCTCTATCCCACCAAGGGCTTAGAGCTATGAATAATGTCAAACCACAAACTACTAATGCAGATCTAATTCCACCAATTAAATAGCCTGCACCAACAACTAGAACTAATGTAGCAACAGCTGGCATCCTTAAATACAAAGCCCTCATTGGTTGTAACACTTCTTGAATTAACCATGTATTAAATGCTTTTATATAAACAAAGAAGGTATCAAAAATCCAATCGACACCTTTATTCCAAAAATCAGCAGTTGATATTCCTTTATTGTGTGGAACTTCAAATAAATAATTGTAACCACCTTTAAAATAAACAGATCCAATGTAAGAGAGTAAAATTCCAATTATGACCGTAATACTAAAAAATAATAAATTTTTATTTCTTTGAAAAAAATTCAAATTGCCAAAATAATCGACTTGCTTGTTTGCCCATGCTAATGACATTTTATCTAATAAAATTGCAATTAGACTTATACAAAGACCAGCTTCTAATGCTAATCCGATATTAAGCTGATTTAGTGCTAACAATAAATTAAAACCTAGACCTTTCGCTCCAATGAAGGCTGAAATAACAGCCATAGAAAAGCACACCATGATAACCTGGTTTACGCCAATTAAAATATCTCGTCTGGCCGTTGGAATTAGCACTTTAGACATTAGTTGCCAATTATTACAACCACTCATTCTTCCAGCTTCAATTACTTCTGGAGGAATAGCTCTCAATCCTAGTAAAGTAAGTAATATCATGGGTGGAACAGCAACAACCATAGTTATAATTACTGCAGCGTGGTCACCGACTCCAAAAAGAACAAGTGCAGGAACTAATACTGCATATTGTGGCATTGTTTGCATAACTAATAGAATTGGATATAGAGCTTTTTCTACACGTTTACTTTTATAAGCTGCAATACCCAAACTTAACCCAAATATAAAAGATAGAGGCGCAGCAACTAAAATAAAAGAGAGTGTTTGCATCGATGGTTTCCATTGTCCAAATATAGAAATGTAAACCATTGTTAAACCGGCAAATAAAGCGAGTCCAATACCACTTAATTTATAAGCAAGTATTGCAAAGCCAGCTGCAACTATTGTCCAAGGTAGACCTGGTAACTCTGCCCAAGGGTTCGCATCGATCCAATCCCAACTTGTAAAGGCAACAATTGTTTCAAGTCCACCTAATAGAATTTCTCTAATTAATTCTATTAAAAAGGTCATAAAAGCTGTTAAATTTCTGCTAATTTGCAAAACTATTGGTCTGGTTTTAAATTCTTGAGTGTCCTCATTCCAAAACTCCATTGGCATCCACTCATTCATTAAGAAAAACAAGGAGTCATTTATCCATATTGGTAACCATCCAAGTAATGGGGGAAGACGCCAGAAAACATCAAAGGCGTAATATCTTACTTCTTTGCCTAAAAATATATAACTACTTTGATTAGGGTCTTTTACGAATTCAGCTTGGCCTCTAATGAATTTATATGTTTCTGGAACATCAATAGCAAAACAAAGAGCAAAGAAAACAATTAATAGAAATAACCACTGAAATATTTTTGGATATTTTTTTAAAAATTCCATAATTTATTTTCCGTTCTTTCTTCCGCCAAAGACAGTATTTATTATTTTTGTCGGGTTGATTGACCCAACGGTTTTATTATTTTCATCTATAACTGCTACAGATTTTTCTTGCGTTAATATTTTTTCTGCAACATTTTCTATGATTTCATCTTTTGAAACTTTAACATCACCTAAATTATTAGATATAGATTCATCCATTACATCTTCAATTAATAAAACTTTTTCTCTAGGTACTTCTTCAGTAAATTTTCTTACATATTCTGTGGCTGGGTTTAAAACTATATTTGCAGGTGTATCTAGTTGTTCAATTATACCATCTTTCATAATTGCAATTCGATCAGCAAGTTTTAATGCCTCATCAAAATCATGAGTAATAAACATAATTGTTTTTTGTAATTTTTCTTGAAGTCTTAAAAATTCATCTTGCATTTCTTTTCTAATTAAAGGATCTAAAGCAGAAAAAGGTTCATCTAAAAACCATATATCAGGTTCAACTGCTAGAGATCTTGCAATACCCACTCTTTGTTGTTGTCCACCTGAAAGTTCTCTTGGAAAATAATTTTCTCTTCCATCAAGTCCAACTAATTTAACCATCTCCATTGCTTTATTAATGCTCTCCTCAGTTTTGATACCTTTGATTTGAAGAGGAAAAGCTATATTTTCTACAACGGTTTTGTGTGGAAGAAGAGCAAAGCTTTGGAAAACCATTCCCATTTTGTTTCTTCTAAGCTCAATTAACTCTTTATTATTTAAATTTAATAAATCTTGACCTTCAATGAAAATTTTTCCACCTGTTGCATCTGTTAATCTTGATATACACCTTAGTAAAGTTGACTTACCAGATCCAGATAAGCCCATTACAACAAGCATCTCTCCTTTTGCCACTTCAAAAGAGGCATTGTTAACACCTACTATACAACCATTTTCTTGAAATGTTTTAGCATCAACATTACCATTTGAATCTTGAAGCATCTTTTTGGCGTTTTCACCAAAAATTTTATAAACTGCTTCGCATTTGATTACTGCTTCAGACATAATTCTTATAAAAGTATACGAAAATTAATTAAATTAAAATCAATATAATTGAAGCTTATTTCCATTAAAAATTTTTAATAAAATAAACCCTTGTATCAATTCCAGTACTTAAAAAACTTAAGGCTTCACCGCTTACTTTAATTGTTTCGTCTACTCCTACGTTATTTCCACTAACTGTAAAACCTGCAAAACATTTCTTTTTTTCAGCATCCCATTCAACAAATGTTTCATCAATTTTATTTCCGTTAATAGTATAAATTTCGTGTGCTCTAAAATTTAAGAAATTTGCACCCATTATTGCTCTTTGGGGGATAAGCTTTGTGGCATTACACACTCCCTCATACAATTCATCTGATAATTTATAATGATCAGTACCATCAAAAGTTACTAATATACCCGAGGGAAGTTTTGAAATTAATGCACTTAGTTTTCTCTCTTTTGCAATTCTCTCTTCTTCCAATTTCATTTTCCTAACTAATTCATCACCCTCGCTAAATATATTATTTAAAATAGCAAAAGAAGAAATTATGACTATTGTTAAAATTATTAGTCCTATAAATTGTTTTAGGTTCTCGGGTAATCCTTTTAATTTATTAAATGAAGTTCCGTTCGACATTAATCTTGTAATTTACCGTTTTTCCAAATTCCTACTTTTTGGTCGCCATTAGCCCAAGTAAATGTTCCTTTGCCATTCATAAAACCATTAGCCCACTCTCCTTCATAAGTAGAACCATCTGGGAAAGTTAAAGTTCCAACTCCACTCCAAACACTGTTTTTAAACTCACCTTTATAGATATATCCGTTTGGCCATGTTTCTACACCTTTGCCATTTTTTTTTGTTCCTACCCACTCACCTTCATAAGTAGTTTTATCTGTATAAACCCATTTTCCATATCCATTTTCACAGTTACCTTCTTTACATCCGGTGCTTCGAGCAAAAACTGATGAGCTTATTAATAAACTTAAAAAAAAGTAAAAAAGATATTTTCTCATAAATATATTTTACACAAATCTTTATAAAAAAAAATCCCCCCCAACAGAATTGGGGGAGATCTTAATTTTTTAACTTTTATCCTTATTTAAGGAAAGCTTTCCAAGTTGACTCGTTATCAGCTAACCATTTTTTAGCTGCATCTTCGTGAGTCATTTTGTCAACGTCTACTAAAGCTGCCATTGCACCAATTTGACTTGTTGAGAATGACAATTTTTTGAACGCTGCTGCTGCATCTGGATGAGTTTTTGGAAAATCTTCGTGTACTGCTTTTTTCAAATAACCATCCGGAGAACCACATTTTCCGTCACCACCATCTGCTGGTCTGCAACCAGCTGTGTATGGAGGGAAGTCGATAAATGTAAAACCAGCACCATCAGTAAAGTTTGGTGTCCAGTTGAAAATTATAGTTCCTCTTCCTTCTTTTTCAGCAGCTGCTAATTCTGCCCAAAGTGCATCAGCACCTCCAGCAAACTTAACCCACCATAAATCTCCTAAGCCTAGAGCATCAATCCTTTGAGGGATTAAGTCACCATGCCAAGTTTGTGGTCCTTCCAACATTCTTCCTTTTCCATCTGGAGAGTCAGGTGTTGTAAAGTTTTTTGCACAGTCTGGATTTTTTAGAGCTGTCCAATCTGGTAGACCTGGACATAGACCTTTTTCAACAACCCAGTTTGGATATCCCATATCCTCAAGAGTTCTTGCTTCATGATCACCCCAGTCTAACAAACCACCTTTGTCTAAAGCTGTTGTAAATGACTTACCGAAAGCAGATTCCCATACCTCATGAGATATAGTTACATCACCAATTCTAATTGACTCGTAAACCGCTTGAGAGTCAGCATTTACATATTTAACATTGTTACCCATGCTTTCAAAGATTCCACCAATAACATAGGCCATAACAATTTGACTTGACCAGTTATGAGTTGGGATCACTATGGGTTTTTTACTGTCAGCGTTAGATATTCCTGCAAAGCTTACTACAGTAATTACTATAGCTGAGAGTAAAGATAGTATTTTCTTCATTTATTTCTCCTCTCTTAATATATTAAGTAAGTAAGTATCCTTAAATTTAATCTCACAGTCAACAAAAGTTGGTGCTAAAATTTATATATACAATTAATCAGTACTGATTTATTCTTAAACATAAGTAATCATTGATTTAAAATGTTAGAAGAAAATTTAAGAATAAATGAACCTGGTTTAAACGTTTTGCCACCTGGGGTTGAAAGATATGTAATTAATGGCGGTGGATTAACAGGAGTTCAGGTTTTTCCGGATGATGAAATTGAAATTATTAATAATGAAGGAAATCAAATTTGTGAAATAGTTGTTTTTAATTCTGATGGAAATTCAGATCCATCAATTTTAAATTTAAAATCTTCTAAATCAGAAAATGATATAATTAAAATTTTAAATAGAAATGAAGAAAGTTCGAAAATTGCTTTGCGCCAATTAGAAAAAAGAAATCTTAAAATTGCAAAATCTAAATCTTCAATCCTTTTTGATAAAGACACTCCACCGGGAGAAAAAATTAAAATAAGTTCAAAAGATAAATGTTATTGCATTTTTTCTGCACCTGGTAATGATATGTTGGTTCATGAACAAAATCCTCCTACAGAATTAACTTTATTTATCAAAAGAAATAATATTGTTGACTATAAAGAACATAGAATAATTCCAGATCCAATTTTTGATCCTCTAGACGAAAAAAATATTGCAAAACAATCAGCGATTTCTTTTGAAGTTAAAGAAGGAGATTATATTCAAATAATTTGTCCAACTGGTAGACAATGTTCAGATTTCGTTGCTTTTGATACAGCTAAATTAGGTAAAGGTATTGAAAAAGGTTTAGATTGGCAAACAACCAGGACCTTTATGGGTAATACTTTTCCAGGACCAGGATTATATTCAAAATTTTATGATACAGATCATGAACCTTTAGTAGAGGTGATAAGAGATACTGTTGGAAGACATGATACTTTTAATCTTGCTTGTACATCAAAGTATTACGAAGATGCTGGTTATTTTGGGCATCCAAATTGTTCAGATAATTTAAGTGGTGCTATGGAAAATTTTGGCGTTAATAGACAAAAAGGATGGCACGCTATAAATTTATTTTTTAATACTTCGGCAGGAGGTTTAAATACTGTGCTTTCTGATGAATCATTTGCTAGACCTGGAGATTATGTAATATTAAGAGCTTTAAAAGATTTAACCTGCGGTACCTCAGCCTGTCCAAGTGATATAGATCCATGTAATTCATGGAACCCTACAGATATTTTTGTTAGAACTTATGAAAAAAAAAGAGAATTTACAAAATCTTTTGCATTTAGAATGAAACCAGACTCAGAATTAAAACTAACAAAAAACACAGGATTTCATGAGAGAACTTCTAAGTTAACAAGAAACTTTGTTGATGCTAGAGGATATTGGCTGCCCAATGATTACACTAAACACGGAGTAGTAAATGAATATACAGCGTGTAGAGAAAAAGCAGTTTTAATTGATTTATCTTCTTTAAGAAAATTTGAAATATTAGGTCCAGATGCGGAAGAATTAATGAACTATACTTTAACTAGAAATGTTAAAAAATTGTCAGTTGGACAAATTGTTTATTCTTCGATGTGTTATGAAAATGGTTCTATGTTTGATGATGGAACATTGTTAAAAATGAGTGATCATGGATTTAGATGGGTATGTGGTGATGAATACGCAGGTGAATGGTTAAAAGAACAGGCAAAAAAGAAAAAATTTAATGTTTTAGTTAAGAACTCTACCGATCAAATAAATAATATTTCTCTACAAGGACCAAATAGTAGAAAAATTTTAGAAAAGTTTATTTTTACTCCACCAACACAACCTTCTATTTCAGAATTGCAATGGTTTAGGTTTACAATCTGCAGAGTAAAAAAGCTTAGCGGAATTCCATTAATGGTTTCTAGAACTGGATATACAGGCGAGTTAGGATATGAAATATGGTGTCATCCTTCTGATGCACCAGCGGTTTGGGATGTGCTTATGGAAGCTGGTAAAGATGAAGGATTAATACCTGCCGGTTTTGGAGCATTAGATTTATTAAGAATTGAAGCTGGACTAATATTATTTGGTAATGAATTTGACGGCCAAGTTGACCCTTTTGAAGCTGGTGTTGGATTTACGGTTCCTTTAAAAACAAAAACAGCAGATTTCATTGGTAAAGAAGCATTAATAAAGAGAAAAGAAAATCCGCAAAAGAAATTAGTTGGATTAGAACTTGTAGGCAAAGAAAAAGCTAATCACGGTGATTGCGTTCACATTGGAAGATCCCAAGTTGGCGTAGTTACAAGCGGATGTCTATCTCCTACTTTGAATAAAAATATTGCTTTGTGCAGAATTGATGTAGGTCATTCAGAAATAGGTATGAACGTTGAAGTTGGTAAAATTGATGGACATCAAAAAAGAATACCTGCTAAAATTGTTGGTTTCCCGCATTACGATCCTCAAAAAACACGTGTAAAATCTTAATGTCAAAATCATCAAAGGATTTACTGGAATTTTGGGAAGATCAAATGAAACTGTCCCATACATCCAGTAATTACTTTTTCAGAAAGTCTCCTTCACATTATCACATGATGTTGATTGTGATGAATTCCTATAAATTAAATGAAAACTTATCTGTCGAAGAACTTAAGACTAGACTTTTCAAAACCTCTAGACCCAAATCTGCACTCATGATCAAAGAAGCTTGTGATAAAGAATTTTTTTACCTCGAGAAAACCGGAAATGACCATAGAAAAAAGTACGTTTTACCCACACAGAATTTTGTTAATGAATTTAACGAATATTTGAAAACTCTCAAAAATTTGAGTTTTTAATTAAAAATCTAATAAATATTTAGAATTTATATAAATTATATATAAAAATTATTATATTCTTTCCTTTGCTAAAAATTTAAAGTTCGTTCATGTCGTTACCGACAAAAGCAAAAGTTGTAATAATTGGTGGAGGAATTCACGGGTTAAGTACTGCTTGGAAACTTTCCGAAAAATATAAAAATCCAAATGATGTAGTTGTCCTAGAAAAAAAAGACACTGCTGCAGGTGCAAGTGGAATTGCATGTGGAGTTGTTAGAAATAATTATTTTCAACCAGCAATGAGAGAATTAATGGCTCATTCAGTTAGTGTTTGGGAAAGTGATCCAGAGGCATTTAAATATAATGCTGTTGGCTATATGCAAATTTCTCCGGAAGTAATGCATAAAGATGTTGCAAGTATTTATGAACAACAAAAAGCTATTGGATATGAATCACAATTTATAGAAGGTGAAAAAGATTGCATGAAATATATGCAAGGAATTTTTAGTGATTGGCAAGCAAAAGGTATTACATCAGTCTTGCATGAAAAAAAAGGTGGATATGCATTTAATAAGGACTCAATTAAAGCACTAGAGAAAAAAGCAAATTCAAACGGTGTAAACATTCATAAAGGAGTAAAGGTTACAGGTTTTAAAAGAGGGAGCAACAGCAATGCAATTACTGGCGTAGTTACAGACAAAGGTACAATTGATTGTGATCAGGTAGTTATTGGAGCAGGACCATGGGTAAGAGATTTTTGGAATATGTTGGAGTTGCCAAAAACTACTAACATAAAAGATGCTAAAAATGGAAAAATGCATGAAGTTGAAATGTGGAAGTACTGGTTTTTACAAGAAGGTGTATTAGGTGTAGATGCAGATTATTTAAAAACTAATGAAGGTAAAGCGCCTCCAGTAATTCATGTTGATACAGATGCACCGCTTTATTCTGATAAAGATGGTAAAATAATTACAGAAGACTTATGGGGTATTTATTATAAACCTGATATTGAAGGATTGGGAGTTCAAGGTGGAACATCACCTTACATTGTTCAAAAACATTTTGATGAAGTTAATGTTGATCCGTATGGGATAGATTCTCCAGAATATCAAACCACTGATAAATTTTCTGATATGTGGACTTCAGCACTTGCACATATTCAGAAACGTTTTGTTGGTAAATCTCATCTGTATAGAAAGGGACCATCAGGAGGATTGGGTTGTTTGACGCCAGACTCATTCCCAATATTCGATAGATTTTTTGAAAATGTTTACATGATTGCAGATGCAAATCATGGTTATAAAATGATAGGTGTTGGACACCTTGTTGCACAAGAAATTTTAGGTCATGAAAGTGAATTATTAAAACCGTTTAGATTCGATAGATATGAAAAAGGAAAACTTCATCCCACATCGAACAGTCCGTTTCCTTGGAGCTAATTTATCTAAGTAGACAAACGTTTTTTTTTCAGTTACCTTTTTGATCTGAAAATTCAAAGGGGGAAGAATGACGGATCTTGAAAAACACGTAAACCAACCAGGTAGAGCTAAACTCGTCAAAAAAGTTAGAGAAAAAATAAACGAATTAGGAATTACTTATATCTATTATCAATTTATTTCAGTAACTGGAAGAGTTGTTGGAAAAGGAATACCAGCAGACCACTGGGAAAGAACTGCAGAAAAAGGTTTTCAATTGGTTTATGGAGCAACAGCAAACTTATTTTTAGATCGTCATAATAATTATATTGGTTATGGTCCAGAAGCTATGGAATTGGTGGGAATACCTGATCCAGAAACTTTTGTTCAATTGCCTTGGGATAAAAGAGTTGGAAGAGTTTTTGTTACGTGTTTTAGAAACAGAGAAGAAAGAAAAAATCCAGGTGGTCATTTAACAAGTGACTGCAGAGGTAACCTTAGAATTTTCATGAATGAATTCAAAAAGAAACATGGATTAGAGTTAAGAGTTGGAACAGAGCCTGAAATGATGTGGTTAACAAAAAATCCTGACGGAACGCCAACTGGACAAGGTTTCTCAAAACC
>CACPFN010000002.1 GCA_902633185.1 uncultured Pelagibacteraceae bacterium | reverse complement strand
TTGCCAGATACAATTGATGGAAAAGAACCAAAAAATTTCAATATTGGTGTTTGTGGTGGTGACCCTAATGTTGCAGCTCATTACTTGTCTCGAAGATATAAAAAATTTAGAGTTACAAATGCCTCAGATGCTCATTATTTAATTATGACCAATAAATCAAGTTTCAATAAAAATGACAAGAGAACGTGCTTTGATATATATAAGGGAAAAGATTTTTATTATGTAAAAAGAGGAAATTTAATTTTATCTAAATTTACTAAAATAAAAGAAATTGATTAATAAATTTCTCTAAATCTTAACGCCAGAACCTTTTAAAAAACTAGCATTTTTATCCAAAGCTAATCTTGGACTTGCTTCTAAATCCATATTATCAAATTTTTTTAGTTTATATTTTTCTAGTCCAACCAAGCCAATCATAGCTGCATTATCTCCACATAAATTAATGTCTGGAAAAATCGCTTCGAAATTGTTCTCGTTACTCAATTGAATTAGTTTTTTTCTTATTCCTCTGTTCGCCGCAACCCCTCCCGCAATAACAAAAGATTTCTTACTAATAGAGTTTTTTAAAAACTCTTTAAAAGCAATTTTAGATTTAATATATAATATTTCTTCAATAGTTTTTTGAAAAGAGGCTGCTAAATCATATTTTTCTTGTTCTGAATTTATATTTTTCGTTATTCTTAGTATTGCAGTTTTAAGTCCAGCAAAAGATAAATTGCATCCACCTTTATTTATTATTGGTTTAGGTAATTTAAATTTATTTGGATCACCTTTTTCTGCAAATTTTTCTAACTTAGGACCACCTGGAAACTCTATTCCTAAAAGTTTTGCAGTTTTATCGAATGCTTCTCCTAGAGCATCATCAATTGTAGTTCCTAATCTTCTATAATTACCCAATCCATTCACACTTAAAAATTGACTATGCCCTCCTGAAATCAGAAGAAGTAAATAAGGATAACTAATATTAGTGTGAAGCTTTGGACTTAAAGCATGACCCTCTAGATGATTAACACCAATAAATGGAACATTTAAAGATGATGCAAGCGATTTTGCAAAATTTAAACCAACACTAAGACATATTATTAATCCAGGTCCAGATGTTGCTGCAACAGCAGATACTTTATCAAGGCTTATACCACTTTCCTCTAAAGCTTTTTTTGCAATTAAATTAATTTTTTCAACATGTGACCTTGCTGCTAATTCTGGCACAACACCCCCAAATTCTTTATGAATGTCAAATTGACTTGAAACTATATTTGATAAAATTTTTGGTATACCACTATCGTTATCTTGAATAATTGAAACCGATGTTTCATCACAACTTGTCTCAATTCCTAATATTATTGGGCTTTTATTCATAAATTATTTTTTATAATTAATACAATTAATCTATAAGAATGTAATAAAAATAACTTTTATGAAAAGAGCTAATCTTGTAATTGGGACTCGCGGAAGTAAGTTAGCAATGATTTACGCAGAAAATGTGAAAAAAGAACTAAAAAAATATTATTCTAAAGAGATTGAATTAAAAAAAATAGTAACAACAGGAGATCAAAAGCAAGATGAGAGACTATCTGAAATAGGTGGCAAAGGATTATTTTCAAAACAAATTGAAAAAGATTTATTAAATAAAAATATAGATATTGCTGTACATGCTTTTAAAGATATGCCTACTGAAGAAACCGAAAATCTTATAACTAATAATTTTTTAAAAAGAAATTCTCCTAATGAAATTTTAATAAGTAAAAATAATATAAAATTTGATGATTTAGAGCCAAACTCAATTATTGGTACATCATCATATAGACGAGAATATCAACTTAAGAAAAAAAGACCCAACTTAAAATATAAACTTATCAGAGGAAATGTTGATACTAGAGTTCAAAAGTTAGAAAAAGGCGAATATGATGCAATAATTCTCTCAAAAGCAGGAGTAGATGCTTTAAATTTACAACATAAAATTTCACAAGAATTCAGTGTTGATGAACTTATACCTTGTGCAGGCCAAGGGATTATAGCAATTCAATGCAGAGAAGATGATAATGAAATTAAAAAATTACTTGAAAAAATTAATGATCAAGAAACAAGAACTGTCGCAAAAGCAGAAAGAGAGATCTTAAAAGTTCTTGAAGGAGATTGTAATACTGCAGTTGGTGTATTTGCAAAATCAAATGGCAAAAAAGTAGACTTATTGACCGAATTGTTTTCTGTTGATGGAAAAAATAGATATTTCATAAAAAAAAGTCTTCAAAAAGATAATATTGAAGCAACTAGTAGAATGGTGGGAGAAGAGCTTAAATCAAAATCAAAAGGTTCTTATAAAAATTAAAATGCATATTTTACTAACTAGACCATTGGATGATAGCAAAGAATTAATTTTAAAATTTACTTCGATGAAACATAAAGTTTCTCATTTACCTTTGTTACAAATAAAAAAAATAGAAACACAAGAAACAGATTTTAGTCAATTCAAAGGTTTCATTTTCACGAGCGCTAATTCTTTAAAAAATCTAAATATTTCAAAAATAGATAAAAAAATAATTTGTTTTTGTGTTGGTCTTGCAACAGAAAGAAAGGCAAAAGAATTAGGATTTCAAAATATTTTCTGCGCTGAAGGTAATGTAAATAATCTTAAAGAATTAATTTTACAAAATTTTGACCCAAAGATTGGACCAATGGCCTATATTAGTGGTGAAATTGTCTCTTATAATCTTGATCAAGACTTAATTTCAGAAAACTATGTCATCAAGAGAATTATAAATTATACTGCAATACCCAATGAAAATTTAAGTGACGATTTTTTAAGAGATATTAAAACTTCTGTGCCAGAAATTGTTTACATATATTCTGAAAATAGTGCGAAAACTTTTTTTACGTTAATAAAAAAATATAATTTAGATAATATTTGGATGGAAACTAACCTAATGTGTATAGGCGAAAAAGCATCATCAGCATTGAATGACATAAAATGGAAAAAAATTTTTCTTTTTAACCCTGGTGAAGAGGAGTTTTTGCTATATAAAATTTGAAAATGGACGTTTTAAAAAAACTAAATGAGTTATTTTTATCTGTTTGGAAGCAGGGAATTCTTGGGGTAGATTTCTTTCAGATAATAGTAGGTCTTGGAATATTTGTATTATTTTTAATATTTAGAGGTCTAATCAGCAAACTTGTAATAAAAAAATTGGAATTAATTTCAAAAAGAACAACCAATAAATTAGATGATACTTTTGTAAAATCTATGGAAGGTCCTGCTAGGTTTCTTCCAATTGTTCTTGGTGTCTTTTTTGCTAGTTACTATATGTCATTTGATAATGAGACTAGGGGTTTCATAGATAACGTTAACAGAACTTTAATAACAATTTTAATATTTTGGATAATTCATCAGATAATTGAGCCTATATCATATATTTTAAGTGGATTAGATAAAGTCCTGACAAAAGAATTAATAGGCTGGATTATAAAGTCTCTTAAAATTTTAATTTTTATTTTAGGCGCAGCAGCTGTTCTTGAGTTATGGGGAATCAAAATTGGACCAATAATTGCAGGATTAGGCTTGTTTGGTGTTGCAGTAGCATTAGGTGCACAGGATTTATTTAAAAATTTAATATCTGGAATTTTAGTATTAGTTGAAAAAAGATTTAGAATTGGTGATTGGATTAAAGTTGAGGGAGTTATTGAAGGAGTTGTTGAGAATATTGGATTTAGATCAACCGTTATAAGAAAATTTGATAAGTCACTAGCAATTATTCCCAATTTTCAATTTGCAGAAAATGCAGTGATTAATAACACAAGGAAGACTAACTGGGCTATTAGTTGGATAATAACTCTTCAATATGACACTACAATTGATCAATTAAAAACCATAAGAGATGAGATTGAAGATCACATAAATAAAGGTGATGATTATGATCAATCTGTTGGAGTTGCTGTAAGAATAGATAAGTTTTCAGATAGCTCAATTGATATGTATGTAAGATGTTTTACAAAAACAAATAGTTGGACTAATTATTTACAAGTTAAAGAAAATCTGGCGCTTGAAATAAAAAAAATTGTTGAAGGTAAGGGAGCTGCCTTTGCATTCCCAAGTCAGTCCATCTATGTTGAAAAAAAATGATTGCTATATTTTATTTAGCTCTTCAAATTTTAAAACTTTATTCATATGTTGTAATTGCCAATGTTGTTATAAGTTGGTTGGTCGCTTTTAATGTACTAAATACAAGCAATCGCTTTGTATATTTAATATTAGATTTCACTTATAAAATGACAGAACCGATTTTAATGAGAATAAGAAGATTTTTACCTAACCTTGGTGCTTTTGATATTTCTCCCATCGTACTTCTTTTGTTGATATGGTTCATAGAAATGTGTATGAAACTCTACATTGCACCACTAATATTTTAATAAATGATTTTAATTGATGGAAAAAAAGCTGCTGCTGATTTAAGAGAAGAACTTAAGAAAGAAGTCTTATCTTTAAAAGATAAGCATAATAAAGTACCAGGTTTAACAGTCATATTGATTGGTGATTTAGCACCTAGTCAAATTTATGTTAGAAATAAAGAGAAGTCTGCAAATGAAGTAGGCCTTAAATCAGAGGTGATTAGATACCCTGACAGTGTTGAAGAAAATGAAGTTTTAAATAAAATCGATGAACTTAATAATGACGATTCTGTTTCAGGAATTTTAGTTCAGCTCCCACTTCCTAAACATATTGATAAACAAAAAGTTATAGAGGCAATTATGCCAGAGAAGGATGTAGATGGATTTCATCCCATGAATGTTGGTAATCTGTCCTCAGGTTATGAAAGTTCTATTCCGTGCACTCCTTTAGGTTGTTACTTATTAATAAAAAAAATTGAACCAAACCTAAATGGAAAAAAGGCTGTAATTGTTGGAAGATCAAATTTAAATGGTAAGCCAATGACACAGTTGTTGTTGAAAGAAAATTGTACAGTTACAATTACTCATTCAAAAACAAATGATCTTAAAGGAGAATGTTTAAAAGGAGACATTATAGTCGCTGCTGTTGGGATCCCAGAGCTTGTAAAAGGTGATTGGGTAAAAAAAGATGCAATTGTGATTGACGTTGGTATTAATAAAACTGAAAACGGCCTAGTTGGTGATGTGGCATTTGATGAAGTATCAAAAGTTGCAAAAGCTTTAACTCCAGTTCCAGGCGGAGTCGGACCTATGACTATTGCATGTTTACTTAAAAATACAATTGAGTGTTTTAAGAGAGCAAATAAATAAAATTTATTACTGATTTCTAATTAAAGGATAAACTTTAGGACTTAAGTATTTAAGATTAGTTAGCATAATTAAAATCAAGGTCACAGTTCCAATAGAGGCACCAAGGTAAATTAAAACTTTAAAATCAAATTGCCAAACTAGTTCAAAAATATTCTCCATAATAAATTTTGATCCAATTACTGCAAAAAAAATTGCAATTAATATTACCGACATAAAAATTATTATAAATTCTATCAAAGACGAAAATATAATTTCTTTTTTTGAAAAACCTAAAATTTTAAATACAAGATTTTGGTACTCTTTTACTTTTCCTTGGACCATTATAGCACTTGAGATAACAATCAATCCAATGACAATTGTTACACCAGAAATTAAGGTTACAGCTATGAAAACTTTATTTAAAACTGATGTTACTTTGTTTAAGTAATCAGCAATTTTTATCATAGATAAACTCGGTAATACTTCTAACATTTTGGTTTCATCAAAATTATCTGGATTTTTAAACTTAGCAGTTGCTAAATATTCATGAGGAATTTTTTTTGCAAATTGTGGATTAAATAACATGGCAAAATTAATACTTAGATCACGATAATCGACTTCTCTAAAATTAACTATTTCTCCATCAATTTCTCGACCATAAATGTTTAAAGTAAAAATATCTCCCAACTTAATATTAAAATCTTTAGCTACTTTTGCATCAAGCGATATCTGAAGTTGGTTAGGTTTAGTTAAATCCCACCATTCTCCTTTTAAAATTGGGTTATCTTTAGGTATATTTTCAACCCAAGAAGATCTTCTTTCACTTCCAATTACCCAATAACTATCATTATCTGGTTTAATATAGCTATTTGGATTCACACCATTAATTTTTACTATTCCGGAAGAAACCATAGGTACTATTTCAATGTTTGCATCAGGGTTCATTTTGTAAACACTTTGTTCAAATATTTTCTTTTCACCTTTTTGAATTCCAACAAAAAAATAATCAGGTGCAATATCTGGAATAGATCTTGCAATTTCTCTTTTAAAATTTGTTCCAACTAAAGCTAAAGTTAATAATAAAGTTACACCTAAGCCTAAAGACATAATTGTGATGGGAGTGATACTTTTTGTTTGAGTTATATTTTTTATCGATACTTTTAAAGAGATATTTGAAATAAAATTAAACTTTTTCAGTAAATAAATTATAATTTTAGAAAGTAAAAAAAATACAATTAGACATACAAAAAAAGCCAGAAAATAACCCAAGCTATAAGAAGGCCTTTCAGATCCTAGTGTAAACAATAAAACTAAAAATGATAACAAGATAAAACTCAAAATAACTGACTTTTTTGAGTAATAAAATTGTAGGTTTTGGAATACATTTCTAAATAAGTTTGATGCTTTAACTTGATCAATTGAACTTATTGTTGGTATTGAAAAAATTATAAGAACTAACAAACCTACAATAAATATTTTTATAAAATTAATTAAAGAGAATTTTGGATAAACATTTAATCCCAACCCATCAGATAAATATTTATCTGCAATTGGTACAATTAAAAAACTTGAGCCATAAGAAATTACAGTAATAATAAATAATAATACTAATAATTGAAGATAATAAAGTGTTTTTATATTCCCTGAATAAAATCCTACAGCTTTTCTTACAGCTATAGACATATTATTCTGGTTTATAAATGACAACAATGTATTAGCGATACCTATTCCAGCAATTAACATTGCACTAATTGAAACTAAAGAGAGAAATTGGGAAAAATTATTAATTATCCTTTTTAAGCCACTAGCTGAATTTTCTGGAAATCTAAGTTTTACTTTTTGGTCATCTTTAAAAATATCTTTGATCTTACTTTCTATTTTTTCTGGATCATCACTTGGTTTAAACTTTACTTTATATTCATAATTTAAAAAACTACCTATTCCATTTAGTTTTAGTATCTCTAAAGTTTGTTTTCCTGCTAATGCCCAATCTCCAAAAGCTACAAACCCACTGACATCAGGTACAGATTTTATAATTCCAACAACTATGAAACTTTGATCTTGTACCTTAACTTTGTCATTTATTTTTATCTTTAAAGTTTTTGATAAACTTTCATTAATCAAAATTGTCTTGGGTTCTTTTTGCATTCTTTCATAAGCATCTTCTGGCTCATAAACAACTTCACCGTAAAGTGGATACTTTTCATCAACTGTTTTAATTCTTGTAAATAATGATTTATTTTTTTCTCTGCCTGTCGTAGAAAGCATTGTACTGAACTCTATCATTTGTGAGACAGTTGAAAATTCCTTTACTTTATTGACTAAATTAAGATCTCCCTGATTACGGTTGTAATCGATTTCGAGATCTCCGCCCAAAAGAACTTTTGCATTATCATTAAGCTCTTTTTTTAAACTATCTTCGATTGTGAAGATAGCACTTAAAATAAAAAGACTGATAAACAGCGTTACAATAATGCTTGAAATTTTTTTATAATTTCTGCTTAAATCCTTTAAAGCATATTTGAATATTAAACTTAACTCCGAAGGATTATTTAATTTTTCCATCTTTGATTTTAATTTTTCGTTTTGCTTTGTCTGCTAATTTTGGATCATGTGTGACCATTATTAAAGAAGACCCTTCTTCTTTGACGTATTTAAATAAAATTTCAGAGATCATTATAGAGTTTTCGGTATCTAGGTTACCAGTTGGTTCATCAGCTAAAATCAAATCTGGTTTCATTGCAATAGCTCTTGCGATCGCCACACGTTGTTGCTCTCCGCCAGATAGTTGACTTGGAAGATTATTGAGTCTATGTTTTAGACCAAATCGATCTAATAAACTTTTTGCTTCTTTCTCTGGATTTTTAAATTCATTAAGTTCAAGTGTTAAAGCTACATTTTCAACAGCTGTATAATTTGGAATTAAATAGAAAGATTGAAATATAATTCCTATATTTTGCTTTCTAATTATAGATACTTCGTCTTCATTAAGATTTGTTATTTCTCTGTCTTGAAATATAATTTTCCCTGAGGTTGGACGTTCTAGTCCACCAATTAACATAATCAAGCTTGTTTTTCCTGAACCACTTTCTCCAACCACAGACACAGTTTCTTTTTTTTTTATAGTTAAATCAATATTTTTTAAAACATTGATACTGTCCTTTCCAGTTTGGTATTTGAGATTTATTTTTTTTAATTTAAGAAGTGTATTCATGAATAAAAGTTTATTTATAAAAATATTGTTATTCTTTCTAGTGCACATAAATGCAAGTGCAATAGAAAAGGTTATATTATTCGGTGATAGTCTAATGGCGGGTTATGGTCTACCTAAAGAACAACACTTATCTTTAGTTTTAGAAAGTAATCTCGTTAGAAGTGGTTTAAATATTAAGGTTATAAATGGAAGTGTGTCAGGAAGCACTTCTTCTGGTGGATTGAATAGAGCAGAATGGAGTTTATCAGAACCCGGTATTGATTTAATCATCCTTGGTCTTGGGGCAAATGATATGCTTAGAGGAATTCAACCAGACGAAACTGAAAGAAATTTAGAAGAAATAATTAAAATTGCTAATAGTAAAAAAATAAAAATTATAATAGCTGGGATGGTTGCACCAACAACTCATGGAACAAAATATAAAAAAAATTTTGATGCTATTTATCCTAAATTGTCAAAAAAATATAATTTACCTTTAATTCCATTTTTGCTAGAGGGTGTTGCTCTTGATCCAAATCTAAATCAACAAGATGGTATACATCCTAACAAAGCTGGAACAATAGTTATAAGTAATACAATTCAAGATATTATTTCAAAAAATTATTAATCGAATATGAAGAAAAAATATCATCATTTAGCAAATGGCACATTTCGAAATCCTGAAGGATCAAAGGTGATTGATATGAATTTCAATTGGTCGTTTAAGGTCTTTAACAAAGAAAAAAAAAAATTAGATATGACTTTTCCTGAGAGTAATATTATTAAAAGAGAAAAAGTTTTATTGGATTTAAATAATTTCCAAAAAGAAGATTATGTAGCATGGATAGGTCATGCAACATTTTTAATAAAATTAGGGGAAATAACAATAATAACGGATCCAGTTTTTTCAAAAAATGCAGGACCTTTATTTTTTGGGCCAAAGAGATTTACCGAACCAGCATTAAAACTTAATGAGATACCAAGAACAGATATTTTTCTACTAACCCACAATCACTACGATCATCAAGATATGAAAACAATAATGAGATTTCCTTATAAAGAATCTAAAGTCCTGGTACCTTTAGGACTAAAAAAATATTTTAAAATTAATAGATTTAAAGATGTTAATGAAATGGATTGGTATGATCAAATAAGAATAAATCAGAATTTAAAAATTACTTTTTTGCCATCAGTCCACTGGTCAAAAAGGAGTTTAACGGATACTAACAAAACTTTATGGGGTAGCTATTTGATTGAATACAAAGGAAAAAAAATATTATTTTCATGTGATACTGGTGTTGGAAAAATATATAAAGAATTGGGAGATAAATACGGTCCAATTGATTTAACATTTATTAACATTGGCGCATATAATTTTTATCCTATGGCTTCAATTAAAGATTCTTCTGCTTACCACACTAACCCTGAAGAAGCGCTCGGACTAGCTAAAGATTTAAAAAGTAAAAAAGTAATTGGAATGCATTGGGGAACTTTTGTTTTATCACTTGAGCCAATATTAGAGCCACCTTTAAGGTTTAAACAAAATGCAGAAAAATTTGGATTTAAAAGAGATGAAGCAATTATTTTTAAAATTGGTGAGTTTAAGTTATTTAAAGAACTTTTTGATACTAACTAGAATTTTCCATCAACCACAATCCATCTTGATTTAAAAAATATAATTTACCATTTATAGGATGAATTTGTATGTCTCTGATTCTTCCAATTTTATTTTTAAATATTATTTCCTCTTTTACGTTTGATAAATCATTAAAATCTAATTTTCTTAAAGACTTATCTTTAAGAGAAGTAATTAATGCATGACCATTCCATTCTTTAAATTCATTACCT
The DNA here is from genome assembly GCA_902633185.1 of uncultured Pelagibacteraceae bacterium. Classification (GTDB taxonomy): domain Bacteria; phylum Pseudomonadota; class Alphaproteobacteria; order Pelagibacterales; family Pelagibacteraceae; genus Pelagibacter. Next base: position 108,884 of record CACPFN010000002.1, on the reverse strand, counting down.
TTATAAATTGTGATTGCACTTGTGGCTATAGATGGAACCCAATATTGAATGGCTTTTGTAAAACCAGGTTTCCATTTTGGCCCTATTGGTATACCCGAATAATTTGTGCCACCCCATCCAAGAATTTTCCATCCATAGTTTTCACCTTTCTTCGCTTCACCAAACCAATCGCCTCCTTTTGCACCATGATTGCTCATATAAATTTTTCCATCAAAAGGTGATAAAGTTAAACCTTGAGGATTTCTTACACCAATTTGATATATTTCAGGTAGCCAGTCTGATTTCCCCTCAAAACGAGGATTGTCTTTTGGAATACTACCATCTAGATAAATTCTAATTATACTTCCTGGATGTTTATTTCCATCTTGAGCAATCATTCCCCCACCTCTTTCACCTGCAGAAGCAAATAAATAATTGTCTTTAATTACTAGTCTTGAACCAAAATGATAAGGTGAGTCAATTGGTGGATTGGCTTGAAAAATATTTTTAAAATTTAATTTATTTTTATTAAATTTTGCACGTGCAACTGAAGTACTAGTCTTCCAATTATTTCTATTTTCTGTGTATGAGATGTAAATGTAATCTTTATGATACAGAATATCCAGTAATCCTCCCTGTCCATATTCTACAAAATTTAAGTTATGACCAATTTCATTTATCTCTCTTGTAGAAATATTAACAAATTTTATTTTGCCACCTTTCTCGGTAACAATTATTTCATTATCATTAACGAATGACGAACCCCAAGGTGCTTCTAATTCAATAATTTTATTAAAATTAAAATTTTTACTAAATGAATTAGTTGAGAATAATATTAAGAATAAAAGAAATAATAATTTCTTCACTCTATGAAAGTTTTGATCTACCACCATCGACTGCAATAATTTGTCCTGTAACCCAAGAACTGTCTTCAGTTATTAAAAATTTTGCAAGCGAAGCTGAGTCTTTACCTTCTCCAAGTCTTTTTAATGGATGGGCTTTTGCTATACCATCAGCTAAAACTTTATTTTTAAGCATTGGCTCTGCAATTTTTGAATTAGTTAAACTTGGAGCGATGCAATTTACTCTTATATTGGGAGCAAATTCTGCTGCTAAAGAAACAGTTAATCCTTCAACAGCTGCTTTAGTTGAAGCTATAATTGCATGATTTGTAAAACCCCTTTGAGCAGCAACAGTTGAAAACAAAACAATCGATCCTTTATTTTTTTTTAAACTTTCTTGATAACCTTTAATTAAATCTACTGCGGAATATAAATTTAGTTTCATACATTTTGTAAAATCTTGTTCTGAAACCATTCTCAAAGGTTTTAAATCAATTGAACCAACACAATAAGCTACACCTTTGATATCATCTATTTCGGACTTAATTTTTTCAACAAATCCATTTTCTAAAACATCAGAGACTGTATATTTACAATTTAGTTTTTCAGACAAAGATTTTGTTCTTTCTTCATCCCTACCAACTAAATGCACTTCTTTACCGGCTGCATGTAACTGTTCGGCCAAATTAGATCCGATAGATCCTGTCGCACCTACTACTAAATATTTTTCTGACATAAATTTTTAAAGGGTTATATATAGTTAATGAAATTATTTTTTCTACTTGGAAATCAGCTTTTCTCAGAAAAATATCTTGAAAAGTACAGAAAAGACCACATTTTCTTTATGGCTGAAGATTATCAGCTTTGTACATACGAAAAGCATCATAAACAAAAGATATTATTGTTCTTATCTTGCATGCGATCTCACGCAGATAGACTAAAAAAAAATAGATTTAAATTAGAATATTCTTCGATCGAAGATAAGTCTTTCAAACTGGATTACACAGAAAAATTAAAAAAAATAATTAAAGCAAAAAAAATAAAAGAAATTTCAAGTTTCGAAATTGAGGATAAGTTTTTTGAAAATAAAATTACCAATTTTTTAAAAAAGGAAAAAATTAAATGGAATATTATTCAAACACCAATGTTTTTAAATTCTAGAGCAAAATTTAAAAACTATTTATCGAAATCAAAAAAACCTTTTATGGCAGTTTTTTATAAAGAGACTAGAAGAGATTTGGATATACTCATGAAAAAAGATGGTAATCCAGAAGGAGGCAAATGGAGTTTTGACGAAGAAAATCGAAATAAACTTCCAAAAAATATATCTATACCCAAATTTCCTAAAATTACTGAGACTGTTCATACCAAAAAACTAAAAATTTTAATTGATAAAAATTTTAAAAGTCACCCAGGTAATACGAAAGACTTTTGGTTTGCTACGGAATATGATGATGTAATTAAATTATTAAATTTTTTTATTAAAGAGAAATCAAATTTATTTGGGGACTATGAAGATGCAGTTGATCAGAAAGACAATATATTATTTCATAGTGCTTTAAGTCCTTACATCAATTTAGGTCTTATCACTCCAGAATTTATAATTAAAAAAGTTTTAGATTTTCACAACAAAAATAAAATAAAATTAAATTCCTTAGAGGGTTATATTCGTCAAGTAATCGGGTGGAGAGAATTTATGAGGGGAATATATCAAAGCTATTCAAAAGAAATGGAAACTAGAAATTTTTTTAAACAAAATAGAAAAATGAAAAACTCATGGTACGCAGGAACAACAGGATTACCACCTCTAGATTATGCTATTAAAAATGCAGTGAATTATGGTTGGTCACATCATATTGAAAGGTTAATGATTTTATCAAACATAATGAATTTATGTGAAGTTAAGCCAACGTATGTTTACAAATGGTTTATGGAAATGTTTGTGGATTCCTCTGACTGGGTAATGGTCCCGAATGTTTATGGAATGGGGCTTTTCAGTGATGGAGGAATATTTGCAACAAAACCATATATTTGCGGCTCCGCTTATTTCATGAAAATGATGGATTTTAAAAAAGGAGAATGGTGCAATACCATGGATGGTCTTTATTGGAGATTCATAAATAGAAATAGAGCCTTCTTTTTAAAAAATCCTAGACTTTCTATGATGGTTAGAATTTTCGATAAAATGAAACTTGATAGAAAAAAATTAATTTTAGCTGAGGCAGAAAAATTTATTAAACAAAATACTGCATAGTGAGAAAAGAAAATTTACCCACAAAAATTTGCCCTGTATGTAAGAGACCTTTTACTTGGAGAAAAAAATGGAAATTAAACTGGGATAAAGTGAAATATTGTTCTAAGAAATGTTCAAAGAACAACTAAGAATTTAATTTTAATAATTATTTAATCTTTCTGAAATAATTTTGTATCTTATTTAAATTATAAATTTTTCATGCAAAGAAATTTAGTACTAATTCTATTATTAATACTTTTCAACAGTTCACAATCTCTAGCAAAAACATTTAATGTCAAAAATTCAAAAGATTCTGGTCCTGAAAGTCTAAGGCATGCACTTTTAAAGGCATCTAAAAGTAAAGAATCATCAAAAATATTAATTACAACTGAAGATGAAATAATTATTAATTCAACTTTAGAATATACAGGACTACAACCCCTAGATATAGTAGGGTCAGGACAGTCTATTAAAACTACCCAAAATCAAACACTCCTCTTTATTTCAAATGGTGCTGACCTTACAATATCTAATTTAAATTTTTATGGAGTAGGTGGATTTAGTATTAAAAAAGGAGGATGGGGCAAAGGTATATTTGTAGATGTTAGAGACGACCAAAAAGGTTTAGTAAATGTAATTTTAAATAACGTTTCTGTTAACGATGTTGCCAGTCATGGAATTCATATTTCTGACTGCAGTCTAGCCGATGACTGTGGTGGTGGACAAGGCGGTGGGGGAGAAGGTTCAGATGCTTCCATTAAAGTTGTAGTTGATAATTTAACAATTAGTAATGTAGGAAATGGAAGATTTGATGCGGATGGATTTAGGATTGATGAAAGAGGCATTGGTGATATCGATTTCAAAGCAAGTAACTCTCTGTTTACTCTTGTTGGTGCGGATGGAGTTGAGTTAGATGAAGGTAATGCTGGAAATGTTAATGCTACAGTAAATAATTCATCTTTTGTTTTAAATGGAGCATATTGTGATCCAAAACTTTTAAAACCATTTATGCCCAAACAAGATGAAGGTGAATTTGATGATAATGTGAGAAAAGAAGACAGTATACCTGGAAAGATTAAGGGTACCCCAGATGATAGATGTTTTGAGAGAGAAGTTGATTTGTATGACTCTGGTTTTGTTAAAGAATTTGAATTTGGCATAGATTTAGATGATGGTTTTGATATTGATGAAGCTGGTCCCGGAAATTTAGTTGTTACCATTAATAACTCATTTATAAATGGAAATTTAGACGAAGGTTTAGATTTTGATGAAGCAAATAATGGTGATATATTTTTAACTATCAACAACACTATTTCTATAAATAACACAGACGATGGTTTTAAAAATTCTGAAGAAGATGATGGTTCAGTTATAGCAAGTATTGATGGTGTAATTGCTGTAAAAAATGGTGGTAAAGGAATTGTGCTTGAAGAGGAAGGTGTAGGTGATGTGAGAGCGTTTATTGAAAGTACAATTACAAACACCAATGATGATAGTGATAAAACTGGATTAGAGGCAGTGCAAGAAGATGTTGGATCTGGTATTATAAAAATTGTTAATTCTCAGTTGTTTGATGGTATTGATGCTGAAGGTGTCCAGCTAAAATAGATTAACAACAAGAACAACTTGTCTTTTTCTCTGATTTTTTTTCTTCAATCACTTCTTCTTTAGGGGCTGTTTGTTCAAGAATTCTTGCTGCTTCAGCTTCTTTCTCTTTTAATATTTTATTTTCAATGTATGCGTAAAGAGAGTTGAAACCTAATTTTGAAGCTTTCTTTTCTTCGTAATTCCTTCTGCCTTTAAGATTTTCAATAATTTCAAGAACTTGTGGGTTATTCATATTATTGTTATCTCATAATTTTGATAATTTACAATAGTTCTTTAAAAAAATTCTTTAATTATAGTTGGTATATACTTTTTGAAATTAAAAAAACCTTTATTGCAATATTTCCAAGAACTTCGGTCTAAATTACGATATAGAAATTTTATATTATTTATTCCTTGAGAAGTTAAAAAATCTAAGTTTTCTCCAACACAAGGATATAAAAAATAACTATTCTCAATTGTTTTAAGGTTGCCAATATCAATAATTTTACAATCCAAAGATTTTTCATCCAACCTTCTTTTTTGATCCTGAATTAAATCAGTCTTAAATTTCACTGTTTTTTCACTAAGTTTAATATTTCTACTGTCGTTATTATTATTAACTAAATAAATCTTTTTAAATTTATGGTCTTTGAAATCAGTCAATTCAAAAGAAAGATTATTATCAAAAATAATTAAATTTTGCTCATCCAAACTTACTGGATTACTAAAATCTTTTAAGACAGCCTTGTATATTTTCTCGCTAACTTTAGGTGGTGCATTTTCATTTAAATTAATGTTATTAAATCTGTTATTGGTAAATTTTTTTATATTCCATTCACTTGCCAAATAATGTTTACCTTGTGTTTGTATCCCAGCAACCCATCTCCATCCCAATGTATTAGATGCTGCATCTCCATCATAGAGATGCTTCATAAAAAATTCAGCTCCTAATTGCCAAGGTAAATTTAAAGTAAAAATCCAGATACTGGCAAACCACATTCTTGTATGATTATGAAGGTAATTAAATTCTTTTAATTCTTTAATCCATTCATTAAAACATTCTATATTTGTATTTCCATCAATGGCATTTAAATAATCTTTATTATCTTTGTATTTTTCTCTTATAATTTTTAGTTCAATTATGTAATCTGTCCATACATTAGGTCTTAATTCTAACCATCCTTTCCAATAAGTGCGCCACAAAACCTCCTGAATAAATTTTTCGTTTTTAGAAAATGAAAATTTCTTTAAGGCTTTATCTATAACTTCTAACTCATTTAATATTCCATGAGATATATATGGAGAAATACAAGATATATTTGATCTTTTATCTGGACCAAAATCAAAATTTCTCAATCTTGAATATTCAGAAAGATTATTTTCAACAAAATTATCTAGTTTATTGGTGGCTTGCGCCCGACTTGGTTCAAAATTCATGATATTTTATTTTAATTTTTTCTTATGAAAATTAATAAATCTTTCAACATTTGACTTATTAAAAGTTTTATTTTCCTCAAATGAAACTTTTTTCATAGAATAAGCTGAACTTTTAGTTATTCTTGAATGAATAATAACATTGCCTTTATATAACCTCAATTTAACTGATCCATTAACTTTACTTCTCTTAAGATCTACAATTCTTTGTAATTTAAATCTCTCTTTAGAAAACCAATATCCATTGTAAATCAGTTCCGCATATCTAGGCATAATTTTTTCTTTCTTATGCATTGTATCTTTATCAAGTGTAACAGACTCTATAGCCCTATGAGCGTGCATTAATAAAGTTCCGCCTGGTGTTTCGTATACACCTCTTGATTTTATACCGATAAATCTATTTTCTACTAGATCAACTCTTCCAACAGCATTTTTTCCAGCTATGTCGTTTAATTTTCCAAGCAATTTAGATGGAGATAATTTTTTCCCATTCACTGCAATCGGATCTCCACTTTTAAAGTCTATTTTTACAATTGAAGATTTATTAGGTGCTTTTTCTGGGGATACCGTTCTTTGAAAGATAAAGTCAGGTGCAGAGTTTTTTGGATTTTCTAACAACTTTCCTTCTGTTGATGTGTGAAAAATATTATCGTCTACTGAAAAAGGTGGCGCTCCTTTCTTGTCTTTAGGTATTTCAATTTTATTTTTTTTTGCATAATTAATTAGATCTGATCTAGATTTCAGCTTCCAAATTCTCCAAGGCGCAATAACTTTTATTTTAGAACTAAAATAATGATAACCTAACTCAAATCTTACTTGATCATTTCCTTTTCCTGTTGATCCATGAGACACAGCATAGGCATTAAATTTTTTAGCAATTCTAATTTGATCTTTGGCTATTAAAGGTCTAGCAATTGAGGTTCCAAGCAAATAAACACCCTCATATATTGCATGGCCCCTAATCATTGGATAAACATAATCTTTTACAAAAATATCTTTTAGATCTTGAATAATAATATTTTTTACGCCAAGTTTTTTTGCGTTTCTGAAAATTTTATTTCTATCTATTTCTTGACCAATGTCTGCAGTATAACAAATTACTTCTGCATCATAATTTTCCTGTAACCATTTTAATATGATTGATGTGTCCAAACCTCCAGAATAGGCAAGAACTATCTTTTTCTTTGATTTCATTATTTAACTACAGCTTTTTTTAGCCGCGTTATATGCTTTAGTGAAGCCCATCAAAGAATAATGATCAATTGTTTGAGAACCAGATTTATTATATCCAGTAACCATTAATCTTGAAGCCTTTTTCATTCTGCTAACAACTTTTTTTTCAATTTTATTACTTGAAATCCATGCAAAATTATCCTGAGCTATATCAAATTTATATTTTGATTTGCCAGAGCTAGCTGTAATTGAATTTTGACTGTTGTACTCATAGCCTGAGGTTGTGCTTACTTCGTCTTTAATTTTTTCTGATGGTCTAAAAGTTACAAATAATCTTGCATCTCTATCATTTTTTTTAGGAGATTGAAGAACAGGTTTAGATTGAGCAAAACATACTTTACTATCCCCATTAGTAACAACAATTGCATCCCAGTCTTTAAATGTTCCTATTTTATTTAATTCTTCTGAATAAGAAGTTGATCCCAAAAAGAGAATAAAAAAAATTATTTTAAAAATTATGGACATGGATTTGGATATTTTTTTTGAATTTCATTAATTTCATTAATTATTTCTTTATCAAGATTCACTTTTACACTTTCTATATTTGTTTTCAACTGCTCCATTGTTGTTGCACCAATAATAACGCTAGACATGAAATCCTGTATCTCACAAAATTTAATACACATTTGACTCATATCAATGTTGTATTTTTCACTAATATTAAAATACTCATCAACAGCTTCGTTAGTATTTGGTTTTCGATATCTTGTCCAAAAATCCCAATCTCTTTCCATCCGAGATCCTTTTGGAAATTGCTTATTTCTATATTTACCACTTAAAAAACCACTGGCTAAAGGAGAATAAGATAAACAGCCAATATTTTCTCTTATAGACACCTCAGCTAATCCAACTTCATATGACCTATTTAATAAACTATAGGGATTTTGTATGGACATCATTCTTGGCAAACTCTTTTCTTTTGAGAGTTTGAGATAATTCATAACACCCCAAGGAGTTTCATTAGACAAACCTACATGTCTAATTTTACCTTGCTCAATATACTTTTGTAATTCAACCAACACGTCTTCGAATTTATTCCATTCATTTTCTTTATGCACATAACCAAGTCTCCCAAAATTGTTTACATTTCTTTCTGGCCAATGAAGCTGATATAAATCTATATAATCAGTTTTAAGTCTTTTAAGACTGTTATGAAGTGCAGTTTCGAGATTCTTCCCTACAAAACTATTTTCACCATTTCTAATATAATCTCTTGCAGGGCCACAAACTTTAGTTGCAAGTATCACATCTTTTCTTTTTTTTGTTTTTTCAAACCAATTTCCAATGATCGTCTCTGTATGACCAAAAGTTTCAGCTTTAGGAGGTACCGCATAAAGTTCCGCTGTATCCCAAAAATTAACCCCATTTTCTAGTGAGAAATCCATTTGTTCGAAGGCCTCTTCTTGGCTATTTTGTTCACCCCAAGTCATGGTGCCGAGACAAATTGTGCTAATATCTATATCAGTTGTTCCTAATTTTTTATAATTCATTAAATATTAAGTATTTGTTACCTATATTTTGACTGCTTGAAAAATTTAAAATTTATTACTATATATTTAATTATGGAATTCAATAGAGACAATATTCTAAATAGATCAACGACAGCAAAAAAAGCTGTTGTGATGGATGAAGGCCTTAGAGCCTACATGCTTAAAGTTTACAACTACATGGCAACTGGAGTTTTGCTAACGGGAATCATTGCATTGTTATCTTTTAAAATGTCAGTAGTTACAGATGCAAGTGGATCAATAGTTGCTTTAACTGAGTTCGGAAATGCAATTTATCTATCAGGATTGAAATGGGTGGTTATGTTAGCTCCTCTCGGAATTGTTTTTTATATGAGTTTTGGGATAAATAAAATGAGTTCTTCAAAAGCTCAAACTACTTTTTGGATTTTTGCAGCCTTGATGGGTTTATCACTATCATCAATTTTATTAGTTTACACAGGACTTAGTGTGACGAGAGTATTTTTCATATCTTCAGCAACATTTGGAGCTATGAGTATATATGGTTACACAACTAAAAGAGACCTCACAAAATTTGGATCATTCTTAATGATGGGTTTGATCGGTATTATAATCGCGTCTTTAGTAAATATTTTCTTAAAATCGTCAATGATGTACTTTGCTATTTCAATCATTGGGGTTCTTATATTTGTTGGATTAACTGCATACGATACACAAAAAATTAAGAACATGTACGCAGCATCAGATTCAGGTGAAGTAATCGGCAAGAAAGCTGTTATGGGAGCTTTAACATTATACTTAGATTTTATAAATTTATTTATAATGCTTTTAAGATTGTTTGGTCAAAGAAGATAATCAAAAACTATAGTTTTTTCCAATTTGTTTTTTTTAGAAGTATTTCTAAATCATAAGCATTATTTAAAATTTTACCATTTCTATCAGTTATTAAATATTTCAAATTCTTATTAGAAGGTTTAAAATTTTTACTAATGTTGTAGATAGCTTTTTCTGCTGCATTTTTAAAAATACTAAAACTCACTCTTTTACTTGATATTGAGAGGCCATAGTCTTTCCAAGATCCTTCAGATACCATTTTAGCATATAGGTCTAATATAATTTTTAGTTCTTTTTTTTCAAAAAAATACCTTTGGTTTTGTTCTTTATTTGAATTATTTATTACTAATTTTAAATTACTCATTTAATTTGTGTTTATTAATCAACCCAACTTGTGATGCTGTAAAGATGAATGTAATTGGTAGCATTCCCCAAACTTTAAAGTTAACCCAAAATTCTTCTGTTTGAGTTCTCCAAACAATTTCATTTAATATAGCTAAAAAAATAAAAAAATAAGTCCATCTGTTATTCAAAATTTTCCAACCTTCATCAGACATTGGCAGTGTTTTTCCAAGTATTAATTTTAAAACTGGTTCATTGGTGAAGTATTTTCCAAAGAATAAAGCTAAGGCAAATAAAATATTTATAATAGTGGGTTTCATATAAATAAAAATTGGATTATCAAAATAAATTGTTAAACCTCCAAATAGAGTAATTAAAATTCCTCCTAACAAAGGAACCATCGGAACTTTTTTTTCCAGTATCCAAACCAAGAGAACAGAAATTATTGTTGCGACAATTAGAGGTGGTATTGCAACTTTTAAATTTTTATCACTGTTATAATAAAAGAAGAAAAAAATAGCTAAAGGCCCAACGTCTGTAATGAATTTTAGAAGTGACTTATTCACTGCTACATATTAACAGATTAATAAAACATTTATATTTTTTTTATTGATTTTTTTCATCAAATATCCATATTTAATATCGTGAGTACTCAAAAAGCTAAATTTTCAATTGGAGACGTTGTAAAGCATAGACACTTCGATTTTAGAGGTGTGATTTACGATGTCGACTTTGAATTTAATAACTCAGAGGAGTGGTATCAATCGATTCCAAAAAACGTGAGACCTAGAAAGGATCAGCCATTTTATCATTTACTAGCAGAGAATGACGAAATTACTTACGAGGCTTATGTGTCTGAGCAAAATCTATTATTTGATGACTCTGAAGAGCCTATAAAACACCCTCTAATTAACGAAATTTTTTCAGGTAAGCGTGGATCAAGCTACTTCAAGCCTTCAAATTAACTAATAGCCAATATTTAAACACAATTGTCCCAAATCTCTGTCATATCTGTTTGTTATAAAATATTTAATTCTGATCAAGAGTACTGTTTTTCCTCTATCTCCCTCTGTATTCTTGGTCAGAAAATTTTGAACAATTTTAATCTAAAATTTATGTGCTATAAAAAATTATGATTAATTATTTCAATCCAAATAATACTTTAAAGATAATTAATAAAATACAAAAGTTTGTATTTGCGCTATTTATAATTGTATTGTTACTTGGATTAGTTGAAGCTTTAGTTCTTTCTCCTGAGGATTATAAGCAGAGTGACTCAGTTAGGATTATGTATGTCCATGTTCCATCAGCTTGGATATCACTCGGAATATTTTCATTTATTTCCATTCTTTCTTTTGGAGTTTTTGTTTTTAAAAATAAAAATTTCTCTTTAATAACAAAAAGTTTAGCACCTTCTGGTTTTGTTTTTAGCATAATAGCTTTAGTTACAGGATCAATTTGGGGAAAACCAACCTGGGGAACTTGGTGGGCTTGGGATGCAAGAATAACTTCAATGCTCTTACTTTCAATTTTTTATTTATTGTTCATTACTTCTTGGAAGATTACGACAGACACTAGTAAAGCAGAAAAAATTAGCTCAATAATAGCAATTATTGGTCTTATAAATATTCCAGTTATAAAATTTTCAGTAGAATGGTGGAATACTTTACACCAACCTGCGTCAGTAAAAATTTTGGAAGAAACAACAATTCATTCTTCAATGTTGACACCATTAGCTATAATGACTGCGGCATTTGCTCTATTTTCACTTTTGATATTTTTAATGAAATATAATACAGAACTGTTAAAGATTAAAAATAAAGGTCTTAATAGATTATGATTAGTGAACTACTAAATATGAATGGATACGGTGTATATGTTTGGTCATCATTTATATTTACTCTATTTTCTTTTAGCTTCTTGTACGCGGTAGTAAAATTAAATTTAATTAAAGAGAAAAAGAAATTTGAGGAAAATTATAAATCACTAGATGAAAAGAAACTTGCATCAGTAGCTAAGCAAAAAACGTACAGAGAGATATTAGCAAACACTTCCACATCTAAAGTTTAACTAAAATTCACATGTACGGAAAAAAAGTTAAATTTAGAGCCCTTTTTATTTTTTTAATTTTAATTTCATTAGTTCTTACAATTTTTTTGGTGGTTAAATCTCTTGAGGAAAACGTAGTATATTTTAAGTCTCCAACAGACATTAAAAACCTTAATGAAATCAAAAATGCTCAAAAAATTAGAGTTGGTGGAATGGTGAAAAAAAATTCTATTAAAATAAACGATAAAGAAATTTTTTTCGTAATTACGGATTTCAAAAATGAATTATTAGTCAACTTTAATGGATCTGTACCTAATCTGTTTGAAGAGGGCAAGGGTGTAGTTGCTGAAGGTTTCTTAAAGGATAAAAGTTTTCTAAATGCTGACAAGATTTTAGCAAAACATGATGAAAATTATATGCCTCCTGAAGTCAGCGAAGCTATGAAAAACAATTAATTTGTATGTTTAATTATTTAGGAAATTATTCTTTATATGTTGCTTTAATAGCATCTGTTTATTTAATTTTTAAGTCATACTTGGATGCAAATTCAGAAAATAAATATTTAAATAAAAACTTTATTTTAATTACTTCAATACAAACTATAATGATTACGGTAAGTTTTTTTAGTCTAGTTGCAGCTTTTGTAATTTCAGATTTTAGTAATGAAACTGTTTTCAACAATTCTCATACTTTAAAACCTTTATTTTATAAAGTATCAGGTACATGGGGAAATCACGAGGGAAGTTTATTATTGTGGTTATTAGTTCTTTCAATTTTTCTATTTATTTTTTTATTAAATTCAAGATCACAAGATACTAAATACAAACTTTTAACGATACTATTTCAACAAATTATTATTTCAGGTTTTCTAGTTTTTATTTTATTAACTTCCAACCCATTCAAAATACTATATCCAATTCCTAGCGAGGGATTAGGTTTGAACCCCATTTTACAAGACCCTGCTTTAGCTATTCATCCTCCAATTTTATATTTAGGTTATGTTGGAACATCTATTATCTTTTCAGCTTCACTTGCCTCAATGATTAGCGGAAATATTGGAGATAAGTGGGCAAGGCATATTAAAAAATGGGTTTTGGTATCTTGGGTATTTTTAACAATTGGTATTTTGCTTGGATCTATATGGGCATATTATGAGCTGGGCTGGGGAGGTTTTTGGTTTTGGGATCCTGTAGAAAATGTTTCATTAATGCCATGGTTTTGCTTAACAGCGCTACTGCATACTGTAATTGTATTACAGAAAAGAAATTCGTTTAAAGAGTGGACTATTATTTTGTCAATTACAACTTTCTCACTGAGTATGAGTGGCACTTTTCTTGTTAGGTCTGGAATTTTAAATTCAATTCACACTTTTGCAAACGATCCATCAAGAGGGCTATATATATTAAGTTTTCTCTTTATCCTAATTTTGATGTCTATATTAATTTTCTTTTTTAATCAGAATAAAATATCAAACACAGCCAAAGAGAATTTTATTTTAAGTAAAGAGACTGCAATATTAGTGAATAACTGGTTTATGATGTTTTTTTTATCTGTTGTTCTTGTTGGTACAATTTATCCAATTTTTCTTGAAGTTTTAAATGGTTCAAAAATTTCTGTTGGTCCACCTTTTTATCATAATCTTTTAATACCCTTCTTAATTCCTTTTTTAATATTCATGAGCTTTGGCCCAAGTTTGAAATGGATTAAAGATAAATTAAAAAAGTTTAACTATAATATTTTAATTATTTTTTTAGTTTCACTACTTATTTCATATGTCATTTTAACAAAAACCGAAAATTCGTTTCTGTTGTCTATTCCTCTGATAGTTTTGAGCATCTATCTTTTATTAGTAACAATTAAGGATTTTTTTGTTAGTAAATCCTCGATTAGCCAAAAAATTTCACATTTTGGTTTTAGTTTATTAATTACTAGTATCTTATTGAATGGCCTTTTTTCTAATGAATTCAATTCAAATATGAAAGTAGGAGATGAAAGAATATTCAATGAAAAAGTTGTAAAATTAAAAGAAGTTAATGTTACAGATGAGGACAATTATAAATCTCTTAAAGCTAGTTTTGAAGTTACAAATAAAAATTCCTCTTTTGCTTTATACCCAGAAGTTAGAATTTACCAACAGCCTTTAACTATTACGAGTGAAGCGGATATTAAGACAACATTATTTTCAGATAATTTTTTAGTATTTAATATTTTAAAAGACGATGGTTATTATAATGTAAGATATCAATATAAACCCTTAATGATTTGGATATGGATCTCAACTATATTTATTGGTTTTGGTGGTTTATTAAGTGTCATTAGAAAAAATGAGCAAAAATATTAAATTTTTAGGATTACTACTAACATTAATAATAATTTTTATAATCTTGCTTAAGGGATTGAACGTATCGAAAGATTACTCTAACGAGAAATTAAAAAGTAAAATAGATTTTTCACTTAATGCAAAAAAACTATTTTCTGATGAAATAATTAATATTTCAGACTTATTTGATAAAAATAGTCCTTCTGTAGTAAATATTTGGGCATCTTGGTGTGCACCATGTAGAGAAGAGCATCAGTTTTTAATGAAATTAAAAGATATGAACATAAATATAATTGGAATTAACTATAAAGACAGTCCAAAAAATGCGAAAAATTTTTTAAGCTTACTTGGAAATCCTTATTCAGAAGTTATTACTGATAACGATGGAACAAAATCAATAGAATTTGGAGCTATTGGTGTTCCTGAAACTTTTATTATAAGTGGTAAAACAAATGAGATAATAAAAAAGTATATTGGTCCATTGACAAGCGAAAATTTAATAGAAATAAAAAATTTGTTAAAAAAAAATGCCTAAAATTATAAAGTTAGTATTCTTACTATATTTTTGTTTTAATTTTTCCTATGCTAATGAAATAAATACTAAAGTAGATCAAATTACAAAAAACTTGAGGTGTTTGATATGCCAAGGTCAATCTGTTTATGATTCTCAATCTGATTTTGCTTTAAGTATGAAGCTTGTTGTAAAAAATAAGATTGATGAAGGTAAAGAAGAAGAGGAAATATATGATTATTTAAAAAATAAATATGGAGAATGGATTGTTTATGAACCAGATTTAAACCAAAATACTTTTTTACTCTGGTTAATACCTTTGATTTTGTTTGTTTTTGGTGGTCTTTTAATTATTAGAAAACTATCTATAAAGTAAGAAAATTTTATGAAATTATTTATTAAATTTTTAATAATAATAATTATTACTACTTCTTATAGTTATAGCGAACAAACTTATAATAATTCAGGTATATATTATAAAATTGGGGTTTTTGATCATAAGCACGAAACAGATATGCTGGCTATTAACAGGAAAAAAATAACCGATAATACAATTAATGTTAATTTTCTTGGAGATCTAACCCAAGTTTACGATTTGATGGTATCATATGATTCAGATGAGTCTTTCACCCTAGATAATGAAAGTAATTTAAAAAATAGAGATGAATATGCTTTTTATCTTTCAACTGGATTTCAAAAGAAGTTTAACGCAAGCAATGGTTTTTTTATTGTACCAAGTTTTAGTGTTGGTTTATATAGCGAATTTGATCAAGGAAAAGATATGGGTTCTCCACTGGAGTTCAAAAGTGAGATAGAGTTTAACTTTGCAATATCTAGCAATCTTATTTTTGGTGTTACATTAAATCATATTTCAAACGCAGACATAGGAAGTAAAAATCCAGGATCTGACTCAATTTTTGTCGGATTTAAGAGTAATATAAACTAATTTATAATTATAGTTATGAGATTAAAAGATTGTCATAATTTTTACGACTTTAGAAAGTTAGCAAAACAAAAGCTGCCGTCTCCAATATTTCATTATATAGATGGAGCGGCTGATGATGAAATAACTTACGCAAGAAACAGTAGTGCGTTTAACGACGTCGACTTAGTTCCAAATGTTTTAAGAGGTGTTGAAAATGTCGACTTATCGACAACTATTTTTGGAAAAAAACTAGATTTACCTTTTTATTGTTCTCCAACAGCTCTGCAAAGGCTATTCCACTACGAAGGAGAAAGAGCGGTTGGAAAAGCTGCAAAGAAGTTTAACACAATGTTTGGTGTTTCAGCATTAGCTACAGTTAGTGTTGAAGAAATTTCATCTTTAATAGACACACCAAAAATGTTTCAATTTTATTTCCATAAAGACAGAGGATTAAATGACTCTTGTTTAGAGAGAGCAAAAGCAGCAAAATTTGATGTGATGGCTTTAACTGTTGATACGATAACAGGAGGAAATCGTGAAAGAGATTTAAGAACTGGATTTACATCACCTCCAAAATTAACACTTTCGAGTTTGTTTAGTTTTGCCACAAAACCAATGTGGGGAATAAATTATTTAACCAAAGGAAAATTTGAACTACCGCATCTTCAAGATTTTGTTAAAGAAGGCACTGACACAAACACTTCAATTGGTAATTATTTTTCTACTATGTTGGATCAATCTATGAACTGGGACGACGCCGAAAAATTGTGCTCTCAGTGGGGTGGCCATTTTGCGCTTAAGGGAGTTATGAGTGTTGAAGATGCTAAAAGAGCAGTTGATATTGGATGCACTGGTATAATGGTATCAAATCATGGAGGAAGACAACTTGATGGATCTAGATCACCTTTCGATCAATTAGCCGAAATTGTTGATGCAGTTGGTGATAAGTTAGATGTTATTTGTGAAGGTGGATTTCAAAGAGGAACTCATATGTTAAAAGCTTTATCTATGGGTGCAAAAGCATGTGCTGGTGGAAGATTATATCTTTATGCTTTAGCTGCAGCAGGTCAAGAAGGTGTTGAGAGAGCACTTAACTTATATAAAACTGAATTAGTAAGAGACATGAAATTAATGGGCTGCACAAAGATCAGTGATCTTAATCGAAATAATTTAAGATTCCGAAATGCATGAGCTTAAAGAATTGTTATAATTTTGAAGATTTTAGAAAGCTAGCCAAAAAAAAACTTCCAGCTCCAATTTTTCATTACATTGATGGTGGTGCAGATGATGAAACCACTTTAAAAAGAAATACAAATTCATTTGATGATTGTGACTTAATCCCTAATATTCTTAGAAGCGTAGGAGAACCAGATTTATCAACCACAGTTTTTGGTAGAAAAATAGATATGCCAATTTTTTTATCACCTACAGCTATGCAAAGTTTATATCATCCTGACGGAGACAAAGCTTCAGCGCGAGCTGCTGAAAAATTTGGTACTATGTATAGTATGTCGACAATGGCATCATTTTCGATTGAAGAAATTGCTAACATATCAAGTGGACCAAAATTATTTCAACTTTATATCCATAAAGATAAATCATTTACTGATGATTTGATTGATAGGTGTAAAAGAGCAAACTTTGATGGTTTATGCTTGACTGTTGATACTTTAGTTGCAGGAAATAGAGAAAGAGATCACAGAACTGGTTTTACAACTCCTCCTAAATTCACATTAGAAAGTATAATGAATTTCGCGATGAGACCTGGATGGTTATTTAGATATTTTACAAACAAAAAATTTGAACTTGCAAATATTAAACACAAAACTGATAAAGGAACTAACATTACAAAATCCGTAATAGATTATGTTAATGAACAGTATGATCCACAAATGAATTGGGAAGATGCAGAATACTGTATAAAAAAGTGGGACGGACCTTTTGCCTTGAAGGGTGTAATGTCTGTAGAGGATGCAAAGAGAGCAGTTGATATTGGTTGTACAGCAATAATAATATCAAATCATGGAGGAAGACAACTTGATGGATCTAGAACTCCTTTTGATCAACTAAAGGCTATTTCAGATGCTGTGGGTGATAAACTTGAGATAATTTTAGATGGAGGTGTTAGACGGGGAACTCATGTTCTCAAGGCCTTAGCTGCAGGTGCTACTGCTTGTAGTTTTGGTAAAGCTTTTTTGTTCAGTTTAGGAGCAGGTGGTCAGCAAGGAGTAGAGAGGCTGCTTCAAAATATGCACGATGAAATTAGAAGAAATATGATCCTTATGGGCTGCAAAAGTGTAAAAGAGTTAGATAGATCAAAGATAATTTACCGAAATTAAATATTTTTTATAAATAATTTTTATTATTATTTTCACTTTAAATAAATAGACATGAAGTTGCTTTTCAGTTAGTTTGTCGACGAAAAATTATGATTGAATTAGCAAAAGCATTAGATCGTTTAGGAACTGAAAGTGCATTTTCTGTTCTAGCAGAAGCAAAAAAATTAGAAGCACAAGGCAAACCTATGATCCATTTAGGTCTAGGACAACCTGACTTTAAAACTCCAAAACATGTTGTTGAAGCTGCAAAAAAAGCTCTAGATGACGGTCATCATGGTTATGTTTTATCAAATGGAATTCCAGAATGTCGAGAAGCTGTCGCAAGATGGGTCAAGAGACTTTACAATGCTGATATTGATCCAAATAGAGTTTTAATAATGCCAGGTGGTAAACCTACAATGTATTATGCAATTACTTGTTATGGTGAACCAGGTGTTGAAATAATTCATCCAACTCCAGCTTTTCCAATTTATGAGTCAATGATTAATTATTCTGGAGCAAAAGCTGTTCCATATGATTTAACTGAAGATAAAGATTTAAAATTTGATCCAGACAAAATTCTGTCTTTAATAACTGACAAAACTAGACTTTTAATTCTAATAAATCCAAACAACCCAACTGGAAGCTTTGTTGAAAAACCTGCAATTGACTACTTAGCAAAAGAATTAGAAAAACATCCGCAGGTCACAATTTTAAGTGATGAAATTTATAGTAGACAAATTTTTGATTATAAAGAAATGCCGACTTTCTTTAATTATCCTAACCTAAGAGATAGATTAATTGTTCTTGAGGGTTGGAGTAAAGCATATTCTATGACTGGATGGAGACTTGGTTGGAGTTACTGGCCAGAGCATTTGGTTGAACATGTAAACAAACTTTTGATTAATAGTGTATCATGTGTAAATGCAGCAGCCCAATATGCTGGTATAGCTGCATTAGATGGTCCAGAAGATTCTATTAAAGATATGTTAGATAAATTTACATTAAGAAGAAATTTAATTCACAAAGGATTAAATGATTTACCAGGAGTTGAGTGTAGTTTGCCGGGAGGAGCTTTCTATGCTTTTCCGAATATAAAAGGGACAGGCATGAATGGATCTGAGTTTTGCAAAAAAGCTATGCATGAAGCTGGAGTTGCGATTGTTCCTGGCACTGCGTTTGGTAAAACTTGTAATGATTACGTTAGATTTAGTTTTGCCGCATCTAGAGATAATATAATGCAAGCCTTAGAAAATATAGGCAAGATGCTTTCTAAATAAACTGTATTTTTAATCAATATTTTTGTATTATTAAAGAATGAACGAAACCGTCCAAGCAGAATTAAAAAAGATATTTAACGGAAGATTTTCTACCTCAGAGTCTACTCGTGCAAATTATGCAAGAGGGGAAGATACCTATAACCCAATATTATCAAAGGCAGTTGTATTTCCAGAAACTAATGAAGAAGTTTCAAAAATTCTAAAAATTTGTAACGAGCATAAAATTCCAGTGGTTCCATTTGGAACCGGCACATCTCTTGAAGGCCATGTTGTTGGAAATCAAAATGGTATTACGATTTCTTTAGAAAAAATGAATAAAGTTTTAAGTGTAAATGCTGAGGATTTTGACTGCAGAGTGCAAGCAAATGTAACAAGAAAGCAATTAAATGAATATTTAAGAGAAGATGGAGTATTTTTTCCAATAGATCCTGGTGCGGATGCTGCACTCGGTGGTATGGCATCTACTTCAGCTTCAGGAACAATGGCAGTGAAATATGGAACAATGAGAACAGTTATTTCTGGCTTAACAGTTGTTTTACCAAATGGAGATATAATTAAAACTGGTGCAAGAACTAAAAAAACTTCTGCGGGATATAACTTAACTAATTTGTTTATTGGATCTGAGGGAACATTAGGAATTATTACAGAAGTTCAATTAAGACTATCACCAATACCTGAAAGCATAATGAGTGCAGTTTGCTATTTTCCAGATTTAGACTCAGCAGTAAAGACAGCGCAAGAAGTTATTCAGTACGGTGTTCCAATTGCAAGAATTGAAATGTTAAACAAAGACCAAATGGAAATTAGCATTAAATATTCAAAGCTAGAAAACATCAAAGCATCACCAACTTTATTCTTTGAATTTCATGGAAGTGAGCTATCGAATAATGAGTCTATTAAAATTGTAGAAGAATTATCAAAAAATAATGGTGGAAGTGATTTTCAATGGGCATCTTCTCCGGAAGAACAAAAAATACTTTGGAAAGCAAGACATGATGTTTATTATTCAGTAAAAGCTTTAGGACATGATATGAAAGTTTACTCTACAGATGTTTGTGTACCAATTTCAAAGTTAGTAGAGTGTATTTCGTGGGCAGAAAAAGAAGTTAAAAAGTTAGGTCTAACTGCACCGATGGTTGGTCATGTTGGAGATGGAAATTTTCACTCCATAATATTGTATGATCCTGACGATGAAGAAAAACAAAAAAAAATTAGACAATACAGCGATGATCTAATTAATAAAGCTTTAGAGCTAGAGGGAACAATTACAGGAGAACATGGAATTGGTCTTCAAAAAAAACATTACTTATTAAGAGAGCACCCAGATAATTTACCAGTGATGAAAGCTATTAAAAGAAGTATCGATGTAAACAATATCATGAATCCTGGTAAGGTTTTTGATCTAAATTAATCCAAAATAAAATGAAAAAAATTTTAATCACAAGAAGGCTTTTAAGATCTTGTGAGGATAAAGCTAAAGAATTATTTGATGCTAACTTTAATTTAAATGATGAACTCTACTCTCAAAAGAAGCTAATAGAGATGAGTGCAGGCTGCGATGGTATTTTATCAGCTCTAACAGATAAGCTTGATGCAGAAACAATTAATCAATTACCTGATAGTGTTAAAATTATATCAAATTTTGCTGTAGGTTTTGGAAATATAGATTTAGAAGCTGCAAAGAAAAGAGGCATTGCAGTAACAAACACGCCAGATGTTTTAACTGATGCTACTGCAGAAATTGGGGTTTTGTTGATATTAGGTGCATGCAGAAGAGCATCTGAAGGAATTGAAAAAGCTAGAGAGGGTGGCTGGGTTTGGTCAGCAGATATGTTGATTGGTAAACAATTAACGGGCACTAGACTTGGAATACTTGGCATGGGTAGAATTGGTCAAAAAATAGCTAAAATAGCTAAATCTTTAGGTATGATAATTCATTATCACAATCGTTCAAAATTAAGCGAAGAAAAAGAACAAGGCGCAACTTACCAGGATAACTTAAATGATTTGATGAAAGTCTCTGATGTCCTTTCGGTATGTTGTCCTGCATCTAAAGAAACAATAAATTTAATCAATAAAGATACACTAGAACTATTACCAAAAGGTGCAGTCGTGACCAACGTTGCAAGAGGAGATATTATTGAAGATGAAGCTTTAATAGATGCTTTGGAAAGAAGAAAAGTTTATGCAGTTGGGCTAGATGTATACAAAAATGAACCAAATTTAAATCCAGGATATCTTAAACACAAAAGTGCTTTTATTCTTCCTCATTTGGGTAGCGCAACTAAAGAAACTAGAACTGCAATGGCCAATCTGGCCATAGATAATATGGATGAGTTTTTCAAAACAGGCGACTGCAAAAACAAAGTTAATTAACAATCTGAAGTTGTAATTGGTAATTAAAATTATTCTAACTTTCTAGACATATTTTTTATTTCAATTTAAAATTTATTTATAAAAAATAAATTTAGAGAGGAAATAATGAAAGCACAGGTTTTACATAAGTATGACCCAGAAATGAAAGCAGATGTTTGGGTCACAGGTGAAGAGTTACCAAATCCTAAAATTGAGAAAGCAAGCGATGTCATTGTTAAAATTGGAGCTGCAGGTGTTTGTAGAACTGATTTGCATATAATTGAAGGAGTTTGGAAGCACATTACAGATCAAAATAACGATCTGTTGCCGATGGTAATGGGACATGAGAACGCTGGATGGATAGAGGAAGTTGGTAAAGATGTTACAGGATTTAAAAAAGGTGATGCAGTTATTTTACACCCTAAAGTTTCTGGCACAGGAGGAACATGCTTAGATTGTAGAAGAGGAAACGATATG
Source organism: uncultured Pelagibacteraceae bacterium (assembly GCA_902633185.1). Taxonomy (GTDB): domain Bacteria; phylum Pseudomonadota; class Alphaproteobacteria; order Pelagibacterales; family Pelagibacteraceae; genus Pelagibacter. The sequence goes on along the minus strand of CACPFN010000002.1, from coordinate 86,699 downwards.
CATGCTGAAGATCCAATTTTTGCAGGTTTGAATGTAAAACACGGGGGATATTCAGAATTACTTCAAACTAGCGTAAGAAATCTAATAAAAATTCCAAAAGTTTTAGGTCCAATAGACGTTGCGCCATTTTCAGACGCAGGTTTGACTGCTTACAGAGTTGTAAAAAAAGCTACTAGACACCTTCTGCCAGGTGAAAATTGTGTAATCATAGGTGCTGGTGGATTAGGACATATAGCAATTCAATGTATGAAAGCAATGTGTGCTGCAAATATTATTGTTGTTGAAAAAGCAAAAGCACCTTTAGAACATGCAATGGAACTAGGAGCTGACCATGGGGTTTTAATAGATGGTAATGAAATTGAAAAAGTAAAAGAACTTACAAAAGGAAAAGGTGCAGAGGCTGTTATAGATTTTGTTGGTGAAAAAGGTTCTACGCCAATGGGAATTAAAATGACCAAAGCAACTGGGACTTTCTATATTGTAGGTTACGGAGAAGAAATAAGAGTTTTGGCGATTGATATGATCGATCAAGAAAAAAGTATAGTTGGAAGCTTAGTGGGTACATGGGCTGAATTATATGAATTAATGGAACTAGCAGATAAAGGTTTAGTAAAACTTTCAATGAAAGAATACAAACTTGAAGAAGCTAATAAAGCACTACATGATTTAAATGATGGTAAGATTAAAGGTCGTGCAGTGTTAGTTCCATAATTAACAACAAAGAGAGGAAAAAAGATGAAGACAATAAAAACTTGCGTAACCGCTCTAATATCAGCTTTGTTGGTATTTAGTCCTGTTGCGTATGCTGATAAGTGGAGTGATCAGTTTCCACATATCAAAGCAACCGGGGATATTCCTGGTGATTGTTCTTACGAGTCTATGTCTAAGAAAAACTATAAAGGCAAGACGCTTAAGATTAATACACATGCTGTACCAGTCATGGGAGAGCCAACAGCTCTACATGCTGAGCAGTTCGCTAAACTTACTGGAGCAAAAGTTGATGTTACTCATACACCAGCAGGTGACTTATATGCGAAAGCAATGGTACCATTTCAAGCTGGACAAGCTCCATATGACATCGTTTTTGGATTTTCAAACTTCATTAACGATTGGAGAAGATACTTAGAGCCAGTTCCAAAGAAATACGTTGAGATGAAACAAATGAAAGACGTTACTCCGTCTCACATCGGTGTAGCATCTTGGGATGGTGTTATGTATCAGTTTCCGGTTGATGGAGACAGACATTATCTAAAATATAGAAAAGATGTAATTGATAATCCTGAGTACCAAAAACAATATAAGGAAGCTACTGGTAAAGAACTAAGAGTTCCTCAAACTTGGAAAGAGTATGGAGAAATGGCAGCTTACTTTAATAATTGGGACTGGGATGGAGATGGCGAGAAAGAATACGGATCTGCTGAAGTAATGAAAAAAGACGATCTAATGTATGCTGCTTTCTATTCAAGATCTGCTGCTTACTCAAAAAATCCTAAAACACCTGGTGGTTTTTTCTTTGATTTAGAAACTATGAAACCACTAATTAACAATCCAGGTTTTGTTGAAGCTTTAACTGACTGGGTTGAGGCAACTAAATATGTTCCTCCAGGAGGAATAAATTTTGGTTTAGGTGATGAAATTGGATCATTTGGTGGAGGACAAACTTTGTTTAGTTTTTCATGGGATGATGCATTTGTTGCCGCTATGCAACCAGATAGTCCAATAAACAATAAAGTTGGTGCTGCACAGTTACCAGGAGCAACGAAAGTTTGGAATAGAAAAACTAACTCTTGGGATGAAGGCTTTAACCAAGCTCCTTTCTTCGTATGGGGATGGGCAGTTGGAGTAGCTAAGAAAAGTAAAGAGAAAGAAATGGCTTTCGATTACCTATGTTTCTTTGCTAACGAAGCTAACCACCAAGCAGACATTGGAATTGGTAGATTTGGTGTAAACCCATTTAGAAATGATGACTTTAAAGTTGATGTATGGACACAAATTGGTTGGGATAAAGATATTGCTCAATCATATGTTGATACTCTTGCACAAATGGAACAAAGTAAAAATAGAGTATTTCCATTAAGAGTTCCTGGAACTTTTGAGTTTAATGCTGCATTAGCTACTGCTGCCGCAAAAGCATTAGCTGGTCAATTATCTCCACAAGCTGCTTTAGACGAAGCTGCTAAACAGTGGGAAGATATACTTAACAGAGTAGGAAAAGATAACGTAAGAAAAGCCTATGCTGTTGGTGTAGCAATGGAAGATAATAAGCAATAATTTTGTAAAACTTGTGGCCGTTTTTAACGGCCACATTTTAAAATAATCCAAAAAAAAAATTATGAATTTTAAACACAAGTTTGTTTTTTTATTCCCAGGATTGTTTGTACTTATTGGAATTTTAATCTTTCCAATTATTTTTACTATTAGATTAAGTCTTTCTGGATGGAATAGTTATACACCAGAAATGAACTTCATAGGTATTACGAATTATATAAGGTTATTTACTGATGATCCGAGGTTTTGGGAGTCTTTTTTTAGGCTAAGTTTTTTATCGGTTACTACAGTTATTCTTCAATATGTTATCGGATTTGCTCTAGCGATGATGGTTTGGAGAGAAATAAAATTTAAAAGATTTTTTAGAGTAATTTTTCTAGTACCAATGATGACAACTCCAGTAATAATGACAGTAATTTGGAGAACATTTTTTCATGAGTCGCTAGGTCCTGTAAACGATTTGTTAGGTGGATTAGGAGTAAAACCTATTTTATGGTTGAGTGACCCGGTTATTGCGAAGTTTACTGTTATAATTGTTGAGGTTTGGCAATGGACACCATTTATGTTTTTACTATTGCTAGCTGGACTTTTGTCACTTCCAAAAGAACCCTTTTTGGCAGCTGCTATAGATGGAGCAAGTCCATTTAGAAAATTTGTTTATGTAACCTTTCCTTTGATGGCTCCCATATCAATTGGAGCAATAATAATAAGACTTATCGAGGCTTCAAAAATAATGGATACAGTATTTGTTTTGACTTCGGGAGGACCAGGTACTGCAACTGAGACCTCAAGTTTTTATATTTATATTAAAGGATTAAGAGAATTTCAGATGGGTTATGCAGCGACCTTATCTTTCACTTATCTTGTTATAATGATTATCAGTTTAACAATAATAGCTAAAGTTTTAACCAAATTAATGATCAAAGAATAACTATGAGCAAACTTTACACTTTTCTTAAATATTTCTTTATTACATTTTGGACTGTATTTGTTGTTGCGCCATTTCTGTGGGCTGTATCAACATCTTTTAAAGACTTCCAATCTGTAAATAGTAAAGTAACTTATATTCCTTGGTTAGATTTCGAACCAACATTGGAGGGTTGGAGAGTTTTAGTTAAATCTCCTGCGAAGGGTGGAGTAGATATTGTTGAGCCTTATTTTAATAGTATTTTTGTAACCTGTACTGCTAGTTTAATAAGTATTGTTCTTGGAACACTTGCTGCTTATGCACTATCAAGATTTACTTTTAAAGCCGGATTTGTAAGAAACAACGATATTACTTTTTTCTTCATTTCACAAAGAATCATGCCTCCAATTGTATTATCAATTCCTTTCTTTATTTTTCTAAGCACAATAGGATTGCTTGATAGTTTATTAGGTCTAGTGGTCGTATATATCGTTTTATTAATGCCAATTGCTGTTTGGATTATGGTAGATTTTTTTAATAGAGTTCCAAAAGAATTAGATGAGACTGCATTAATTGATGGGTGTAATCCTTATCAAGCTTTCTATAAAGTTGTTTTACCAAATTCAATACCTGGTTTAATTGTTGCAGGAATGTTTTGTATTATTTTTGGATGGATAGATTTCTTTTTTGCATTTATTTTGACATTTACTGAAGTACAATTGTTACCTGTAAAAGTTGTTGCACTTAATTCATCAATAACACCATGGTGGAGCCTTTCGGCATCTGCTTTAGTCTCAGTTGCACCATTAATAATTGTTGCATTTATAGTTGAGAGATATCTATCAAAAGGAAATTTATCAGGAGCATTAAAATAATGAATTTAATCGGAGAGAAAATTTCTTATAAACCTGATGAGCAGTTTCATTTAAACGATGTCTCATTTAATTTTAAAAAAGGTAATTTGTATACCATTTTAGGCAGGACTTTATCTGGCAAGACGACACTTTTAAAAACAATTGCAGGACTATTAAATCCAGATCAAGGCTCAATTTCTTTTGAGGAAAAAGATTTTATTAAAATACCAGTTTGGGAAAGAAATGTTGCTATGGTCTATCAACAATTTATTAATTACCCTCATTTAAATGTCTATGAAAACATAACTTTTCCATTAGAACAAAGAAAATTAAGTCCAGAGCAAATAAAAAAAGATGTAGATGAAGCTCTAAAAACTGTCGGATTAGTTGGATTTGAAAATAGAAAAATTCAGGAATTATCTGGCGGACAGCAACAAAGGGTTGCACTTGCAAGATCACTCGCAAAAAAAGCAAAAATTTTGTTGCTAGACGAACCGTTAGTTAATTTAGATTATAAACTTAGAGAGCAGTTAAGGGAAGAATTTAAAAGAATTTTTTCAGAAGGACTATCCCAAGATACAATTTTAATTTATTCAACAACAGATCCCCAAGAGGTAATGGAACTAAATGGAGAAGTAATTGTTTTAGATGAAGGGAAGGTATTACAAAAAGGGCCTGCTAAAGAGATTTTTGAAAATCCATCTAATTTAAAAGTTGCAGAAATATCAAATGATCCACCAATGAATGTTCTGAAGGGTTCAAAAAACTCAAAAAATCTGAACTTTGAGAATATTTCTTTAGAAATTCCAAATCATTTTAAAAATTTAGAAGATAAAGATTATAATTTTGGAATTAGAGCTTCAGAAATAAAACTTGATGAAAATGGTGAAGAATTCGAAATAGAATTAGCAGAGATTAGCGGTTCAGAAACATTGCTTCACTTAAAAAGAGGAAATTCAAAAATAATTGCATTAATCGAGGAAGTCATGAATTTTAAAATTCATGAGAAAGTAAAAATAAATTTTAATGCAAATAAGTTTTATGCTTTTGGAGAAGATGAAAAATTAGTTTCATCGCCATATGGAGGAACAAATGGCTAAAATTGATTTATCAAATATCTCTCATACTTATAATCCTCTAGATCCAAAACCAACATATGCTCTTAATCCGTTTTCAATGACTTGGGAAAATGGCAAGCGGTATGCAATTTTGGGACCTTCTGGTTGTGGAAAAACTACAATGTTAAACATTGTTTCTGGACTAGTGAGGCCATCAAAAGGTGAAATATTATTCGATGAAACACCTGTAACCGATTTAAAAACAGAAGATAGAAATATTGCCCAGGTTTTCCAATTCCCAGTAATTTACAATACAATGACAGTTTATGATAATTTAGCGTTCCCACTAAGATGTAGGGAATTTACAAAAGAAAAAATTGAAGAAAGAGTAAAAGCAGTTTCAGATACTTTAAATTTATCTTCATTTTTAAACTCACCAGCAAGAAAATTAACGGCTGATCAAAAACAACTTATCTCTTTAGGCAGAGGTTTAGTTCGAGAAGACGTTGCAGCTGTTTTAATGGACGAACCTCTTACGGTTATAGACCCAGATTTAAAATTTAGACTTCGAAGAAATTTAAAAGAAATCAATGAACAATATAAAACAACATTGGTTTATGTAACTCATGATCAAAACGAAGCTATGACTTTTGCAGAAAATATAATTGTTATGGATCAAGGTGAAATCGTGCAAGTTGGATTGCCAAAAGATTTATTTGAAAAACCTAAAACAACTTTTGTCGGTTATTTTATTGGCTCTCCTGCGATGAATATTTTTCATTCAACTGTATCCTCTGATCATGAAGTAAAAATTAATGATACCACTATTAGGACAAATTCAAATTTAGGAAATTTGAAAGATAAAAATGTTAAACTGGGAATTAGATCTGAGTTCATAGAATTGGCTGAAAAAGAAAAAAGTAATACAGTTAAAATTAAACTCACAAGAGTTGAGGACTTTGGTAATTTCAAGCTCCTTACAGGAAAAATGGGTGATTTGGTGATTAAGTCAAAAGTAGAAAGAGAAAAACCCATTCCAGATGGAGAATTAAATTTATATTTTCCACCAGAGAAATGTTGCGTTTATTCTGATGAAAAATTAGTTTAAGGGATAAATGAAACTCCTAAATTTATCAGCACAACAACTTTTAAAAAAACTTAAAAATAAACAATTAACTTCCGTTGAACTTTGTAAAGCATATATAAATCAAAAAAAAAAATACGATAAGAATATTCAAGCTTGGGAGTATTTTAATGAAAAAAAACTCCTAAGTGATGCAAAAAAATCTGACAATCAGAGAAAAAAATTAAAATCTTTAGGGGTTTTGCATGGTCTACCAGTAGCACTTAAAGATATTATCTCAACATCTGAAATGCCAACAAAATATGGCGCAAGAATAAAATTAAAAAAAAAGAGTAACCTAGATGCTAAAATTGTTGAGCTCTTAAAAAAGGCTGGAGCAATAATTATGGGTAAAACCGTAACTTGTGAATTAGCTTTCTTATCGCCATCAAAAACTAAAAACCCACATGATTATTCAAGAACACCAGGAGGTTCATCTAGTGGTTCTGCAGCTGTCATTGCATCCGATATGGCACCATTATCAATTGGAACTCAAACGGGCGGATCTGTGATTAGGCCAGCCTCTTATTGTGGAGTTGTTGGTTATAAACCTACCTATGGATTAATTTCTAGAAATGGTATTTTACAAACATCATATAATTTAGATCAAGTCGGAGTATTTGGAAAAACAATTAGTGATGTAGAACTTTTATCGAAAGTTTTGTTTGCTAGAGACAATGCAGATGTAGCAACAACAAGTGTTAATTTTCTTAATAAAAAAATTAAAATAAAAAAATCAAAATTTGTTTTTTATAGAACCAAACGTTGGAGAAATGTTGATAGTATTTCCAAAAAATCATTTAATAAATTTATTTTAAATAATAAAAAAATGTTAAAAGTTGAGACTGCTCCCAAATATTTTGAAGATATGATTGATTGTCATACAATTATATATGAGACAGAGATGGCTCAAAATTTCCATAATTATTACAAAACTTCAAAAGGAAAACTTTCTATAGAAATTAAGAAAGCAATTATTAATGGACTAAAACATTCGGCAAAAGATTATGCTTTAGCTTTAGATGCGATGAGAACATATTCAAAAAACTTAGATAATATATTTGAAAGGTTTGATGCAATTATAACGCCAAGTAGTTGTGGAATTGCTGACAAAGGATTTAAGACAACTGGGAGTCCGGAATTTAACAAGATTTGGTCTCTTGCACATGTGCCCTGTATTTCACTGCCAATTTTGAAAGGTGAAAAAAATTTGCCTTTAGGAGTGCAAATAATAGGCAAACAATTTGAAGATCTAAGCATGTTAAACCATGCCAAAATATTCAATAATTAAAGATAATTCATAAACATTTACAATCATAGATTGTAATTAAGTGAAAAATCTTCACTTTTTTAAAATGACTCTAAGAAACATATATGCTTTAAATGCAACAGTTAATTAACTTAAAGAGGAGAAATAATGATTAAAGAAAAAAAACTATTGAAGGGTAAAACTCCTTCAAGACGTAAATTCTTTAAGGCTGCTGCTGCGACTGGTGTTGCTGCTGTAGCTGCATCATCTTTAGCTGCTCCAGCCGTTGCCAAAGAAAGAATTGAAGCTTCTATGGTAGCTACATGGGGAAGAGATTTCCCAGGTTTAGGAACTGGTGCGCAAAGATTTGCTCAAAGAATTACAGACATGAGTGATGGAAGAATTCAAGTCACTTACTATGCAGCAAACGAAAGGGTTAAAGCGTTTGACTCATTTGATGAAGTTGCTTCAGGTAACTCGCAAATGTATCACGCTGCTGACTACTACTGGGTTAAAAAAGATCCAGCTTGGGGTTATTTTACAGCTGTGCCTTTCGGTTTCACTTACACTGAAATGAACGCATGGATTAGATTTGCTGGTGGTCAACAATTATGGGATGAACTATCAGACAAATTTGGTCTAAAAAACTTTATGTGTGGAAGCACAGGAGTTCAAATGGGTGGATGGTTTAACAAGAAAATTAGAAGCCCTAATGACTTCAAAGGTCTTAAAATGCGTATGCCTGGATTAGGTGGACAAGTTATCGGTAAACTTGGAGGATCTCCAGTTTCACTTCCTGGTGGACAAATTTACGAAAACCTTGTTTCTGGTGCAATTGATGCAACAGAGTGGGTAGGTCCATGGAATGATGAAGCTATGAAATTCCAAGAAGCTGCTAAATACTACTACTATCCTGGAATGCACGAGCCAGGATCTATGTTAGCATGTGGTACTAACAAATCTTGGTTTACAAGCTTATCAAAATCAGATCAGCTATTAATTGAAGCTGCAGCTGCGATGGAAAATGACGTTATGATGTCAGAGTACAACGCTAAAAATGGTGCTGCGCTTGCAAGATTAATAAACGATCATGGTGTTAAACTAGAGAAGTTTAGCGACAAAGTTTATGATGGTTTTGCTAAAGCTGCTAATGAAGTATTTGAGGAAACAAGAGCAAGCAGTGGTCTCGCTGAGAGAATCCACTCTAGTTTCTTACAGGCTAGAAAAGACATTGGTTCTTGGACCAACTTGTCTGACTCACCTTACATTTCTCAAAGAAACAGAGCATTAGGAATGTAATCTAACTAAATTTAGTTATTAAAGGGCCCTTAATTGGGCCCTTTTTTTTTAAACAAAATCGAGTATTACTTAGGTATTTTAAAATACTATGGTGACAAAAAATTCAAATCTTTCTCTATATCTTAGAATAATCAGTTATTCAGTTTTAGCTTTTACTTTAGCATTTCTTATTAATAATGTTTTAACAGTTTGGAGTGATTGGCCAGGAATAAAAAAAATTTTTTCACATCATGAGATGTTTGGATATAAGAAAAAAGCTTTAGAGGGATCTGATTTAAATTATGGTTATATGCAAATTGGATTGTATTTGATTTGTATTGCTGCAGTCGTTTTTTATGTTTTTAAAACATATAGCCAAACTTTGGAGCAAGATTCAAAAATTTTATCAAGATTTTCAGCATATCTTGTTAGATCATCATTTTGGGCAGTATTTTTAGTTGGCGTAGCTGACTTTGTTATATCTTTTATGGTTGTTGAAAGATTGTGGGAAGCAATCTTCAGTCCTGAAGTAAAAGCATTGATGGTTAAAGCCCCTGTAAGAATTACTTATATTCACTTTCCAATAATATTAATTTCTTTCGTGATTGGATATTTTACAAAATCAGTTGGTTTTATTTGGCTAGCAGTATTGGTTGTAGTAAGTGAATTCGTAATTGTATTATCAAGATTTATATTTTCATACGAACAAGCATTTCAAGGCGATCTAGTTAGATTTTGGTATGCTGCACTTTATTTATTTGCTAGTGCATACGCATTAATTCATGAAGGGCACGTAAGAGTTGATGTACTCTATTCTTCTTTTAGTGAAAAAAAGAAGGCATGGACAAATATGGTTGGATCGGCAGTTCTAGGAGTACCACTTACATTAATAGTTATATTTTTAGGTCTAAACGGAAAAGCCAGCATTATAAATGGTCCTGTTGTAGCTTTTGAAGTTACGCAACAAGGATCTAATGGTCTCTATCTTTTATATTTGATGGCTGTTTATCTAGCTGTTTTTGCTGTTACGATGTTAATTCAATTTACTAGCTATTTTATGGAAAGTAGTCACAAAATTTTAAAAGGTGTCAAAAATTAAATTATGGAAACATTCTTTTTAGCTGTTCTAGTTGCGATAATGATAGTTGCTCTTGCATCGGGTTACCCTGTTGCTTTTGCATTACCTGGTTCAGCTATAATTGCAATTGGTTTAGCTGCATTTTTTGGCTACATATTCGAGGGAGACTCCAGTGCCTTTTTTGCTGTAGATGGACCTATAGAATGGCTCGTTGCTGGTATTACAAATTTTAGGAGTAATTACTGGGATGTAGAAACAGATACTTTGATAGCAATTCCTTTATTTATTTTTATGGGAATTATGCTTCAAAAATCAAAAATTGCCGAAGACTTATTAATAACAATGGGCCAATTGTTTGGACCAATTCCTGGTGGTTTGGGAATTTCTGTTATATTTGTTGGGGCTCTATTAGCAGCAACGACCGGGATAGTTGGAGCAACTGTAATTGCGATGGGACTAATCTCGTTACCAACAATGTTGAATAACAAGTATGATAGACAGCTTGCTAGTGGAATAGTTTGTTCATCAGGAACATTAGGTCAAATTATTCCTCCATCAATTGTTTTAATTATTATTGCTGACCAGTTGGCAAGTGCATCTGATGTTGCAAACAACTTAAGACAAAATGATTATAAAGCCTTAACTGGTGAATTTAATATGCCAGGTGAATTTAGAGTAGGTTCATCAAGTGCAGGTGATATGTTTTTAGGAGCACTTTTACCAGGCCTTGTCTTAGTTGCTCTTTATATGATCTATGTATTTATTTTTGCTAGAATAAAGAAAGGTGTTGCACCGCCAGTTCCATTTAAAGGAAATTTTGATTTAAAATTTTGGTTAAGAGTGGTTGTAATTATCATACCACCACTTGCATTAATATTCGCTGTATTAGGTTCTATTTTAATGGGTATTGCTACTGTAAACCAAGCAGGTTCAATCGGAGCAATTGGTGCCACTTTGATGGCTGGTTATAGATTATATGAAGGAAAGAAAAGTGCATTCTATCCTTTAATTTTAATTATTGGATCTCTAATTCCAATCACATTCTTTGCATCAAATTATGAATTAAATGTAAAAAATTTGGAGGAAAGAGATTTAAGCGCAATCTTTATTACCGCTTTCTTTGTAGTTATACTTGTATACGGAATAGGTTGGAGTTTTTGGAGAACTTTTAAAACAGAAAATGTTTTAAAAGAAGTTGTAACAGAAACTTGTGTGACTACTTCAATGGTATTTATTATCCTTTTAGGAGCAGCAATGCTTACCTCAGGATTTAGAGCTTTTGGGGGAGAAGAATTAGTAAGAGACTTTTTACAAGATTTACCGGGTGGTTTTTGGACACAATTTGTTGTTGTGATGATTGTAATTTTCTTGCTAGGATTTTTCCTAGACTTTATTGAAATTGCAGTTGTTGTTGTTCCAATAATTGCACCAATATTATTAGCTGAAACAGGGGCCAACGTCACAGCCGTTTGGTTGGGAGTTATGATTGGTGTTAACTTACAGACTTCCTTCTTAACGCCGCCATTTGGATTTGCACTCTTTTATTTAAAAGGTGTAGCTCCAAAAATTGTTAAAACACTTGATATTTGGAAAGGTGTTGTGCCTTTTATAATTCTTCAGCTTATAGGATTGGGAATAGTTGGTGCATACCCTAGCCTAGTAAATTATCTGCCAAATAGAGTATATTTAACTTCGAATGTTGCTCCTCCACCGATGAATCCTAAATTACAGTACTGTTTACAAGAGTACAAATTTGCAAGATTTGATTCAAATGGTGAGACAATTAAAAATGCAATATTAAAATTCCAATCTGAGGCACCAACTAATCTGCCAGATGATAAAATGGAAATTTTAGAAGATCATTTTGATAGTGCACTAGGAACTTTTGCTCTAGTCGATAAATTAAAAAAAGTTGAGGTCGAATACAATGCATATGCTGTTGATTATAGGGATCTGCATTTCACTGTTAGAAAGAAGCAAAAGAAAATACTTAAATTAAATAAAAAAATAGAAAAATATAAAGCAGAGATTAGAAATTTAGATGATGACGAATTAGATGAGAAAAACAAAATAGAATTAAGAATTGAGGATGTAAAACTTGAAATTGAGGAAATTCAAAACTCAATTCCAGAAACTTGGCAAGCTAAGAATTCAGAATTCGACAAAATAAATAAAGCTAAAAATACAACAACAAAAAGATATAGAAAGAATGTAGATGAAGCCTACGATCTACTTGATCAGTTCGCAATGTTCATAAACGATGGAGTAAAACTTCAAGAAGTATCAAAAGATATTAAACAGTTAGATTATTTTATAGCTATGGAAAGTAATACAAAAGTATATGAAAGATCAGTTACAATTATGGATGGATTGTTTGACAAGTTGAGTGAGATCTCTGGAATGGATGAATTTTTAAATAGTGTAGATGATTTATTATCAATGGTAGACTCAGACGAACTTGATCCAATGGCGATTAGAACAAAATCAAAAGAAGTTGTTGAGTTATTCAATAAAGAAGTTAGCTGGAGAGCAAATGCTAAAGAAAACTTAATGCCAAAACTTGAGGAATATAATAATGCAATCAAAGAAACAATTGGATTAAGGTTGCAGTCTAAACTTACCAAAGAGCAAGCTATCTATGTATCTAAATGTAATTCAATACATAGAGATATTTCACTAAATTTTTAAACTGTTAATTTATCAATTAATTCTGATCTTGTATAAAGGCCCAAGTCTTCTGCCTTGGACTTTAATTTTTCATTAATCTCTTTTAATTTTGGAACATTTAAATCAAGCTTATTTGCAATTTCTATAATTGAACCAATTATTGGATCTATTTCTAATGGTTTACCAGCATTTAGATCTTGAGCTGTCGAAGGTCTATGTCCTATAATTGAGACTCCGCCTTTAATTCGATCCTCAATTGATATATTGAATTTAACTCCAATTTTTTCCCCAACTTGTTGGCATTCTTGCATTAAAACTTTTATTAAATTGTAAGTCTCTGGATCATTACCCATCTCATCCATAGTCTTATTCGTTAGAGCACTTACTGGGTTGAACGAACAGTTTCCCCACAGTTTCACCCAAATTTCGTCTCTTAAATTTTTTTTCTGAGGAGCTTTTAAACCCCCTTCTATGAATAAACTTGAAATTATTTTTAGTCTTTCTGATCTGGTTCCATCTGGTTCACCTAGAGAAAATCGTTCACCATTACCATTATGTTTAATAACACCTGGCTCTAATATCTGACAGGCTGGATAAACTACACAACCAATTGCTCTTTCAGGTCCAAGTGTTTGCCATATCTTTCCACTTGGATCCACACTTTCAACTATTTGATTGTCTAATTTGGTGCCTGTATTAGCTTTATAAAAGTACCACCAAGGTAATCCATTAATGGCGCATATAATTGAAGTTTTTTTGCCTATAATTGGTTTTAAGCTTTCTGAAATTTTACTAATAGCATTAGCTTTTACAGAAATAATTATGAAATCCTGTTCCTCCAAATCTTTAGGATTGTCTGTTACATCAAATTTAAAATTAACTTTATTATCATCTCTTATAAAAGTTAATCCATTTTGCTCTATTGCTTTCTTATGTTCTCCTCTAGCAATTAAAGAGACTTGTGCATTTGTTTTTTTTAGACTTGTAGCAATAAATCCACCAATAGACCCCGCTCCAAATATACAAATTTTAGTCATCAGTTCACTAATCCAAACTTTTTAGCTAAAGTATTTCTTTGTAGTTTACCTGTCGCACCTTTAGGAATTTCATTTACAAAAAATATTTTCTTTGGAATTTTAAATTTTGCAAGCTTTTCATTTGCATAAATTTTTATATCATCTTCAGTACACTTCATGCCTTCTTTTATGATTATTGCGGTAGCTATATCTTCTCCAAGCATTTTATCCTCATATCCAAAGCAAACGGCTTGCTCAATATTTGGATGATCCATAAGAATATTATCGACTTCTAAAGGTGAAATCTTTTCGCCACCTTTATTTATTATTTCCTTTAATCTTCCAGAGATTTTTAGATAACCATCTTTATCAAAATATCCCTGATCGCCTGTTCTAAACCAACCATTCGAAAAGCTATTTTTATTTGCATCTGGATTATTTTCATATCCGGAAGTAACATTTTCACCTTTAATGCAAACTTCTCCCTCTTCTCCTTGATTTAAAATTTTGTTATTAGTATCCATAATACAAACTTCTGGCCCAGCAGGAATTCCTACAAATCCAGGTTTTTGGGACTTAGGCGGTAATGGATTTGAGGTCATTTGATGAGTAGCTTCCGTCATTCCATATGCTTCTATTACTGGACAATTAAATACCTCATTTAGTTTTTCAAATACGGCTGGAGGTAGAGATGCTGATGATGATCTTAAAAATCTAAGATTTAATTGTTTAGCAGTTTCTAGATTTTTATCTGCTCTCATCAATATTGCTTGATGCATTGTTGGTACTCCAGAATACCAAGTTATTTTCTCTCTTTTTGCATTATCTAAAAATTTTAATGCATTAAATCCACTACTTGTACATACAGATGCTCCTACTTTCATAGAGGCTGCAAGAACTGCAATTAAGCCATGTATATGAAATAATGGCATAATATTTAGACAATGATCTTTATCAGTTAAATTAAGACTTTTGGAGATATTATCTGCTGAAGAAAAAATATTTTTATTTGTTAATGGAACAATTTTAGGTCTTGATGTAGTGCCCGAAGTATGGAGCACAAGAGCTTCATGATCTTCGCCTGGCAAAACATAATCACTGCTTTTTTCAAAAAGATTGAAATCTCCGCTTAAAGTATTTCCGTCTGATTTTATTTCGCAAACAGGAATTTTTAATTTATTTGCAACTTCTACTACTGAATTTTTAGAATTTTTCTCTACAATCACTATCTTTGGCTTTAAATCCTCTAGGTAAAATTCAAATTCTTCAGATTTATAGTTAGGGTTTAAAGGTGCAGCAGACATGTAGCTTGAAATCGCCAAAAAACTAGTTGCCATGAAAGGACCGTTTGGCAAAACTATTGCTGCACGATCTTTATTATTAATACCATTTCCTGATAATTGTTTTGAAATTCTTTCTATTAGTGATTTTAAATCAACAAATTTTAGTGGAGAACTACTTTCAGATGTTATTGCAATTCGATTATCATTTTGTGATTCTATAATATTCCTAACAATTCTAGAGTTCATTTAAATTAATAACCTTTTGCGTATCCATCTTTTCTTGGATCTGAACCGCCAACTAAATTTCCTTTTTCTCTATCTATTTGAATTGCTTGTCCACCTCCATGAGTACCATCTATATACTCAACATTATGACCGACTTCTTTTAAATTATTAAAAATTTTTTCATCAATACTTTTCTCTAATTTATAAATGTTATTGAAATGGAAAGCTCTAGGAAATGAAATGGCTTGTTGAGGAGTTAAGTTATAATCAATAATGCTATTTAAAACATGAACTTGTCCGACAGGTTGATATTGTCCCCCCATTACTCCATAAGATAATTCACATTCTCCTTTGTTGTTCATAACTATTCCAGGAATTATGGTATGTAGTGGTCTTTTTAATCCTTGAATACAATTAGGATGACCTTCTTCAACTCTAAAATTAGTTCCTCTATTGTGAAGAACCACTCCAGATTTATCACCTGTTATTCCAGATCCAAAAGCATAGCAAACAGAATTTATTATTGAAACTACATTTAAATCTCTGTCTACTACACTTAAATAAACTGTTTCAGGATGGTTTGGAATATTTAGATCTCCAACATCTGCGCAGCCATTAATAGATATATTTTTTGAGATATTATCTATGTTTTGTTCACTTAATATTTTTTTTAAATCTAAATCTACAAATTCTGGATCACCAATATTTTCCTCTTTAAGTTTATAAGCCTGCTTTGTAACTTCTGCTTCAAGATGGAACCTTTCAAATGAATTCACATCATATTTTTCAATACCTAACTTTTCTAATAATTTCATCATTACTAAAACTGTTATTCCAGGGCCACTCGGAGGACATTGATGAATGATAATATCTCTATATTTATCTGATAAAGTGTCTGATTTAATAGTTTTTTGCTTATGGAAATCTTCAATTGTATGTAAGCCCCCAAACTCTTTTAAAGTTTTAACTAAATCATCAGTAATTGATCCTTCATAAAATTCTTTAACTCCATTTTTTGAAATTTTTTCGAGAGTCTCTCCAAGTGCAGGATTTTTATTTACCTCATTAAATTGATAACTTTTACCATTATTTAGCATATGTTTTCTAGAATATGGGTTATCGTTTAATTTATTAAATACGTTGCTCCAGGCGTTAGCAACAACTTTAGTCACTTTAAAACCATTCTTTGCAATATCTATACCTTTGTGAAACAACTCCTCAAAATCGAGTTTTCCAAAATCATTATGAATTGAATTCCAAGCATCTAATGCACCAGGAATAGTTACTGCATGAGGACTTGTTAGACCAATTTTATCTATATTCTTTTCCTTGAAATAATCAAAATTTGCTTTTGCTGGAGCAATACCTGATCCATTATATGAAACAGGGTCTTTGCCATTCATTTTTATTATTGCAAAACAATCTCCACCTATACTTGTGGCATTAGGCTCTGCAACAGACAGAACAACAGAAGCTGCAATAGCTGCATCCACTGCATTTCCACCTTTTTGCAATATTCTAAGAGCTTCTTCTGTAGCTATTGGATGTGATGTTGCGGCCATACCATTTGAAGAAATGGCATCTTTATCTTTTGTTGAATGATTATTCATAATAGAACTGTAATTTCATAAAAAATATAAATGATCAATAAAATAAATAAAAGTATTCTAATTTTTTCTGTATTTGCCTTTGGCTTTTTTATATCAAATTTACTGAGGTCAATTACCGCAACATTAACACCTGCTCTTTCAACTGAATTCAATTTAAGTGCCGCAAATCTTGGACTTTTAGCTGGAGGATATTTTCTAGGGTTTTCGCTCATGCAAATTCCTACTGGTATGTTATTAGATAGATTTGGTCCAAAAAAAGTTATCGGATATTTATTAATCATTGCTCTTATTGGAACTATTTCATTTGCTTTTGCTAAAAGTTTTGCAGGTTTATTAATTTCTAGAATTTTCATTGGTGTAGGTGTTGCTGCTTGTTTAATGGGTCCTTTAACTGGTTACAGAGTATGGTTTGAAGAAAAATATCAACAACGTGCAAATTCATGGATGTTGATGGTTGCAAATTTTGGATTTGTTGCATCAACTCTACCAGTTCAAATTTTATTACCAATAATTGGTTGGCGATCAATTTTTTTAATTATAGCCTCTTTAATTTTGATAAGCATAATATTAATATCAATTTTAATACCCTCGTGGGAAACTAAGAGGGATGAAGACCAAAATAATAATCTTCAAAATCTTTCCCACATATGGAAAAATAAATTCTTTATTAGCTTAGTGCCGCTTGCATTTTTTAATTATGGAGGTGTTCAAGCAATACAAACATTGTGGGCTGGCCCATGGATGCTAAATGTGACGGGTTATGATGCAATACAAAGTGCGACAGGTTTATTTTGGATAAATGTAACTATGCTTTTTTCTTTTTTAATATGGGGATATTTTTTGCCAAAACTATCTTCCAAGGGAATTGACAGTATGAGAATTGTAAAATTTACACTTCCTGTAAGTTATATAATTTTATTTTTAATAGTCATAATGGGAGACAAAGCTGGTGCAACCATGTTCACTCTTTATATTTTATCATCAATAGTAATTTCTTTAACCCAACCAGCAATAGCATTAAATTTTCCTACTAAATTAGCAGGAAAATCTTTAACTTCATTCAATGTATTTTTATTTTCTGGTACTTTTTTTGTACAATGGATAATTGGTTTAATAATAGATTTTTCCAGAAATTTAGGTGCTACTATTACAATGAGCTATCAAATTTCTTTTTCAATTTTTTTATTTTTATGCATTTTAAGTTACTTATTTTTTTTAATTTTAAATAAAAATGAATAAAAATTTTATCGGATACTTTCTACTATTATTTCAGCCACTTTTTATGGCTAGTAACTTAATTGTAGCAAGAGGTGGTGTTGATGATGTTCCTCCCATATCTTTATCTTTTTGGAGATGGTTTATTTTTTTCATTATTTTATTCGTCCTAAATTATAAGTATTTAGTTGAAAATTTTCAGACTATTAAAAAAGAGAGTAAAAGAAGTTTTTTTCTAGGTTTGATGGGATGTGGTGTTTGTGGAATATTTCCATATATGGCTGGTTCATCTACAACCATTGTTAATATGGGAATTCTTTATACTTCTTCACCAATATTTATAATTTTAATCTCATATTTTCTTTTTAAAGATAAGATAAATATTTTTCAATTTATTGGTTTACTTTTTTGTCTAGTTGGAGTGTTTGCTGTAATTTTAAAGGGTGATATCAATTTACTTCTTGAATTAAAATTTGCTTCTGGAGATTTTTGGATGTTAGGAGCAGCATTAGGCTGGGCGATTTATACAGTTATGCTTTTTCAATGGAATTCAGAACTTAATTTTTTTCCAAGACTAACAATTATATCTTTCTTTGGTTTTTTATCTATTTTGCCTTTTTATTTTATAGAGCATATTTATTTTGAAAAAACTTTATTCAATGAAGAATTTTATTATTGGATTTTGTTTGCAGCAATTTCTCCAGGTATAATTGCTTTCTCACTATACACATTAACTATTAAATACTTAGGACCATCAACAACCGGTTTCACACTATACCTCTACACAATTTATGGAGCTTTTTATGGAATAATATTTTTTTCTGAGATTTTGGAGAATTATCATTTAATAGGTACCATATTTGTATTTTTTGGTATTTATTTGGTAAGAAGAAAAAGTAAAAATGAAATTAAAGCCTAAAATGTTATTTGCAAAAATTCTGTTCTATATTTTTATTATTTACTTTGGAGTTTCTCTAATAGTTTATTTTTATCAAAGAAAATTATTATATCATCCTGGAGAAAATAATTATTTAGATGAGGGACCTTTATCTCACAAAATCGAAAAAGTAACTATTCAATCCGATAATGATCTAGTTGGATGGTATTACAAAAAAAATAATAGCTCTAAAACTTTGCTTTTTTTTCACGGAAATGCTGGAAAATTAGATAATAGAATTTATAAACTAAATGAGTTTGCAGATTTAGATTTAAACTATTTAATTTTTGCATATAGAGGCTTTAGTGGAAACAAAGGCAAACCAACAGAAATTGGACTTTATAAAGATGCAATTAAAGCCAAGGAATGGCTTAATCAAAACAATATAGAAGATAAAGATATTGTTCTCTATGGAGAGTCTCTTGGCACTGCTGTAGCAATAGAGACGGCAAGTAACAATTTATTTGCAGGTATAATATTAGAGTCCCCATTTACATCCATGGAGATTTTGGCACAAAAATATTACCCATATCTTCCTGCAAAAATTATTTTAAAAGATAAATATAAATCCATTGAAAAAATTAACAAAATAAAGTTTCCCATGCATGTGATGCATGGGAAAAAGGATAATATTGTACCATTTTATATGGGTGAAGAAATATTTAATAAATATGGTGGTGTTAAGTCAAATTATTTTAATGACAACGACGACCATATGATGGAATTTAATAAAAATTTAATTCAATCAATCGACAATTTTATAAAAAGTTTAAATTAAGACATAATTTAAACAAATACACATCACTTTTAAATTCTAATTTTAGATATGTATAAATTCCTTTTATTACTTTTTTTATTAATATTGCCAACAAAACTTAGTTCAGAAATAAATTATGAGTACTATGATAACAATTATTTTTATATTGGAAAAATGAACTCTTATAATAGTGAGTTCACTCTATATTTTAAAACACGGAAGAAAGCTATTTTAGCAAAGGGAGAATTTTCTAATTATATTAATGATTTTCCACAGGACTTATACTTATATGATAAAAATTTAAATAAAGATTACCCTTTGATTTCATATGACTGGTTTCCAAAAAAAATTAAAAAAATATCAAAAAAATATAATTACCCACTTTTCCCAGAGGATTTTGCATACTATTTATTAAATGACAACAACACTTTAATTTTGATAAGTGCAAAAAAAAATTTTTATGAAAATTTAAAATATGACATAAAAAATAATAAGCTAGAAATTGCTAAGACTTCTGGCAAATTAAATTTTATAATCTCTTCTTATGCTGAAAACTGTGGTTATAAATCTCTAAAAAATAATTTTGAGTGCAATATCTATAAACCTTTAATTTCTAAAAATTTGCTTAATTAACTTGGGTAAAAGCATTTGCAAACTTTTCAGCTTCAAATATTTGTAAGTCGTCCTCTTTTTCTCCAAGCCCGAGACCAACAATAGGTACTTTATATTTCTTTGAAATCGCAATCAATATCCCACCTTTTGCAGTTCCATCAAGTTTTGTCATTATGATGCCTGTGATTGGAAGTAATTTATTAAATTCTTCGAGTTGATTAATTATATTTTGTCCCGATGTTGCATCTAAAACTAAAATAACCTCGTGGGGTGCTGTTTCATCACTTTTTTTAATTACATTTCCTATTTTTTTTAATTCATCCATTAAATTCTTTTTATTTTGCAATCTTCCTGCCGTGTCTACTATTACTTGATCTATATTTTGACTTTGAGCTATTTCCATTGCTTTAAAAGCAACTGAGGCTGGATCTGAACCGGGATCTGATTTTACAATTTTAGCATCAACCCTGTTAGCCCATTCTTCTAATTGATCAATAGCAGCTGCTCTAAATGTATCGCATGCTGAAAAAAGAACTTTATTATTATTTTGTATAAATATTTTTCCTAATTTTCCAATAGTAGTTGTCTTACCAACTCCATTAACACCTGAAACTAATATTATATTTGTCTTTTCTTTTTTTAAGAAAAAATCTTTCTTTTCTAGGGGTGTCATTAGTTCTAAAATATAATTATTAAGTATTTCGAAAACTTCCTTGATTGGATCATTTTTAGGATCAATTTTTTTTTGAGCAATTATAGATTTTATCTCTGATGCTGCATCTATGCCCACATCTGAGCCGATCAAGAATTCTTCTATTTTATCAAGAGTTGCATCGTCAATTTCTTTCTTAACTATTATTTCTTTAAGGCCTGATGCTATATTGCTTGCACTTCTTTTAAATCCGATTTTAAATTTTTCAAAAATACCCATTATATTTTGATATTAATTTTTTCAATTTCAGATACAGGACCTCTCATTTTTATATTTAATTCATTATCAATTTGAATATTTAAAATTCCTGTTGAAAATTCTATTTTTGAATTACTGTTTTGTAGTTGATTTAAATTAGCTGCGACTGCTGTTGCACATGCTGCAGTCCCGCAAGCTTTTGTTAAACCTGCACCCCTCTCCCAAACTTTAATTTTGTAATGTTGTTCACTAATTTTCTGAGCTATTGTGACATTGCATTTCTCCGGGAAAACTTCATGATTTTCTATTAATGGTCCATATTTTTTTAAATTTATTTTTTCTATATCCTCGCAAAAATATACGACATGAGGGTTTCCAACATTCACTGCAATACCACGATTCATTTTATTTCCGTCAATATCAATCATGCCAAGTGATAGATTTTTAGTATCAAGATTTTTACTTAAAGGAATTTTGTTCCACTCTAAATTTGGAGTTCCAATTATCGTTTCAACATCTTTATTATTAAGAACTTTAGATTTTAATATTTTTGAGGATACCGAAATTTCAATTTCTTTTTTATTTTTTTCAATACTTAGTAAATAAGCAACACATCTAGTCCCATTTCCACATGCATCTGAGCTGCTTCCATCCGAATTAAAAAAAGCAACATCAGCATCAGCTTTTTGACTTTTGTTTATGTAGATCAACTGATCGCACCCTATGAAATCTCTGTCACAAATTTTTAAGATTTGGTCATTTGATAAGTTTAAACTATTTATTCTCTGATCAATAATAACAAAGTCGTTACCTAATCCATCCATTTTAAATGCTTCAAATTCCATATAAATAATACTTAACTTATTTATTGACTTTTTGAACCTCTAATATAATTTACGCGCACTTCCGCAAAATACAGCAATTTGCGGTGTCTTTGGAAACAAAGAGATCGACACCAGTCAGCGAGGGTTCGCCCACTGGTGCGATACTTGCTGTGCGAAATTATGTTTGAAAATTTAACTAATAAATTTGAAGAAATTTTTTCTTCATTAAAAAAAGCTCCTTCTCTTGATGAAAAGCAAGTTGATGAGGGTTTAAAAGGTATAAGGTTGGCCTTATTAGAAGCCGACGTTTCTTTAGACGTAGTTAAGGAGTTTATTAGTAGAGTGAAGCCTAAAGCGCTAGGTCAAGAAATTATAAGATCAACTTCTCCCGGGGATATGGTTGTAAAAATTGTTTATGACGAAATAGTATCTTTTTTAGGTGATAAGAATTCTGAAATCTCCCTTAATGCTGTCCCTCCAGTTCCAATCATGTTAGTTGGGTTGCAAGGTTCAGGAAAAACTACAACAACCTCAAAGTTAGCGAAATTTTTAGAAAAAAATAACAAGAAAAAAGTTATGATGGCTAGTTTGGACGTTTACAGACCTGCCGCGCAAGAGCAATTGAGACTTTTGGGTGAACAAAATAATATTGAAACTTTGCCAATTATAGAAGGCCAGCTTCCTGCTGATATTTGTAGAAGAGCTTTAAGTGCTGCAAATTTAAATGGTTGTGAAGTAGTTTTATTTGATACCGCTGGAAGAACACAAATAGATTTTCAAATGATGAATGAAATCAAACAAATTGAAACTATTATTAATCCTGCAGAAACTATACTAGTAGCAGATTCTCTAACAGGTCAAGTTGCTGCTAATGTAGCAAAGGAATTTAAAAATACAGTAAATTTGAGCGGCATTATAC
Source organism: uncultured Pelagibacteraceae bacterium (assembly GCA_902633185.1). Taxonomy (GTDB): domain Bacteria; phylum Pseudomonadota; class Alphaproteobacteria; order Pelagibacterales; family Pelagibacteraceae; genus Pelagibacter. The sequence goes on along the minus strand of CACPFN010000002.1, from coordinate 63,909 downwards.
TTACAAGAGCAGATGGAGATGGAAGAGGTGGAGCTGCATTGAGTATGAAATATGTTGCTGAGGTCCCAATAAAGTTTCTTGGTATTGGAGAAAAAATTGAGAATTTTGAAGTTTTCTATCCTGATCGAATTGCAAATAGAATTTTGGGAATGGGAGATATCGTTTCCTTAGTTGAAAAAGCTTCAGAAGATTTAGATCAAGAAAATTTAAAGAAAACAGAAGAGAAACTTAAAAAAGGTCAATTCTCGATGGAAGATTATCTTTCTCAATTACGTCAAATGAAAAAGATGGGTGGAATAGAAGGCATAATGTCATTTCTCCCTGGAGTTTCAAAAATTAAATCACAAATGGACCAATCAGGAATAGATGAAAAAATTATAACTCAAAATGAAGCTGTTATTTTATCAATGACAAAGCAAGAAAGAGAAAATCCTAAAATTATAAATGGATCAAGAAAAAAAAGAATTGCTAATGGCTCAGGTACAGACATTGCCACTATCAATAAGTTGTTAAAACAATTTAAGATGATGTCAGAAATGATGAAAAAAATGTCTAAAGGAAACATGAAAGGAATGGCGGATAAAGGGATCCCGCCTGAACTATTTAATCAATTAAAATAAAGGAGATATAAGTAATGTTAAAAATGAGACTATCAATGGGAGGTACTAAAAAAAGGCCAGTATATAAAATTGTTGTGGCTGATAGTAGATTTCCAAGAGACGGAAGGTTTATAGAAAAATTAGGTTTTTATAATCCGTTATTACCGAAGGATAAAAAGGAAAGAATTGGCTTTGATTCTGAGCGAATTAAATATTGGTTAGGTCAAGGAGCTCAGCCAACAACAAGAGTTGCAAGGTTATTGGGAGAAAACGATATAATGCCAATGCCCGAAAAAGGAAACAATCCTCAAAAAGCAATTCCTAAAAAAGATAGAAAAAAAGCTGACGAAGGTGGAGAAGCGAAACCAGAAGAAAATGCATCTAAACCAGCAGAAGCACCTAAGGAAGAAGCTAAACCAGCAGAAGCACCTAAGGAAGAAGCTAAACCAGCAGAATCACCTAAGGAAGAAGAAAAAAAATAATGTTAGAAGCTCGTATATTCACACTCTATCCAGATTTTTTTCCAGGTTATTTAGGTCAAGGTATTTTTGGTAAAGCACTATCAGAGAATAAATGGAAAATAGATACTGTAGATATAAGAGAGTATGCTTTTGATAAACATAAAACTGTTGATGACACTCCCTATGGAGGAGGTGAAGGTATGTTAATGAAAGCAGATGTATTAGCAAAATCAATAGATAAGAATGTTAAAGATGGCGAAAAGATTATTTATCTAAGTCCGAAGGGCAAGTTGTTCAATCATCAATTAGCAAAACAACTATCTCAAGAAAAAACAATAAATATAATTTGTGGACACTTTGAAGGAGTTGATGAAAGATTATTAAAAACAAGAAATATTGAGGAAGTAAGTATAGGAGACTTTGTTTTATCTGGAGGTGAAGGAGCTTCATTTGTAATTCTTGATGCAATATTAAGATTTATTCCTGGTATTCTTGGCAATACAAATTCAGCTAAAGAAGAAAGTTTTGAAAACGGACTTTTAGAGTATCCTCAATTTACAAAACCGCAAATATGGGAGGAAAAAAGTGTTCCAGATGTGCTATTATCAGGCGATCACGCCAAAATTAAAGACTGGCGTTTATCTCAATCTGAGGCTATAACACGCGACCGAAGACCAGATTTGTGGCAATTATATAAAAAGACTAAAGAGAATTAAAATGAAGACAATTGAGGAAATTAATCAATCTAAGGTAAAAAAAATTATTTCTGAGAGAAAGCATCCAGAATTTTTCCCAGGGGACATTGTTAAAGTTGGAGTTAGAATAACTGAGGGAAAAAGAGATCGAATTCAATATTTTGAAGGTGTGTGTATTGCAAAAAAAAATAGAGATATCAATTCTTCTTTTACTGTAAGAAAAATTTCTTTTGGTGAGGGTGTGGAAAGAACATTTGCTTTATATAGTCCGATTGTAGATACAATTAAAGTTGTAAGGTCAGGAAAAGTTAGAAGAGCCAAGTTATATTATTTGAGAGATAGAACAGGTAAATCTGCAAGAATTGCAGAAAAAATTAAAAAGAAAATAGGTATAGATGTTGAAACTAAGATTCACGAAGTAACAGAAGAAAATGTTATGCCTGATACAGAACAAAAAACAGCAGATAGCCCACAAGATACCAATAAAGATGCTCCAAAAGTAGAAGCAAAAAAACCAGAAGAAAAAAAAGAAACTAAAGAAGAAACCCCATCAGTAGAAAAAAAAACTGATGAAAAAAAAGAAAATCCTGAAGTAAAAAAATAATTTTTTACAATGCCTCAAACTATATACGATAAAATATGGAATGATCATCTTGTTCATCAACAAGAGGATGGGACTTCACTTTTATTTGTTGATAGACATTTAATTCATGAAGTTACTAGTCCACAAGCATTTGAAGGTTTAAGAAATTCTAATAGAAAAGTTAGACAACCTTCTTTAACTTTAGCAGTAGCAGATCATAATGTTCCAACAACGGATAGATCAGTACCTATTACTGACGAAGATTCAAAAATACAAATTGAGACACTAGAAAAAAATTGTGCAGAATTTGGAATAAATCTTTTTGGAATGAACGATAAAAGACAAGGAATAGTTCATATTATTGGTCCAGAACAAGGTTTCACACAACCTGGAACTATTATCGTTTGTGGTGATAGTCATACAGCTACTCACGGAGCATTCGGTGCGCTAGCATTTGGAATCGGAACTTCAGAAGTAGAGCATGTATTGGCAACGCAGACTTTAGTTCAAAAAAAATCAAAAAATTTTAGAATAAACGTTAATGGTTCTCTTCCTGTTGGAGTAACATCAAAGGATGTAATATTACAAATAATTGGAAAAATTGGTACAGCTGGTGGAACTGGTTATGTAATTGAATATGCTGGAAATTTAATTTCTAATTTAAGTGTCGAACAAAGAATGACGATTTGCAATATGACAATTGAAGGTGGAGCAAGGGCTGGATTAATAGAGCCAGATGAAAAAGTTTTTAATTATTTAAAAGGTAAACCAATGTCTCCAAAGAATTCAAATTGGGACAAAGCATTAGAATATTGGAGTAAATTAAAGTCTGATGGTGATGCAGTATTTGACAAAGAAATCAGTCTTGAGGGCAAAGATATTAAACCAATGGTAACTTGGGGAACTTCGCCTCAGGATGTAGTAGATATTGATGGAATTGTTCCTGATCCTGAAAATGAGCTAAACGAAGACAGAAAAAATTCTATTAATAGATCATTAAAATATATGGGTTTAAAGCCGAAAACTAAAATAAAAGATATTAGAATTGATAAAGTTTTTATTGGAAGTTGCACAAATGGAAGAATTGAAGATTTAAGAGAAGCTGCAAAAATCTTAAAAGATAAAAAAATTGCTTCTCATGTAAATGCAATGATAGTTCCTGGTTCAGGATTAGTAAAACAACAAGCAGAGCAAGAAGGTTTAGATGTAATATTTAAAAATTCTGGATTTGAATGGCGTGAGCCAGGTTGCTCAATGTGTTTAGCTATGAATGCAGATAAGTTGAAGCCAGAAGAAAGATGTGCATCAACATCAAATAGAAATTTCGAAGGAAGACAAGGACGAGGTGGAAGAACTCATTTAGTTAGTCCAGCTATGGCTGCTGCAGCTGCTATATCTGGAAATTTAGATGATGTTAGAAAATACAATAGTTAAATGAACAAATTCTCAACATTAAAAAGTATTCCTGCATATTTACCAATTGTAAATATCGATACAGATATGATTATTCCAAAGCAATTTTTAAAAACAATAAAAAGAACTGGACTTGGAAAAAATTTATTTTATGAAATGAGATATGACGAAAAAGGTAAAGTAGTAGATGACTTTATCTTAAATAAATCCCCATATGATAATTCTAAGATTTTAATTGCAGGGAATAATTTTGGATGTGGATCATCTAGAGAACATGCGCCATGGGCACTTTTAGACTTTGGTATCACTTGTGTTATAAGTACTAGTTACGCAGATATATTTTATAATAATTGTTTTAAAAATGGAATACTGCCTATTAAAGTTAATGATGAACAGATAAAAGAACTTTCTGAATATTCTAAGAGACAAGAAGAAATTGCAATAAATTTACCAGATCAAAAAATAATTTTTGGGAATAAAGAAATCAAATTTGAATTAGATGAATTTAAAAAAAAATGTTTAATCGAGGGATTAGATGATATTGCATTGTCTTTGGAAAAGTCTAATAAAATAATTTCATTTGAAGAAAAATTAAAATCCACAAAGCCTTGGATATTTAATGATTAAAGTCAAAAAAAGAAAATTCTTATTATTACCAGGTGATGGTATTGGTCCCGAGGTTATTGGTGAAGTTAAAAAAATTATAACTTGGTTTAATGTAAATAAATCTCTTGATTTTGATATGGAAGAAGCTTTAGTTGGAGGAGCATCTTACGACAAGCACGGAACACCAATTACAGATGAAGTATTTTATAAATCATTAGAATGTGAAGCAGTCATTTTAGGAGCTGTGGGTGGACCAAAATATGATAATTTAGATTTTTCCAAAAGACCTGAGAGAGCTCTTCTTAAGCTAAGAAAAGAATTAAAATTATTTGCAAATTTGAGGCCTGCAATTTGTTTTAAACAATTAGTTGAGGCATCAACGCTAAAACCTGAAATCGTATCAGGTCTAGACATCATGATTGTTAGAGAATTGACAGGTGGTATTTATTTTGGTGAGCCGAGAGGTATTAAGCCAATTGATAATGGTGAACGTAAAGGAATAAACACTCATACTTATACTTCATCAGAAATTAAAAGAGTTGCTAGAGTTGCATTTGATCTAGCGAAGAAGAGAAATAATAAAGTTACTTCCTGTGAAAAATCGAATGTTATGGAAGCAGGTCAATTATGGAAAGAGGAAGTTCAAAATCTTCACGATAAAGAATTTAAAGATGTTGATTTAAATCATATGCTTGCAGATAATTGTGCAATGCAACTTTTGAGAAATCCAAAGCAATTTGATGTAATTGTGACAGATAATTTGTTTGGTGATATGTTGTCAGATGAAGCATCTATGCTGACGGGATCTTTAGGTTTATTACCTTCAGCTTCTCTGGGTGCAAAAAATAAAGATGGTGAAATGAGAGCAATGTATGAGCCTGTTCATGGATCTGCTCCAGATATTGCTGGAAAAGGAATTGCAAATCCAATTGCAACCATCTTGAGTTTTGCAATGGCCCTCAGGTACTCTCTTGACTTAGATAAAGAGGCTGATGACTTAGAAAAAGCAGTGCAAAATGTACTAGATGATGGGTTAAGAACTAAAGATATTATGTCAAAAGGAACAAAAGAAATTTCAACTTCTGGTATGGGAGATGCGATTATTGCATATTTGCAAAAATAAAAAAATTAACTTAATTTGATACTATTAAATTTATGACTGTTTATTCCGCACCTGTGAAAGATATGATGTTCTTATTTGAACATCTAAAAGATAATAAAAATTATAACGAAATTGAAAAATATAAAGAAGTCACTTCTGATCTAGTAAAAGATATTTTAGAGGAAGCTGCAAAAATTAATGAAGAAATGCTTCTTCCTTTAGCAAAAGCTGGAGACGAAAATCCTTGTGTCTATGAAAATGGAGTAGTTAGAACCCCTCCAGGTTATAAAGAGGCATATTCAAAATTTATAGAAGATGGATGGGTATCTTTAACTTGTGATCCAAAATATGGCGGTCAAGGAATGCCAAAAACTGTAAGTGCTTTTTTTGATGAAATGCTTTCATCATCAAGTTTATCTTTTAAATTATATAGTGAATTAAGTATAGGTGCATACAATTGTATTTTGAGTCATGCAACCGAAGAAATCAAAAACACATATCTTCCTAAAATTGTTGAGGGTAAATGGAGTGGGACAATGTGTTTAACAGAGCCTCAATGTGGAACAGATTTAGGATTAATAAAAACAAAGGCAATTAAAAATGAAAATGGTACTTATAATATAAGTGGACAAAAAATCTTTATTACTTCTGGTGACCATGATTTAACTGAAAATATTATTCACCTTGTTTTAGCAAGAACGCAGGACGCACCAAAAGGAACGAAGGGGATTAGTTTATTTTTAGTACCAAAATATGAAATTAATGATGATGGATCAATTGGTCCAAGAAACGGCGTAAATACTGTTTCAATTGAATCAAAAATGGGTATTAAAGGTTCACCCGCATGTGTATTAAGTTTTGATGATGCCAAAGGGTATATGATCGGACCAGAGAACAAAGGCTTAAATTCTATGTTTACAATGATGAACTTAGAAAGAATCGTTGTCGGTATACAAGGATTAGGTCTATCTGAAACAGCTTATCAAACTGCTTTGAGTTATTCTAAAGAGAGAAAACAAGGTAAATCAAATAATAATTCTAATGGAGAAACAGATTTAATTATTAAGCACGCAGATATTCGAAGAAGTTTATTAAATATGAAGTCTATAATTGAGGGAGAAAGATCCTTATCTTTTTGGATGGCTCAGCAAGTAGATGTAAGCTTAAGTCATAGTTCAGAGGAAGTAAAAAAAGATGCATCGGATATTGTAGGTCTTATGACCCCAGTAATTAAGTCATTTTTTACAGATATGGGTATGGAAATAACCAATGAAGCAATTCAGGTTTTTGGTGGTTATGGTTATACCAAAGACCAAGGGATAGAACAATTATTTAGAGATAACAGAATTACACCTATTTACGAAGGAACTAATTCTGTGCAGGCAATTGATTTTGTATTTAGAAAAATTAGTCAGAAAAAAGTTTTTGAAAATTTTATGAAATATGTAGATACAGAAATTCAAAATTGTTCAAAAGTAGACAATTTAAATGAACATGTAAAAAAAATATCTGAATTAAAAAATATATTGTCAGATTTCACGGACTGGATATCTCCTAATGGCAATACGCCAAAAGACGATATAAGCGCATCATGTAACGATTATTTAAGATTTTTTGGTTATTTTTGTCTTTCATTTATATGGCTAAAAACAATGAGAAAAAGCTATGAAAATTTGGAAAACAATAAAGAGTTTTATGAAGATAAATTAAATACAGGAAATTATTATTTTGACAAAATTTTGCCTAGAGCTGAGAGCCATTATAAATCTGCTATTTCTGGTAGTAAATATACTATGAGCGCAAAATTTAACTGATGAATAAATATAATCAGAACTTAGATAAAAATCCTTCAAATTATGTCCCGTTAACACCGCTTAGCTTTCTAGAAAGAGCAAAAGACATTTATCCAAATTATGAGGCTTTAGTATATGAAACAAAATCTTTCACATGGACTGAAGTATTTAACAGGTGCATCAAATTTGCAAGTGCACTAGAGAAAATTGGTATTGTTGAAGGAGACACAGTTTCAGTTATGACCTTTAATACTCCAGAGATTTTTGAAGCACATTATTCTGTTCCTATGACAGGAGCCGTTTTAAATACAATTAATTCAAGACTTGATGCAAAAACTGTTGCTTATATTTTAGAACACAGTGAAGCAAAAGTATTAATAATAGATAGACAATTGCATTCAGTTGCAGAAAAGGCTTTATCAACTTTAAAAGAAAAACCAATCGTAATTGATGTTCAAGATGATTTTGCTGACCAATCCTTGTTAAAAAAAATTGGAGATAGAGAATATGAGGAATTTTTAAGCACCGGTGATGAAAATTATATTTGGAAAAAACCAAAGGATGAATGGCAAGCAATTTCTTTAAGTTATACGTCTGGAACAACCGGAAATCCAAAAGGTGTTGTTTATCATCATAGAGGCTCTTATTTAATGTCAACAGGTAGTGCTGTTGCTTGGAATATGCCAAATAGATTAAATTTTTTAACAGTTGTACCAATGTTCCACTGTAATGGATGGGGATATCCATGGACAATACCAATGTTAAATGGAAAAACAGTTTGTTTAAGAGCTATTGATGTAAAAAAAATATTTGAATTAATTGAAAAGCATGAAATTACCCATTTTGGAGGTGCTCCTATTGTTCTTAATATGATAACAGGTGCATCACAAAATGATATTAAACAATTAAAAAATAAAGTTTATGTTTTAACTGCTGGAGCACCACCTCCAAGTATTATTTTCAAAAAAATGAAAGCATTAGGATTTGAAGTAATGCATGTCTATGGTTTAACAGAAACATATGGACATGTTTTACAATGTGCTTGGAATGATGAATGGAATGGTTATGAAGAGGATAAAATTAATGAAATTAAAGCAAGGCAAGGCGTGAGATTTCCAAACACAGAAGGAGTGGTTGTTTTAGATCCAGAAACTATGAAACCTGTACCTATGGATGGAGAAACCATTGGTGAGATAATGATCAAAGGTAATGTTGTAATGAAAGGATATTTTAAGGACAAAGAGGCTACTGAAAAGGCTATGAAAGATGGATGGTTTCACTCTGGCGATTTGGCAGTTATTTATCCAGATGGATACATAAAGGTTAAAGATAGGTCGAAAGATATTATTATTTCAGGTGGAGAGAATATTTCTTCTATCGAAATCGAAAACACACTTTCTAAGCACCCAGCTGTTTCAATTGTTGCAGTAGTAGCAAAACCAGATGAGAAATGGGGAGAAGTTCCATGCGCATTTATAGAGAAAGTGGCAGATAAAGAGACAAATGAAAAAGAATTAATCGATTTTTGTAGAGAAACTCTAGCAGGGTTCAAAATTCCAAAAAAAATAGACTTCTGTGAACTTCCAAAAACATCAACAGGCAAAATCCAAAAATTTGAATTAAGAAAAAGAGCTAAGGAACTTACTTAGATTTCTTTCAAATAAACTACTTACTTTCTTTACAAATAGATAAAAAGATGACACTAAGCTAAAAATGAAAAACTTTTCTATTGCGAAATCAAGAAGACTTAGAGGTACGCCTTATACATCAAGAATTGAAAAACAAGGTGTTACTGCTTACACAATATATAACCATATGTTGCTTCCTGCTGCATTTGGTTCTTTAGAAGACTCATATCATCATTTAAAAGAACATGTTCAAGTTTGGGATGTGGCCGCTGAGAGACAAGTAGAGATTACTGGAAAAGATGCAGCAAAATTGGTTCAACTTATGACTTGTAGAGATCTTTCAAAATCAAAAGATGGAAGATGTTATTATTGTCCAATTATAGATGATAATGCTGGACTAATTAATGACCCAGTTGTTCTAAGATTTAATGAGAATAAATGGTGGGTTTCTATTGCAGATACAGATGTAATCTTATTTGCTAAAGGATTGGCAATTGGAAATAAATTTGATGTAAATATTATCGAACCTGAAGTTGATATTATGGCTGTGCAAGGGCCTAAATCATTTAAATTAATGGAAAAAGTTTTTGGTGAAAAAATAACAAATTTAAAATTTTTTGGTTTTGATTATTTTGATTTTGCTGGAGCCAAACATTTAATTGCTCAATCAGGATGGTCTAAACAAGGTGGATATGAAATTTATGTAGAGAATAATGAGGCGGGTTTAAAACTATACGATCATTTATTTGAAATCGGAGATGAGTTTAATATTAGAGCAGGATGTCCTAATTTAATTGAACGTATCGAAAGTGGATTACTTTCTCAAGGAAACGATATGGACAATGGAGACAACCCATACGAATGTGGTTTTGATAAATATATTAATATTGATAGTGACGTTGAATTTTTAGGAAAAGAGAAATTAAAAAAAATAAAGTCTGAAGGAATTAAAAGAAAACTAATGGGCGTTAAAATTGATACCGATAAAATAAGCGTAACTGGTTCAATGAATTTAATAGATGAAAAAAATAATATAATAGGAGAACTAAGATCAGGTTGTTACAATCCAACTTTTAAACAGGTAATTGGTATAGCTATGATAAAAAAACCATATTTTGAAGCAAAGCAAACATTCAAAATTGATATAAATGGTAATAGTTTTAACGGAACAGTTTGCGATTTACCTTTCATTTAGTATAAATCTTTAAAATGACTAATATAGCTATCATCGGTGCAACCGGTAATGTTGGAAGAAAGACTCTAGAAGTTATAGAAAAAAAAGATATTAAATTTGATAACCTTTTCTTAGTTGCCTCTTCTAATAGTGCTGGAAAAAAAATAAGTTTTAAAGGCAAAGATTACGAAGTCCATGATCTTGAAAAATATGATTTTTCAAATGCAAATATAACTTTTTTTGCAGCAGGTGGTAAAATTGCAGAACAATATGCAGAAAGTGCAGCAAAATTAACAACTGTAATTGATAATTCCAGTTTTTTTAGAATGGACCCCGATGTTCCACTTATTGTGCCTCAAGTGAATGCAGAAAAAATTAATGAAATGAAAAAAAATATTGTGGCAAATCCTAACTGCTCAACAGCTCAGTTAGTATTAGCTCTTAAACCATTACATGATTTATATAAAATAAAAAGGGTAATAGTTTCTACCTATCAATCTGTTTCTGGAGGCGGAAAAGCACCTATGGATGAATTGATTGAACAAACTAAATCTTATCTTGATGGAAATCCTATTCAATCTAAAAATTTTACTAAACAAATAGCATTCAATATAATTCCTCACATTGATGTTTTTTCTGATGATGGATACACAAAAGAAGAATTGAAAATGACTAATGAAACAAAAAAAATACTTGATAATAATATAGAGTTAACAGCTACGTGCGTTAGAATTCCTGTTCTAGTATCACATTCAGAGTCAGTAAATATAGAGTTTGAAAATTCTTACTCTCTTGATCAAATCAGAGAGGCATTAAATAATGCTGATGGTTGTAGAGTTATAGATAAAAGAGAAAATGGAGGATATAGCACACCAATAGAAGCAACTGGCAGTGATGAAACATTTATCTCCAGAATTAGAGATGATAAGACAAAAGAGAACTCAATTAATTTGTGGATCGTTTCAGATAACCTATTAAGAGGAGCCGCATTGAATTCTGTTGAAATTGCAGAAACAATAATGAAAGCAAATCAAAATGGAAAATAATCCTTTATCTCCTCACATTCAAATTTATAGATGGCATATTTCATCTTTAGTTTCAATATCTCATAGAATTACTGGAATAATAAACATATTAGCAATAACTTTAATTTGTATTTTTTTTATATTTTTTTCATTTAGTGAAGAAAGTCATGAATTTATAAAGTTATTCCTCCAATCTATTATTGGAAAATTTTTCATATTGGGTATTACATGGTCTTTTAGTTTCCAAATCTTAAGTGAGATAAGACATTTAATCATGGATTTTGGTTATGGATTTGAATTAAAAACTACAAAAATTACTGGGTTAATTGTAATATTTGGATCTTTTGTATTAACCGTTTCAATTTATTTAATAGGACGAAATTTATTGTAATGAGAGCAGTAACAAAAAAATGGGTATTTTTAAAGGTGAGTTCTCTCATATTAGTACCTTTGATGTTATGGTTTGCTTTAAATTTGGTTAGTATTTATGATAAAAGTTACTTAGAGATATTAACTTTTCTAACTTCTCAACCTTCAAAGTTTATATTTAGTCTATTTCTTATTTTTGCGTACTTTTTCTCAGCATTAAGCATAAGTGAGGTTTTTGAAGACTATATTAAAGACGAAAAAATCAAAAATGCCGCAAACAAAGCTTTAAATTTTTTTGCTATAACAATCCCTTTAATTACAATATTTGCGGTATTTAAACTAACTATATGAAATCTTATAATATTATAGATCATGAATACGATGTCGTTGTCCTTGGTGCTGGAGGTTCTGGCCTAAGAGCTGCGGTTGGCTTAAGTGAAGCTGGATTAAAAACTGCATGCATTTCTAAAGTCTTTCCAACTAGAAGTCATACATCAGCTGCCCAAGGTGGAATTTCAGCAGCCCTTGGAAACATGGGAGAAGACGATTGGCGTTGGCACATGTACGATACTGTAAAAGGAGCAGATTGGTTAGGCGATCAAGATAGTATTGAATATTTGTGTAAGGAAGCTCCAAAAGCAGTACTAGAATTAGAAAAGTATGGTGTTCCTTTTAGTAGAACAGAAGATGGAAAAATTTATCAAAGACCATTTGGAGGAATGACAAAAAATTATGGAAATGGAATTGTACAAAGAACTTGTGCTGCAGCAGACAGAACTGGTCATGCAATTCTTCATACATTATATGGTCAAGCACTTAAACATAATACAGAATTTTTTATTGAATATTTTGCATTAGACTTAATTATGAAAGATGGACAATGCAAAGGTTTAATTGCTTGGAATTTAAATGATGGAACAATTCATCGTTTTAGATCTCACATAACAATTATAGCCACAGGGGGATATGGGAAGGTGTATTACTCAGCAACATCTGCACATACTTGTACTGGTGATGGTAATGCAATGGTATTAAGAGCTGGATTACCTCTTCAAGATATGGAGTTTGTACAATTTCACCCAACAGGAATATATGGACACGGAACACTTATTTCTGAAGGTGTAAGAGGTGAAGGTGGATATTTGGTAAACTCTAAAGGTGAAAGATTTATGGAGAGATATGCTCCCAACGCTAAAGATCTTGCATCAAGAGATGTAGTTAGCAGATCAATGTCTATTGAAATCAATGAGGGAAGAGGTGTTGGTAAAGATCAAGACCATGTTCATTTATATTTAAGTCATTTAGATAAAAAAGTTATTGAAGATAGATTGCCAGGCATTACTGAGGCAGCAAGATTATTTGCAAATGTAGATGTAACCAAAGAACCGATACCAGTAGTTCCAACAGTTCATTATAATATGGGTGGTATACCAACAAATTATAAAGCTGAAGTTTTAACAGTAAATGGATCTCAAAAAACAGTCCCAGGTTTGATGGCGATTGGTGAGGCCGCGTGCGTATCTGTGCATGGAGCAAATAGATTAGGTTCAAATTCACTTATTGACTTGGTTGTTTTTGGAAGAGCAGCAGCAAAGAGAGCAGCGGAATTGGTAAAACCTGGAACGCCTCACGAAGAAGTTAGTGAAAGCGAAACTGAAAAATGTCTAAATAGATTTGATAAACTAAGGTATGCAGAGGGAGATAATGGAACTGCTGAACTTAGACTGGCGATGCAAAAAACAATGCAGTCTAAATGTGCTGTATTTAGAACTGAAAAGAACCTTAAAGAGGGTGTAGATGAGATCAGAAAAACATATGACGGCATGGAATCGATTTCTGTTAAAGATAAATCGTTGGTATTCAATACTGATTTAGTTGAGACTTTAGAATTTGATAATTTAATTAGACAAGCGATAACAACTGTAGATTCTGCATATCACAGAAAAGAAAGCAGAGGAGCTCATGCTCGTGAAGATTATCCGAAAAGAAATGATGAAAAATTTATGAAACATACATTATCTTGGTGTGATGGAAAAAATACTAAAATTGAATACAGAGATGTACATACTTCAACATTAACAAATGAAGTCCAATATTTTCCTCCACAAGAAAGAGTGTATTAATGGTTCAATTAAATTTACCACAAAACTCAAAAGTTAATAAAGGTAAATATTTTAAAGACAAAACCGGTTCAAAGAATATCAGAAAAGTAAATGTTTATAGATGGGATCCATCCACTGGAGAGAACCCAAGGATAGACACATATGAAGTAGATATGGATAATTGTCCATCTAAAGTTTTAGACATACTAAATAAAATTAAAAACGAAATTGATCCAACACTTGCATATAGAAGATCTTGTGCGCATGGAGTTTGTGGTTCTTGTGCAATGAATATGGGTGGAAAAAATGGTCTTGCATGTACTAAGCCACATTCAGAAATTAAAGGAGATATAGATATATACCCTTTGCCTCACTTAAAAGTAAAAAAAGATTTAATAGGAGACTTAAGTGGATTATATAAACAATACCAATCCATTGAACCTTGGTTAAAAAATAATTCAAAAAGTGAAACAACAGAAATTCATCAATCTCCAGAAGATAGAGCTAAACTTGATGGAGCTTATGAATGTATAATGTGTGCTTGTTGTTCTACTTCATGTCCTAGTTATTGGTGGAACGGTGATAAGTATTTAGGTCCTGCAGTTTTATTACAAGCTTATAGATGGATAATGGATAGCAGAGACGAGGATAGAAAGGAAAGACTTCAAAAGGTTGCAGATGAACTTAAACTTTATAGATGCCATACGATTTTGAACTGCACTAACGCATGTCCAAAAGGATTAAATCCAGCAAAAGCTATTGCTGAGATAAAGAAAATGCTTGCAACCACATAATTACTTATTTAAATACATCCATGAATTTAATTGAGCATTTTATTGATGGTAAAATTGTTTCAGGTACATCTGATAGAAAAGGAAAAGTATTTAATCCTGCTATAGGCAAACAAGAGTCTGAGGTTAGACTTGGTACAAAACAAGATCTTGATTTAGCAGTACAAAAAGCAAAAAAAGCATTTAAGACATGGTCAAATGTAACTCCAATACAAAGAGCTAGAATAATATTTAAATACAAAGAAATAATTGAAAAAAATTCTGACTTGCTAGCCAAGATGATTGTATCAGAGCACGGAAAAGTTTATGAAGATGCCAAAGGTTCTCTCACAAGAGGTTTAGAGGTAGTTGAATTTGCATGTGGAATTCCACAAATGCTAAAAGGTGACTTTACAGAAAATGTAGGTACAAACATTGATAGCTGGTCAGTGAGACAGCCATTAGGTGTATGTGCAGGTATTACACCATTTAATTTTCCTGCAATGGTTCCAATGTGGATGTTTCCAATGGCAATAGCTTGCGGAAATACATTTGTATTAAAACCTTCTGAAAAAGATCCATCTTGTCCATTAAAACTTGCAGAGCTATTTAGTGAAGCTGGTTTACCAGATGGGGTTTTGAATGTTGTTAATGGAGATAAAGAAGTTGTAGATGCAATTTTGGAACATAAAGATATATCCGCAGTAAGTTTTGTTGGATCAACACCTATTGCTAAATACATTTATGAAAATGCAGCCAAAAATGAAAAACGTGTTCAAGCTCTTGGAGGAGCTAAAAATCATTGTGTTGTCATGCCAGATTGTGATTTAGATCAAGCAGTAAACGGTCTAATGGGTGCAGCATATGGGTCTGCAGGAGAAAGATGTATGGCTCAATCTGTTGCTGTTGCTGTTGGTAATGTAGGTGACAAACTAGTCGATGAATTATCTAAAAAAGTGGAAGCTTTAAAAATTGGGCCAGGCATGGACAAGAATTCTGAAATGGGTCCTTTAGTAACAAAAGAGCATCTTGAAAGAGTAAGAGGTTATGTTGATTTAGGTATTAAAGAAGGAGCGAACCTTGTGGTTGATGGAAGAGATATCAAACTTCAAGGCTATGAAGACGGTTATTATATTGGTGGTTGCTTATTCGATAATGTTAAAAAAGATATGAGAATTTATAAAGAGGAGATATTTGGACCTGTATTATCTGTTGTCAGAGCTAAAGATTTTAACGAAGCATTAAATTTAATTAATGACCATGAGTTTGGTAATGGAACAAGTATTTATACAAGAGATGGAGATGCAGGAAGAACATTTGCAAATCAAATTAAAGTAGGAATGGTTGGAATTAATATCCCTATCCCTGTGCCTGTTGCTTTTCATAGTTTTGGTGGATGGAAGAGATCATTATTTGGAGATCAACATATGCATGGGCCAGAAGGAGTTAGGTTTTATACTAAATTAAAAACAATTACCTCAAGATGGCCTTCAGGTGTTAGATCAGATCCTGAATTTATAATGCCAACAATGAAATAGTAAAATGTCAAAAATATCATTAATAGGAGCTGGACAAATAGGTGGAACTTTAGCACATTTAATTGGGCTAAAGGAGCTTGTTGATGAAGTAGTATTATTTGATGTAGCAAGTGGAATTGCTAAAGGTAAAGCATTAGATATTGCACAGTCTTCATCCGTTGATAGATTTAATGTAAAATTTTCAGGTACTGATAATTATGAAGATATAAAAAATTCAGATGTAATCATTATTACAGCTGGTGTTCCAAGAAAACCAGGAATGAGTAGAGATGATTTATTAGGAATAAATTTAAAAATTATAAAACAGGTTGCTGAAGGTATAAAGCAGCATGCACCAAATGCCTTTGTTATATGTATTACAAATCCATTAGATGTAATGGTTATGGCTTTTCAAAAATTTTCTGGACTATCCCCTGACAAAGTTGTTGGAATGGCCGGAATATTAGACACATCGAGATTTAAACTGTTTTTATCTTTAGAGTTAAATGTACCTGTTAGAGAAATTGAGGCAATGGTAATGGGAGGACATGGAGATACTATGGTTCCTCTACCAAGATTTACAAAAGTTTCAGGAAAACCATTATTAGATTTAGTCAAAGAAGGAAAAATATCAAAAGATAAATTAGAAAGTATAAATCAAAGAACTAGAGATGGAGGTGCTGAAATTGTTAAATATTTAGAAAAAGGTTCAGCATTTTATGCACCAGCAGCGTCAGGTGTTGAAATGGCAGAAGCATACTTAAAAGATAGCAAAAAAATGCTCCCTTGTGCTGCTCATTTAAATGGACAATACGGAATAAGCAATATTTACGCTGGAGTGCCAGTAATTGTTGGAAAGAACGGTATAGAAAAAATCGAAGAAATTGAGCTAGATGAAAATGAAAAATCTGAGTTTAATAACTCAGTAGATGCTGTAAAAAAATTATGGGAAGCTGCATCCAAAATTGATCCTAGTTTAAATAACTAGTTAATGAATATTCACGAACACCAAGCAAAGAATATACTAAGAAAATATGGAGCTAAAGTTCCAGATGGAGTTTATGCTTTAGATGTAAATGAATTATTGGAAAAAGCTAAAAATCTAAAAACTGATAAATATGTGTTGAAAGCACAAATTCATGCTGGAGGCAGAGGTAAAGCTGGTGGAGTTAAAATAGTAAATGATTTAAAAAGTCTTGAAACAGAGGCAAAATCCTTGCTTGGAAAAAAATTAATCACTCATCAGACAGGACCTAGTGGAAGAATTGTTAAAAGATTATATGTCGAAGCTTCATCTAACATTGATAAAGAATTTTATTTGTCTTGCGTTGTAGATCGTGCGAGCTCAAAGATAGCTTTTATCTCAAGTGATCAAGGGGGTATGGATATAGAGGAAGTCGCAATCAAATCTCCTGAGAAAATTTTAACAACAAAAGTAGATTTAGATAACGAAATATCTGATGAAAATTGTAATAAAATAATAAGTATTTTTAATCTAGATGAAAAAACAAAAGAACAAGGAATTAGTCTAATCAAGTCCATATACAAATTATTTATAGAAACGGATGCTAATCTAATTGAAATTAATCCTTTAATTTTAACAAAAGAAAAAGAGTTGATTTGTTTAGATGCAAAAATGAATTTTGATGGAAATGCTTTATTCAGACATCCAGAGCTAATTGAGTTGAGAGACCTCAATGAAGAAGAAGAAACAGAGATAGAAGCTAGCAAGCATGATTTAGCATACATTAAACTTAGTGGAACAATTGGATGCATGGTTAATGGAGCTGGGCTTGCGATGGCAACTATGGACATAATTAAATTATATGGAAAGGAGCCAGCAAATTTTTTAGATGTTGGTGGTGGTGCTTCTAAAGAAAAAGTGGCGGCTGCTTTTAAAATAATTTTATCAGATCAAAATGTTAAAGGAATACTGATTAATATTTTTGGTGGAATAATGAGATGTGATGTTCTAGCCCAAGGTGTTGTGGATGCAGCAAAAGAAATAAAAATGAATGTTCCTTTAGTTGTAAGATTGGCTGGAACAAATTTTGAAGAGGGAAAAAAAATACTTGATAATTCAGGTCTCGAGTTAATTTCTGCATCTGATTTATCGGATGCTGCAAAAAAAATTGTAGAGGCTATTAAATAAATGTCAGTTTTAGTTAATAAAAACACAAAGTTAATTTGCCAAGGTTTTACGGGTAGTCACGGAACTTTTCACTCAGAGCAAGCAATTAAATATGGAACAAATTTAGTCGGAGGAGTTACACCAAAAAAAGGTGGTCAAACTCATCTAGATAGACCAGTGTTTAATACAGTAAAGGAAGCAGTAGATAAAACTGGTGCCAACGCAACTATGATTTATGTTCCTGCGAAATTTGCATCCGCAGCAATCATAGAGGCCATTGAAACTAACTTAGAATTAATCGTTTGTATCACTGAGGGTATACCAGTTCTTGATATGATTAAGGTTAAAAAAAAGTTATATAATTCAAAATCAAGATTAATCGGTCCCAATTGTCCGGGGATAATTACGCCTGATGAATGCAAGATCGGAATAATGCCAGGAAATATACATAAAAAGGGTTCTGTTGGTATTGTATCAAGATCTGGAACTTTGACCTATGAGGCTGTCGCACAAACTACAGAGAATGATTTGGGGCAATCAACATGTATAGGTATAGGTGGTGATCCAATAAATGGTACGAACTTCATTGATTGTTTAGATTTATTTTTAAAGGATGAGGAAACTAAATCAATTTTAATGATTGGTGAAATAGGAGGATCAGCTGAAGAAGAAGCAGCTGAATTTGTAAAAAATCATGAAATAAAAAAACCCATGGTTGGTTTTATTGCAGGTGTTACAGCACCACCGGGTAGAAGAATGGGACATGCAGGCGCCATAATATCAGGTGGCAAAGGCGGGGCCAAAGATAAGATCAAAAAAATGGAAGATTGTGGTATAGAAGTTGCCACATCCCCTTCAGAAATTGGAAAAACATTGTTAAATAAATTGTCCAATTGAAAACAAAATTTAGTATTATATTAAAATAAAATGAGCTCTCCTAAAAATCTGGAATATAAAAAAACATCATTTCTAAATAAGGCGAATAGTGCATTTATTGAGGAAATGTATGTAAAATTTATAAATAAAGATCCATCTCTATCTGAAAGTTGGATTGAATATTTCTCAAGTGTAGATGAGGATATGAAGATATTAGTCGATGAGATAAATGGACCGTCGTGGAAACCTTTCTCAAAAAAAATTAATATAGAAGATGTTGAGAAAACAGCTAAAGAAAATGAAAAAAACAAAGATAATTCTAGCAAGTTTAATTTCCAAGTAATTGCAAATTCAAATAAAAATTCAATAAGTGCCGTAGCCTTGATAAGAGCTTATCGCTTAAGGGGACATCTATTATCAAAATTAGATCCTTTAGAATTGATGAAGTCAGAATATTTAGACGAATTACATCCTGAGTATTATGGTTTTAAAAAAGAAGATTATGACAAAGAAATTTTTCTAAACGGAATAATAAATAAAAAAAGTGCAAATATTAGAGAAATACTTAAGTTTTTAAAAAAAACTTATTGTGGTCCCATAGGTTATGAATACATGCATATTTCAAATCCAACTGAGAGAATGTGGTTTAGAGATAGAGTTGAAAAAGACGAGAATGCACTCAAGTTTACAAAAAATGGAAAGCAAGCAATTTTAAATAAATTAATACAAGCAGAGGGCTTTGAAAAATTTTTAAACACAAAATATGTTGGTACTAAAAGATTTGGTTTAGATGGTGGAGAAAGTCTAATACCTGCTCTTGAGCAAATTATAAAAATTGGAGGACAATCTAAAATAAAAGAAGTTAAAATAGGAATGTCACATAGAGGAAGACTAAATGTTTTAGCAAACGTTTTACAAAAATCTTATAAAAGAATTTTTAATGAATTTGCTGGTGAAATGTATGGATCAGAAGATGGTGCTGGAGATGTCAAATACCATTTAGGAGCCTCATCTGATAGAGAATTTGATGGAAATCCTGTACATGTAAGTTTAACAGATAATCCTTCACACTTAGAGGCAGTTAATCCTGTTGTTCTTGGTCAAACTAGAGCTAAACAATTTTTTCACAAAGACAAAGAAAGAAATAAAGTTATACCAATATTAATTCACGGCGATGCTGCATTTGCAGGACAAGGAATAGTAGCAGAGTGTTTTGCGATGTCCGGACTTCCTGGTCATAACACTGGAGGGACAATCCATATTATTGTTAACAACCAAATTGGATTTACAACAAGTCCTAGATTTGCGCGATCTTCCCCTTATCCTTCTGACGTAGGTAAAATGGTTGATGCTCCAATCATTCATGTTAATGGAGATGACCCTGAAGCTGTAGTTTACGCAACTAGAATAGCAACTGAATTTAGATTAAAATTTAATAGAGATGTTGTAATTGATTTAATATGTTACAGAAGATTTGGACATAATGAGGGAGATGAGCCATCTTTCACCCAACCACTTATGTATAAAAAAATTAGATCTCATCCGTCTACGATTAAAATTTATGGTGAAAAGCTTGTAAATGAAGGACTTTTTTCGAAACAAGATTTAGATCAACAAATTGTTGATTTTAAAAATTTATTAGATGATCAATTTAAAAATGCGAAAGATTATAAACCTAAAATTAGATGGTTTGAGGGAACTTGGTCGAGATATAAACCCGAAAGAGGTAAAGATAAAAGAGGTTTAACTGGATCAGATTTGAAAATTTTAAATAATATTTCTGACAGAATACACGTTTTTCCAACTGATAAAAATATTCACAAAACCATAACAAAAATTATGGAAAATAGAAAAAAAACTATTGATGAAGGCTCAGGTATTGATTGGGCAACAGCTGAGTCTTTGGCATTTGGTTCATTATTAGTTGAAGGTTATCCAGTAAGGTTAGTAGGTCAGGATTCTGGTAGAGGCACTTTTAGTCAAAGACACTCAGTTTTAAGAAATCAAATTGATAATTCAAGGTACATACCTTTAAACAATATATCTAGTAACCAAAAAAATTTTGAAATTGTAGATAGTTTTTTATCTGAACTTGCAGTTTTAGGATTTGAATATGGATACAGTTTAGTAGAACCGAATACATTGACAATTTGGGAAGCTCAATTTGGTGATTTTGCAAATGGTGCTCAAGTAATTATTGATCAATTTATATCATCTGGTGAAAGAAAGTGGAAAAGAGCCTCAGGACTAGTTATGTTATTACCCCACGGTTATGAAGGACAAGGCCCAGAGCACTCTTCTGCGAGATTAGAAAGATTTTTACAATTATGTGCAAATGATAATTTACAAGTTATGAATTGCACTACACCTGCAAATTATTTTCATGCTTTAAGAAGACAGATGCACCGTGATTTTAGAAAACCTTTAGTCATAATGACGCCTAAGTCACTTTTAAGAAATAAATATTGTGTATCAAATTTGGAAGATTTTAGTAAACAAAATTCTTTCCATAGAGTGCTATGGGATCATGCTAGAGATATTAAGCAAAAAGGGTTTATTAAGTTAAAAGACGACAAAAAAATTAGAAAAGTGATATTATGCTCCGGAAAAGTTTACTTTGATCTTCTTGCGGCAAGAGAGAAACTAAAAATCAACGATGTGATTTTGTATAGAATTGAACAACTATATCCCTTCCCTGCAAAAAGTTTGGTTAAAGAACTAAAACCTTTTGCAAAAAATGCAAAATTTTATTGGTGCCAAGAGGAGCCTAAAAATATGGGAGCTTGGTTTGCTGTTAGAGATTATATACAATGGACATTAGAGACTATTAAGGCTAAAAACAAAGCAATTTCTTACATTGGAAGAAGTCCAGATGCTACACCTGCTACAGGTTATGCAAGAAGACATAATTCTGAACAACAAGAAATTATAAATAAAGTATTTGAATAAATGAGTGAAAAAATATTAGTTCCAGTTTTGGGAGAAAGTATTACAGAGGCTACGGTCACGAAATGGTTAAAGAAAAAAGGTGATAACGTAGTTGCTGATGAAGCTGTAGTAGAATTAGAAACTGACAAAGTAAACTTAGAAGTTCCTGCACCTGCGAGTGGTGTTATATCAGAGATCAACTCAAAAGATGGTGATACAGTTGAAGTTGGAACTGTATTAGGAATGATCTCAGAAGATAGTGCTCTTAAAGAAGAAAAGGAAGCTGAGCCGGTTAAAGGAAACGTTGAAAAAAATAATGTAATAAATTTAGAAATCGAAAAGAAAAAAGATACAAAAAAATC
This sequence comes from uncultured Pelagibacteraceae bacterium, assembly GCA_902633185.1. Classification (GTDB taxonomy): domain Bacteria; phylum Pseudomonadota; class Alphaproteobacteria; order Pelagibacterales; family Pelagibacteraceae; genus Pelagibacter. The sequence goes on along the minus strand of CACPFN010000002.1, from coordinate 41,775 downwards.
TCAAGAACCTTTATTGCTTGACGAAGAACCATTGGTATTAACTGATGAAGTTGAAGAAACCAAGCCTATTAAACAAAATAAAACACTTTCTCCTGCTGTAAGAAAAATGGTTGTTGAAAATAAAATTAATTTAGATGAAGTAAAGGGGACAGGTAAAGATGGTAGAATTTTAAAAGGTGATTTAATAAGTTTAATGGGAGCTAACCCTCAACCTAACGAAAGAAAAATTCAATACGGTGAAGAAGAGCGAATTAAAATGTCAAGACTAAGACAAACGATTGCTAAACGTCTAAAAGAGGCTCAAAATAATGCTGCTATGCTCACAACTTTTAATGAGGTTGATATGTCAAATATAATCTCAATGAGAAAAGATAACCAGGAAGATTTCCAAAATAGTTATGGAATTAAACTTGGCTTCATGTCCTTTTTTGTGAAAGCTTGTATAGTAGGATTAAAATTATTTCCTGCAATAAATGCTGAAGTTGAAAATGATGAAATGGTATACAAGAATTATTATAATGTGAGCTTTGCAGTAGGAACTGAAAAAGGATTAGTAGTTCCAGTATTAAAAAATGCTGATGAAATGTCTTTTGCTGACATTGAAAAAAACATAAAAGATCTGTCAGACAAAGCAAAAAATGGTAGTCTTACCATAGAGGATCTTCAAGGGGGAACGTTTACAATTAGTAATGGAGGTGTGTATGGATCAATGTTATCTACCCCTATTTTAAACCCTCCACAATCAGCAGTTCTTGGAATGCATAATATTGTTGAAAGACCTGTTGTTGTTGATGGTGAGATAAAAGCTAGACCTGTAATGTTTTTAGCATTGTCTTATGATCATAGAATAATTGATGGAAAAGAATCTGTGAGTTTTTTAAAAACTGTTAAAGAAAACTTAGAAGATCCAAGAAGGTTATTTTTAAATTTATAATATGTCAGAAAAATTTGATGTTACAGTAATTGGTGGTGGTCCTGGTGGCTATGTTTGTGCAATTAGATTGTCTCAACTTGGACTTAAAACTGCATGCATAGAGTCCAGAGGATCTCTAGGAGGGACATGTTTAAATATTGGATGCATCCCATCAAAAAGTTTACTTAATTTATCTGAAAAATTCCACAGTGCTAAAAATTTTGAAAAAATTGGAATTGAGACTGGAGAAATAAAACTCAATTTAGATAAAATGATGAAAAACAAAGACAAAGCTGTAACAGTTTTGACTAAAGGAGTTGAATTTTTATTCAAAAAAAACAAAGTAACTTATTTTAAAGGCAAAGGTTCGTTTAAGAACGAGAATTCAATAAAAATTGAAGGCTCTGAAGGCACTAAAATAATTCAAACTGATAAAACAATAATCAGCACAGGATCAGAGCCAGTTTCATTGCCTGGAGTAGATTTTGATGAAGAGAGAATTCTTTCTTCAACTGGAGCCCTATCTATTCCCAAACTCCCCAATAAAATGATTGTTGTTGGTGGAGGATATATAGGATTGGAAATGGGATCAGTTTGGTCAAGACTTGGCACTGAAGTCACAGTCGTTGAATTTTTAGATCACATCACGCCTGGAATGGATCGAGATATTTCAAATGAATTTATGAAAATATTAAAGAAGCAAGGTATAAAATTCTACCTAAATACTAGAGTTGATAAAATAACTAAAAATTCTAATGGTGTGACGGTTGAGACTTCACAAAATGATGGCCAAAAAGCTAAACATGATGTTGATGTTGTTTTAATTTCTGTAGGAAGAAGACCTTATACTAAAAACTTAAATTTAGATAAAGTTGGTGTAAAGTTAGATGAAAAAGGAAGAGTTAAAGTAAATAAAAATTTTGAAACGAATGTTAAAAATATTTATGCAATAGGTGATGTCATAGATGGTCCAATGTTAGCCCACAAAGCTGAAGAGGAAGGAATTGCAGTTGCAGAATTAATAGCAGGCCAATCAGGTCATGTTAATTATGATATTATTCCTGGAGTTGTTTATACATCTCCCGAGGTTGCTTATGTTGGCAAAAGTGAAGAGCAATTAAAAAAAGAAAACATAGGGTACAAAATTGGTAAATTTCCTTTTATGGCAAATTCAAGAGCCAAAGCAATTGATGAGCCAGAGGGTTTTGTAAAAATTTTGGCAGACCAATCAACTGATAAAGTGCTTGGTGTACATATTATTGGTCCTCATGCAGGAGAAATGATAGCTGAGATGGCTGTCGCAATGGAATTTGGAGCTAGTTCCGAAGATATTGCAAGAACATGTCACGCACACCCAACATTTTCTGAAGCTATAAAAGAAGCAGCATTATCAGTAGATAAAAGACAAATCCACTCTTAATAATTATTTTTCTACATTCAATAAAGCAAATCTTTTAAATTTTTCTTCAAGTTTTATTTTGTTGTTATTTGCAAAGTCTTTTATTGCTTTTTCAACACTTTCAATTTTTGTAATACCTGCAAAATCATCACAAACAATTTTAGAATTATTTTTCATGTTGTCATAAAGTTTCTGTAAATCACTTAAAACTGTATCGTAACTATGGCCTCCATCTAAAAATACGAAATCAATTTCTTTTAAAGGAACTTTTTCTAAAGTCACCCTTGTGTCTCCTTCTATTAGCTCAATATTTTGTGAAAATTTCTTTAAAAAATTTTGAACAGATATCTTTGAATTTAAATTTTCTTTTTTTATGAAATTATAATAGATAGTTTTAAGTGGATTCGAAAACTTTTGATTTTCAAGAAATTTAGGTTCGATCTCATCTACACTTGATGTTTTAGTAGATCCAAACAAATCTAATCCGTAATATCTAAAATCACTACCAAAATTTGTCTTTAACAATTCACATATATTTCTTGATGTAACACCACAAAAAACACCAATTTCTAATACATTTTTTGGCTTATATTCCTCAACTAAACTCAGAAAATTATCCCCATAAGGTTTTTTTAAACCTGATTTTCTCCAATAATAATTATATTTCATTTGATCTATTTATATATTTTTAAGATATAAAAAAACTAAAATTAAATATTTATGAAATATCCAGTTTTGTTGCCAAATATATTTGATTATCCTTTTACATATGAAAGTAATATTAAATTAAAAGCAGGAGATTATGTAAAAGTTCCATTTGGTAAGAAAAATATTATTGGTGTAATTTGGGATTTTTTTGAAGAAAAGAATAATAAAGAATTTAAATTAAAATCTATAATTGAAAAAATAGAAATTGAACCGCTAAGTAAAAAGACAATGAATTTTCTAAAGTGGTTTTCCAATTACAACATTGTACCCCTAGGAATGTGTTTAAAACTGCATTTGATTAATGACGAAAATTTAAAAATAAAAAATGACAAAGATTTATTAAAATATGCTCTAGCAAATGAAAAAGAAAGTTATCAACTTTCTGAAGAGCAAGATAAAGCCTATAAAGAGTTATCCAAAAATGATACCAGTTTTAGAGTTCATTTACTTCAAGGCACAACCGGTTCAGGAAAAACAATAGTTTATTTTAAAGCTATTGAAAAAATTATAAATATAGGATTGCAAGCTCTAATTTTATTACCAGAAATAGGACTAACAAATGAGTTTGAAAAAAAATTTAAATCTTACTTTGGATTTGAAGCTGCAGTTTGGCATTCAAAAGTCAGCCCAAAAAAAAGAAAAATTATATGGAATGGATTATCAGCAGGAAAAATTAAAGTAGTACTCGGAGCAAGATCATCCTTATTTCTGCCATTCAAAAAATTAGGTTTGATAACTGTAGATGAAGAGCACGATCAATCTTATAAACAAGACGAAGGAATTATCTATAATGCTAGAGATATGGCAATATCAAGAGCTAAACACGAAAACATTCCAATAAATTTAGTAACTGCAGTTCCATCAATCGAAACATATGAAAATATTAAGATTAAAAAATATAATTACTCAAGATTGCTTAATCGATATAAGGGTGCAAATTTACCCAAACACCATGTTATCGATCTTTATCAAAATCAACTAGCGACCAAAAGTTCTATATCTCTCAAAACTCTTGAAAAAGTAAAAGAACATTTAAATAAAAAAGATCAAGTTCTCTTTTTCATAAATAGAAGAGGTTTTGCACCCTATGTTTTATGTAAAAAATGTTTAAATGTTTTTACATGCCCAAGGTGTTCTATAAATTTAGTATTTCACAAAAATAAAAAAATTCTTTTGTGTCATTACTGTGGATATAATTCAAAATTAAATAGAGATTGTAAAAAAGGAAATGTTTGTGAGTTTGTATTTAGTGGACCTGGGGTAGAAAAAATTGCAGAAGAGGTTAAAAACCTTTTTCCTAATAAAAAAACAATAATTTTTTCTAGCGACACAATGAATAAAGCATCTGGCAAAGATAAATTGAATAAAATTATATCTGGTGAAATAGATATTCTTGTAGGCACTCAATTAATATCAAAAGGATTTCACTTTCCAAAATTGAATTGTATTGTTGTATTAGATATTGATTTAACTTCTCAAGGACACGATCTTAGGAGCACTGAAAAAAATTTACAACTTTACCACCAGTTATCAGGAAGAGCAGGTAGAACCGGCAAACCAGCTAATATTTATTTCCAAACATACAACCTAAAACCAGAAGTTATAAATCAAATTACAAATGAAGATCCTTTTAAATTTCTAGAAAATGAATTAAATTTAAGAAAGAGGAATAATTTACCACCCTACGAAAGATTTATAGCTTTAATCTTATCCTCATCAAATGAAAAAAAACTTGATATAGATGCCGTAAAACTTAAAAATATTTTATCAAAGTCTATAGATGCAAAAATTTTAGGACCAGTTAATGCTCCAATATATAGAATTAATCAAAAATTCAGAAATAGACTATTAATAAGGGCAAAAAAAACATCTAGTGTTCAGAAAAAATTGAAAGATGTATTGAAAGATTTTCAACTCTCCAAAGGAATGAAACTTTCAGTTGATGTTGACCCTATCAGCTTCAATTAGCCCATTAAATCTTACCATTTTTCACAATCTGAGCCTTGAAGACTGATAATTCGTATGTTATCTAAGCGAAATTTTAAACATCTTCACAATTGAGAGTATAAATTGAGCGAAAATAAAATATCAATAACTTCTAATAACAGTTATGCTCAAGCATTATTTGAGCTGGCTAACGAAGATAAATCTCTAACAAAAGTAGAGGAACAAGTCGTTGCAATTAGTAGACTCATAAATGAAAGTGAAGAATTTAGATATTTAATCAAAAACCCTACGACTAGCATTGAAGATTTAACTAAAGTTATTGAAACAATTTCTGAAAAAAACAATTTTGATAATCTTTTAAAAAGATTTCTAGTTTTTTTAATTCAAAAAAGAAGATTTTTTTATTTAGAAAAAATTTTAAGTGACTTTATAGAGGTATGTTCGAAAGCTAGAGGTGAAATAAAAGCAGAGCTTTTTTCAGCTAAAGAACTTAATGTAACAGATATTTCTAAAATTAAAGAAGAGCTATCTCAAAACTTTGGAGCAAAGATACAATTAAATTATAAATTTGACCCAAGTTTAATTGGTGGCTTGGTATTAAAAGTGGGAAGTACAATGGTAGATAATTCTATTAAAAATAAACTGCAACAAATTCAAAAACAAATGATAGAGGCATAAATGGAAATAAATCCTTCAGAAGTAACAAAAATATTAAAAGAACAGATAAAAAAACTTGGCGATAGAGCTGAAGTTTCAGAGGTTGGACAAGTATTGTCTGTTGGAGACGGAATAGCAAGAATTTATGGCTTAGATAATGTTCAAGCAGGAGAAATGGTTGAGTTTTCTGATGGCTCTAAAGGAATGGCATTAAACTTAGAGAGTGACAACGTTGGTGTTGTTATATTTGGCGATGATAGAGAAATTAAAGAGGGAGATACTGTAAAAAGAACTGGTGCGATTGTTGATGTACCAGTTGGAAAACAACTTTTAGGAAGAGTTGTTGATGGATTAGGAAATCCAATTGATGGAAAAGGAGCTTTAGATAAAAGTTTAGAGAGAAAAAGAGTTGAAGTTAAAGCGCCAGGAATTATTCCACGACAATCAGTTGGAGAACCAATGCAAACAGGTTTAAAAGCAATTGATAGCTTAATTCCAGTTGGAAGAGGGCAAAGGGAACTTATAATTGGAGATCGTCAAACAGGTAAAACTGCAGTAGCTATCGATACAATTATCAATCAAAAGAAAATTAATGAGTCAGACGACGAAAGTAAAAAACTTTATTGTATATATGTTGCAATTGGACAAAAAAGATCAACTGTTGCTCAGATTGTAAAAACTTTAGAGGACGCTGGCGCAATGGAATATACGACTATAGTTTCCGCAACGGCCTCAGACTCTGCGCCTCTTCAGTTTTTAGCTCCTTACACAGGATGTACTATGGGAGAATATTTTAGAGATAATGGAATGCATGCTTTAATTATTTACGATGATTTATCTAAGCAAGCAGTCGCATATCGACAAATGTCATTATTATTAAGAAGACCACCGGGGCGTGAAGCATACCCAGGAGATGTGTTTTATTTACATAGTAGATTATTAGAAAGAGCTGCTAAATTAAGTGATGAAAATGGCGGAGGTTCTTTAACTGCGCTACCAATTATTGAAACACAAGCAGGTGATGTTTCTGCATATATTCCAACAAATGTAATATCTATTACAGATGGGCAAATATTTTTAGAAACTGAACTATTCAATCAAGGAATTAGACCAGCAGTAAACGTTGGATTATCCGTATCTAGAGTTGGATCAGCTGCACAAACTAAAGCTATGAAATCTGTGGCTGGATCAATTAAATTAGAGTTAGCTCAATACAGAGAAATGGCAGCTTTTGCTCAATTTGGATCTGATTTAGATGCATCTACACAAAAACTTTTAAATAGAGGTTCGAAGTTAACTGAACTTTTAAAACAAGGACAGTATTCTCCCATGACAGTTGCAGAACAAGTTATATCAATTTTCTGTGGCGTAAAAGGTTATTTGGATGATATTGAACTTAAAGATGTAGCAGACTTTGAAAATAAAGTTCTACAAAAGTGTAAATCTGATAAGCCCGAGATTATGGAGTCTATTGCCAAAACTGGAAAGATTGAGGAAGACATTGAAAAACAATTAGTAGAATTAATTAAAGGAATTAAATAATTATAAATGCCAAGTTTAGACGATCTCAGAAAAAGAATTACGAGTGTTAAATCAACTCAGAAAATAACAAAAGCTATGAAAATGGTGGCTGCAGCTAAGTTGAGAAAAGCACAAGACAATGCTGAAAAAGGCAGACCTTATTCTGAAAAAATGAATAATGTAATTTTAAATCTTTCAAAAAGTATAACAGATAAAGAAAATGCTCCCAAGTTACTGGTTGGGACAGGTGAAGAGAAAGTTCATTTATGTATTGTTCTTACTGCTGATAGAGGTTTATGCGGAGGTTTTAATACTAACATTATTAAAAAAGCAAAAAGTTATTTCGAAAAAATAATATCTGAAAATAAAACTTTAAAAATTATTACTGTTGGATCTAAAGGATATGATCAACTTAAAAGACAGTATAAAAGTTATATTGTAGAGAACATTTCTTTCAAAGAGTCAAAAAATATAAATTACTTTGATGCAGATAAAGTAGGAAAAATTATAATTGAAAAATTTGAAAAAAATGAATTTGATGTTTGCGCAATATTTTACAATAAATTTAAAAATGTAATTACACAAATTCCACAAGAACAACAAATAGTTCCACTTAATGAAGATAAAGATGATAAAGATGACACTAGTAATGATAATGACTATGAGTTTGAACCAGATGAAGATGAGATTTTAAGTAATTTATTGCCGAAAAATATTTCAACGCAAATATTTAAAGCAATGTTAGAGAATTCTGCCAGTGAGCAAGGTTCGAGGATGACAGCAATGGATAATGCAACCAGAAACGCAGGCGAATTGGTTGATAGGCTTACAATTGAGTATAATAGAAGCCGTCAAGCAGCAATAACAAAAGAATTAATTGAAATTATATCAGGAGCAGAAAGTTTATAATTATGAGCAAAAAAGGAAACATAACACAAGTAATTGGTGCAGTCGTTGACGTAAAATTTGATGGAGAACTGCCAGAAATATTAACAGCCTTAGAGTGTGATAATGGAGGTAATAGATTAGTTTTAGAAGTTGCGCAGCACCTTGGAGAGTCAAGTGTTAGAACCATTGCTATGGATAGTACAGAGGGACTAAAAAGGGGTGATGAAGTAAAAGATACAGGCGCTCCAATTCAAGTTCCAGTAGGCCCAGAAACATTAGGACGAATTGTAAACGTTATAGGTGAACCAATCGATGAGAAAGGACAAATTTCTACTAAAGAAAATTGGCCTATACACCGACAAGCTCCTTCTTTTAATGATCAGTCTACAGAAACAGAAATTCTAGTAACTGGAATAAAGGTAATCGACTTATTAGCACCTTATGCCAAAGGTGGAAAAATTGGATTGTTCGGAGGAGCAGGAGTTGGAAAAACTGTAATTATAATGGAACTTATAAATAATATAGCCAAGGCCCATGGTGGATTTTCAGTATTCGCTGGAGTGGGAGAGAGAACTAGAGAAGGGAACGATTTATATCACGAAATGATCGAGTCAGGAGTTATAAAGCCAGAGGGAACTGGGTCTAAAGCAGCATTAGTTTATGGACAAATGAATGAACCTCCAGGAGCTAGAGCTAGAGTAGCTTTAACTGGTCTTACTGTGGCAGAGTATTTCAGGGATCAAGAGGGTCAAGATGTTTTGTTCTTTGTTGATAACATTTTTAGATTTACTCAGGCAGGTTCAGAAGTATCAGCTCTTTTAGGAAGAATTCCTTCAGCGGTTGGTTATCAGCCTACTCTTGCAACAGATATGGGAAACCTGCAAGAAAGAATTACAACAACTAATAAAGGATCAATTACATCTGTTCAGGCAATTTATGTACCTGCAGATGATTTAACAGATCCAGCTCCAGCAACTTCTTTTTCACACTTAGACGCAACGACTGTACTTTCAAGACAAATTGCTGAATTAGGTATTTACCCAGCTGTTGACCCTTTGGATTCTACTTCTAGAATTTTAGATCCAAGAGTTGTTGGTGATGAACACTATCGAGTAGCAAGATCTGTTCAGAAAATTTTACAAACATACAAATCTTTGCAGGATATTATTGCAATTCTAGGAATGGATGAGCTATCAGAGGATGATAAACTTACCGTTGCTAGAGCTAGAAAAATTCAAAGATTTTTATCACAACCTTTCTTTGTGGCTGAAGTATTTACAGGATCTCCAGGTAAACTAGTAGATTTAGAGTCAACAATTAAAGGGTTTGATGCAATATGCAAAGGAGAATATGACCATCTGCCTGAAGCTGCTTTTTATATGGTTGGCACAATAGAAGAAGCAATAGAAAAAGCTGAAAAAATGGCAAAAGATGCAGCTGCTTAATGAGTAATCATTTTAATATAGATATTGTAAATCCAGAACAATCTTTTCTTTCTAAAGACAATGTATTTGAAGTTGTAATTCCTGCTGTAGAAGGAGAGATCGGTATTCTTAAAGACCATATTCCAATTATCTCTTTTTTAAAACCAGGTATAATTAGAGTATTCTCTGAGTCTGAGGAACAAAGTTTTTATGTTGAAGATGGTATTGTCGAATTTAAAGACAATACATTATCTGTATTAACTAGTTCAATTTTTGATTTAAAGGATGCTGATAAAAATTTTGTATCTGAATCGATAAGCAGCGCTGAAGCAGAATTATCAAAAGATAATATCGATGATCAAAAAAGATTTCTTTTAAATCACAAAGTCGAAGTTCTAAAATCTATAAGCATTAATTAACTACTTTTTCTAGTTCTTTTTGAATTTCTTGGTAAACATGAAGTTTAAAATCTACAACTTTAGTTGTTAAATCTTTAATATCTATCCATTTCCAATCTAAAAATTCAGGATGTTTAGTTTTAATGTTAATTTCATTTTCCTCTCCATTAAACTTTACAATAAACCATTTTTGCTTTTGGCCTTTATATTTTCCTTTCCAAATAATTCCTAAGAGGCGATCAGGAAGATCGTAAGTTGTGTATTTGCTTATTTCTTTAATTAGCTTTACTGACTTTATGCTTGTTTCCTCTTCAAGTTCCCTCAACGCTGCATCAAAATAATTTTCACCCTCATCAATACCGCCTTGAGGCATTTGCCAAAAATCAGCAGGATTATCAATTCTTTTTGCAACAAATAACTTGTTTTCTTTATTTAAGACTGCGATACCAACACCATTTCTTAATGGAAGATTTTGAAATTTTTCTTTCATTCTTAACCATTTAATAATTTAAGAGCAAATTCCAACTGGTTATCAGTATCTGTATTTATTCTAAATTCATCTGAACCTTCAGCAATAACTATATCCGGATTTACACCAACTCTTGAAATTGATTTACCTGATGGTAGATAATATTTAGAAACAGTAAGTCTTATGGCACCTTCATTATCTAAAGGAATAATTGACTGAACTGACCCTTTTCCATATGTACTCTCTCCTACTAATATTGCTCTTTTGTGGTCTTGTAGTGCTCCTGCAACAATTTCAGATGCTGATGCAGACCCATAATTAATCAAAATAACCATTGTTTCTCCATCAATAATATCTCCTTTTTTTGCAAACCATTTTCTATTTTCATACTTTCTTTTACTTTTTGTTGAAACTATTTCTCCATTTTCTAAAAAATAATCTGAAATCTTTATTGCTTGAGATAACAATCCACCAGGATTATTTCTTAAATCTAATATGTAATTTTTAATTTTCTTATTTTTCTTAAATTCTTTAATTTTATTTTTTATTTGTTTACTACTATTTTCATTGAATGATGTTAATCTTATATAAGCTGTCTGATCATCTTTTATTTCAGACTTTACAGATGCAACTTGTATAATTTCTCTTGTAATTGTAAATATAAGTGCTTTTCTTTCACCCCTTCTTCTAACAGTAATTTCGATATCAGATCCAACTGGGCCTCTCATTAATTCTACAGCTTCAGAAAGAGTTTTTCCTTGAACTTGAACATCATCAATTTTAACAATATAATCTCCAGCTTTAACGCCAACCTCCTCAGCTGGTGAGTTATCAATTGGAGAAATTACTTTTACGACACCAGCCTCCATACTGACTTCAATGCCCAATCCTCCAAATTCTCCGCTAGTCTCAGTTTGCATATTTTTAAACGAGTCTGGAGACATATATGCTGAATAGGGATCCAAAGATTGCAAAACACCGTTTATAGCAGCATCCATTGCTTCACTTTGATTTACTTCATCAACATATTCTTTATTAATTTTATCTAAGACTTCGCTGAATAAATCGATTTTTTTGTAAATATCGTTTTCATTACTAAAAATTGGGTTTGTAAATATGAAAAAAAATAAAGAAGCTATTAAGTATATTTTTTTCATATGATCAGTTTTTCTTTAGGAATTAATTCTGACCACATTTTTTCTAATTCGTAAAATTTTCTTTTTTCAGGATTAAAAATATGAACTATTAAGTCTATTCCATCTACAAGCTTCCAATCATTGCTATCTTTTCCTTCAATCTTACAATTATTCACACCATTAATTTTTAATTTTTCAAAAACTTGTTCTGATAAAGCTTGAATATGTCTTGATGATGTACCACTAGCTATAATCATGAAGTCCGCAACTGATGATTTTCCCTCGAGATCTATTGAAACTATGTCTAAGGCTTTATTAATATCAAGCGTTTTGATTATTTCATCTTTAAGAGCTGATATTTTTTCCATTAATTAAATAAAGAGTATCAAATTTTTCTTAATTGAGAAGATGAAATATTGACTTTATTAAACTTTATAAATTCAACTGCTTTTTTATTATATTTCTTAAATGATTTAGATCTAAAAGCCTTTGATTTGTATCCATTTCGATCAAATACCAATATTTTGCACATTTTAGTTATAGAATTGTACCCTTTCCATTTATGAAAATTTATTAGGTTATCGGCCCCCATTAAAAAAAATATTTCTGAATGTTTAAATTTTTTTTTTAAATATTTAATTAAATCTACTGTACGATTAGATTTTATTATTTCTTCAAAACATTTAACTTTTATAAATTTATTATTTTTATTAATTTTTTTTGCATAAGCTGTTCTTTTATATAGATCATTTGGATTATTTTTTTTAAATGGATTTTGTTTTGTTATAGCCCATATGACTTGGCTCAAATCATAATTTTTTTTTGCTAATTTAGAAATTCTTACATGACCGACATGCGCTGGATCAAACGATCCACCGAGTACACCAATCTTTTTATTTTCTAATTTGCCCTGTACCATAAACTTCATATTTATAACTTACTAACTGATTTAGACCGACAGGACCTCTTGGTGGCAAGGTGTTTGTTGAAATTCCAACCTCTCCACCAAAACCAAATTCTCCTCCGTCAGCAAATTGTGTTGATGAATTTTGAATAGCAATAGAGCTTTTTACATTCTTAATAAAAAATTTTGCTGTATTTTTGTTTTTGGTTACTATTGCATCTGTATGCATAGTTCCATATTTGTTGATATGGGCAACTGCTTCTTTGACATTATTCACTAATTTAACTGAAATAATCGGTGAAAGATGTTCTTTTGACCAAGTATTATTATTTGCAGGATATGTTTTGCCTTTAAATAATTTACTTATTTTTTTATCAGCTAAAATTTTGCAACCATTTTTAGCTAGTGAATTTAAAATTAAATTCACTGATTTCGATTTACTTTTATGTATTAAGAGAGTTTCAGTTGCACCACATATACTAGTATTTCTCAACTTAGCATTTAATACTATTTTGTTTGCCATATTATCTTCTGCCTCTTTATCAATATATGTATGACAAATTCCTTCCAAATGACCAATAACTGGAACCTTTGAAAGTTGTTTAACTTTTTTTACTAAATTTTTTCCACCTCGTGGTATTACAACATCAATGGAGTTTTCCATTTTTGATAATAAATAATCGACGAGTTTTCTGCTCTTGTTATTTATAAACTGGACATAATTTTCGTTTACTTTATTTTTTTTTAGAGCTTTCCTAAATAAATTTACTAAAATTTTATTACTATTGTAGGCTTCGGAACCACCTCTTAATATAACAGCATTTCCAGATTTAAAACATAGTGCTGATACATCCGAAGTAACATTGGGTCTACTTTCAAATATTACACCTATAACTCCTATTGGTATTGTAACTCTTCTAATTTCAAGTCCATTTGGCCTTTTCCATTTGGAAGTTACTTGATCTATAGGATCTTTAAAAGAAGTAATAGTTTTAACAGAGTCAATTATACTTTTTAATTTATTATTACTAAGAGTGAGTCTTTGAATTAAGTTTTCTTTTAATTTTTTTCCTCTTGCATAAAAAATATCTTTCTTATTTTCACTAATAATTTTATTCTTATTAATCTCAATTAATTTTACAAAATCTTTTAAAACCTTATTCTTTTTTTTTGGACTAATACTTGAATTCAAAGCTTTTCTAGAATTCAATCCAATTTTTTTAAGTAGTTTACTCATTAAATTTTAACCATATCATCTTTATGTATAACTTCAGACTTTGTAACATAGCCTAAAAGATTACTAATTTTTTTAGAATGTTCTCCTTTTATTTTGGATATCTCATCAGAAGTAAAACTGCTCAACCCTCTAGCAAATTCTTTATTATTTTTATCTAAAATTCTAACATGATCACCTTTAACAAATTTTCCTGAAACTTTTCTAATACCTGCAGCTAATAAACTTTTTCCATTTTTTAAAGCATTTAAAGCACCATCATCTATAATAATTTCTCCTTTTGGAGATATAGAGCTAATTATCCATTTTTTTCTTGCATCTAATTTAGATACTTTTGGCAAAAACCATGTCCCAGAATTATGTTCTAGTATATTTTTAATTGGTCTTTTAATTAAACCATTTGCAATAGCCATATAGCAACCCGAGACTTGACATACTTTTGCAGCATCAATTTTCGTTTTCATTCCACCAGTACCATACTCACTTGTGCTTTTACTTGAAAAATTTTCAATTTTAGAATCAATATTTTTTATTTCTTTAATCAATTTAGCATTTTTATGAATTTTTGGGTTTTTAGAATACAATCCATCAACATCAGACAATAATATTAAGCAATCTGCGCCTGATATTTGAGCAACTCTTGATGCCAACCTGTCATTATCTCCATATTTAATTTCAGAAGTTGCAATACTATCATTTTCATTAACAACAGGTACAAAATTAAGCTCAAATAAGTTTTCGAAAGTTCTTTTAGCATTTATAGCTCTTCTTCTTTGTTCAGTATCTTCTAAAGTAATTAGAATTTGAGAAATATTTATTTTATTTGAGCTAAATGTCTTTTTAAAAAGATTCATTAATTCTATTTGTCCAATTGATGCAACAGCTTGACTTTTATCAAGCTTTAAAGCTTTTTTATTTAATTGTAATTTTTTACACCCTAAAGCAATTGCTCCAGAACTCACTATAACAACATTCTTTTTAAGTTTTTGTAACTCTTTAATATCTTTAGCAAATTCCAAAAGCCATTTTTCTCTAATAATTTTATTGTCATTTATTAATAAAGATGAACCTATTTTTATTACTACAGTTTTGGAGTCCTTAAGATACATAGTTTACCAACTTTGACTTTATATCTGATACTGATTTTTTATCCATTGTTGACATTAAAAAGATATTTTTTTTTAATTTATTCTTGAGTTTTTTTATCTTCTCTTTTTTTTCCTCTTCATCAATTAAGTCAGTTTTATTTAAAACTACTATTTCTTTTTTTTTAACTAAATCTTTACTGTATTTTGATAATTCTTTTCTGACTTGATTGTAAGAAATAAATAAATCATCTTCAGTTATATCTATTAAATGCAGCAAAGTTTTGCACCTTTCTATATGTTTTAAAAACTTTATTCCAAGACCAGTTCCGGTATGAGCACCCTCAATTAAGCCTGGTATATCTGCTAAAGTAACTTCTTTGTCATCATAACTAGCAACACCAAGATTTGGATTAATTGTAGTAAATTTATAGTTTGCTATTTTTGGATTTGCACTCGTCATTGATGCAAGCAAGCTGGATTTCCCAGCATTGGGCAATCCTATGATACCGATATCAGCAATTGATTTTAGTTGAAGCCAAATCCAAAATTCCTCTCCTTGACCCCCTTTTGTAAATTTCTTTGGGGCTCTATTGGTTGAGGACTTAAATCTTGTATTTCCAAATCCTCCTTTACCTCCGCTTGCTACTAAAAATTCCTCTTTCTGACTTTTAAAATCATAAATAAGTGTTTTATTATCTTCTTCAAATACTTGTGTTCCTAAAGGTACTTTTAAATATAAATCTTCACCACCTTTCCCAGTTTTGTTTTTTCCGCTGCCATCCTTTCCTCTTTCAGCTTTGAAGTGTTGTTGATACCTGTAATCGATCAAAGTATTAAGATTTCTTTCACTAATAAGAATTACAGATCCCCCTTTCCCTCCATCGCCGCCATCAGGGCCACCAAACTCTACAAATTTTTCCCTACGAAAACTTGGAGATCCCGACCCTCCGTTGCCAGCTTTTACATATATCTTAACTTGATCTAGAAATTTCATATAACAACTATGTGAGTGTTGTATCTATTAATTGGGCTTTACAGAAACGTAAGTTCTATCAGATTTTGATTTTTTAAACTCTACTTTACCTTTAACAACTGAAAATATCGAATGGTCTTTACCCATGCCAACATTTTCTCCAGGAAATATTTTAGTTCCCCTTTGTCTTACAATAATGTTGCCAGGCACAACCATCTCGCCACCATATTTTTTCACACCAAGTCTACGACCTGCACTATCTCTTCCGTTTCTTGACGATCCACCTGCTTTTTTCGTTGCCATAAATTACTTTTTATTTAGCTGCTTCCTTAGTTTCAACTGTTTTTTTTGATGGTATTTCTTTTCTTTTTTCTGCTTCAGAAATAACTTTACCATCTTTTGAAAAGATTTTACTTATTCTTACCATTGTAAATTTTTGTCTATGACCATTTTTTCTTCTCGAATTTTGCCTTCTCCTTTTTTTAAAAATAAGAACTGTTCTATTTTTTCCATTTTTTATTAATTCAGCTTCAACTTTAGCTCCACTAATTGTCGGCTCTCCTAACTCTAAATTTTTATCATCTCCGTAAGCTAGTATTTCATTAAACTCTATTGTTGAATTTTCTTTTGAATCTTCGAGCTTTTCAACTTTGAGAATCTCTCCAGCTTTCACTTTATACTGTTTACCACCTGTTTGAATTACCGCGAATGACATAGTTAGCCCTAATTTTTATAGTCAGCAATATAGTCTGGGTTGCATCATAGTCAAGGTTAATAACTTAAAATTTATCCTTTAAATCCCTCAATTTTTTGAAATTTTCTAGATCGTTCGACTTAAGAAAAATGTTACAATTAAGTTCCTCACCAATCGTTGATGGCATACTAGTTTTACCTTGTTTAATTTTTTCTTTAATTTGTTTAATTTTGTTTAGTAATTCATTGTTATTGGAATCTTGTGCTAAACAAAATTCAGAATTCTTTAAAGTATATTCATGTCCGCAATAAATTTTTGTATCTTTATCTAAATTTTTTAAAACTTGTAGTGAGTTGTACATTTGCTCATAACTCCCTTCAAAAATTCTTCCACATCCCATAGAGAATAAAGTATCTCCTGTAAAAATTAACTTATTTTTAAAAAAATGAAAACAGATATGACCTATTGTATGGCCAGGGACATGATATATTTTTGCTTCAAAAATATCCTTCTTCCAAATTTCACCATCACTTAAGCAAATATCAATTTGCGGTATTCTATATTTATCTCCAATATAACCTATTACTTCTGCATTAAATTTTTTTTTTAATTCTTCATTCCCCCCAACATGGTCATAATGATGATGTGTATTTAATATATATTTTAAATTTAATTTATTTTTCTGTAAATAATTTATAATTGGATCTGCTTCACCAGGATCAACAACACAACAATTTCTATTAGCTTCATTAATTAAAATGTAAGAAAAATTATCTTCCAGACACTTAATAATTTCTACTTTCATTTAACTTTCTATTAAAAATATACCTAAATGAGAGTCAAGATTTTTATAATTTAAATTTGATTTATTTATTTCTGAAATTCGACTTTTTTTTAAAGCGATAGACTTAAATATTTTAATATTCTTACTACTGCAAAAATTATAAAAATCTTTAATTGTGCACATATGTAAATTTGGTGTATTGTACCATTCATGAGGTAAATTTTCTGTTACAGGCATTGTGCCTTTAAACAATAATTGTAGTCTAACTCTCCAGTAACCAAAATTAGGTATAGTAACAATTACTTTTTTTCCTACTTTTAGTAATTCATTAATTACTAATTCAGGATTAAGAAAAGCTTGTAATGTTTGGCTTAAAATAACGTAATCAAAGGACGATTTAGGAAATTGTTTTAAATCGCTTTCAGCATTCCCCTCAATTACAGTTAATCCTTTTGATAAACAATTTTGAACTTTTTCTTTAGAGATTTCTAGTCCACGAATATCTTTAGTTTTGTTTTCTTGTAAAAATTTCATCAAGTCTCCATTGCCACAACCGACATCTAGAACTCTAGTATTTTCCTCTATCAAATTAGATATAATGTTAAATTCTTCTTTCATTTATAACTTTGTAGGTAGAATTAATATAATCGCCAAGTGTCTTTAGGAAACTTGGAACATCGAGCAAAAATGAGTCATGTCCCTTATCAGATTCTATTTCTACAAATCCGACATCTGCACCAATAGAATTTAGTGCTATAACTATTTCTCTATTCTCAGATGTTGGATATAACCAATCTGATGTAAATGATATTACAAAAAATTTTGTTTTAGTTTCTTTGAATGCATCAGATAAGTTTCCTTTGTACTGTTTGGATAAGTCAAAATAATCCATTGCACGAGTTATATATAAATAACTATTAGCATCAAATCTATCAACAAACACAGATCCTTGGTATCTAAGATAACTCTCAATTTGAAAATCTGCCTCAAATCCATATCTTAGGCTATCCCTATCTTGCAATTTTCTTCCAAATTTTTCCTGCAATCCTTTTTCAGAAAGATAAGTAATATGTGCTGCCATTCTTGCTACCGCTAACCCTTTGTCAGGATTTAATTTGTAATTACTATAAAATCCATTTTCCCACTTACTGTCAGCCATAATTGCCTGTCTTCCTAATTCATTAAACGCTATGTTTTGTGCCGAGTGACTAGATGTGCAAGCAATCGGTATTGCAAGTTTTGCTTTATCTGGAAAATTGGCAACAAATTGAAGTACTTGCATTCCACCCATTGAACCACCTACTACAGCAAAAAGTTTTTCAATTTCTAAATATTTAATTAGCTCATATTGAGCGTTAACCATGTCGTTAATAGTTATAATTGGAAAATCAGTTCCTATTTGTTTACCAGTGGATTCATTTATTGTGCTTGGTCCGTAAGATCCCATGCAGCCTCCAATAACGTTTGCACAAATCACAAAAAATTTATTTGTATCAATTGGCTTATTTTCTCCAACAACATAACTCCACCAACCATCTTTATTAGTTATTGGGTTTTTTCCAGAAACATATTGATCTCCAGTCAAAGCATGGAAAACTAATATTGCATTACTTTTTTCACTGTTTAATTCCCCATATGTCTCATATGCTATTGGAAAGTTATTAATTTCCTTACCACAATCCAATTTAAGGGGATTTGATATAATTATTTTTTTTGTATCAATATTCTTGTTCATAATAATTGTACTGATTGAATTGTGAGAAAAAAAAACATTTTAGCGGTTTTTTTATAGCGCTCGCAATTCAGTATAAATCAGCGCATGCAGCTTTTACTTCAAAGGAATTTATATGTCAAATATTGCTCAATTAATTATTGTTTTATCTAGTTAAAAGACTATTTATAGTGAAATATTTACTATGACATTGCTAAGATTTAAAAACATAAAATTACAGAGTTACAAACCAGGAAAATCCTTATTGGCTGGTAATAAAAATATTATTAAGTTATCTGCAAATGAATCTGCTTTAGGTGTCAGTAAAAATGTCGAAAAAATTGTTAAGTCTAAATTTGATATATCAAAATATCCAGACAGTAAATTTTCGGAATTAACACAAAAAATATCAAAGAAGTATAATTGTGATAAATCCAAGATAATTTGTGGCTCTGGTTCTGACGAAGTAATTCAAATGCTTTGTCAATTGTTCCTTAGAGAAAATGATGAAGTTGTTGTTCCTCAGTACAGTTTCCTAATGTATAGGATATACTCCAAGATCGTTGGGGCAAATGTAAAATTAGCTAAAGAAATTAATTTTAAAGTTTCAGTTAAAGAAATTCTTAAAAAGACATCAAAAAAAACAAAAATTGTTTTTATTGCAAATCCAAATAATCCAACAGGCACTTATTTAACAAAAAACGAGCTATTAGACTTAAGGAGAAGATTAAATAAAAATATTTTATTGGTTGTTGATGATGCATATTTTGAATATATGAAGAATAAGGATTACAAATCTGGAATTGAGTTATTTAAAAATTCTAAAAATGTATTTATTTTAAGAACATTTTCAAAAATCTATGGTCTAGCTTCATTAAGGATAGGCTGGGGATACGGTGATAAATCTATAATTAAAGAATTATATAAAATTAAACCACCTTTTAATGTAAATAAATTTGCTCAAATTTGTGCTGTTGAATCACTTAAAGATGATAAATTTGTTAAAAAGTCAGTAATACATAATCTTAAATGGTGCAAAAAAATTAAAAATGAGATGTTAAAATATAATATTGGTACAAACAAAATATCTGGAAATTTCTTTTTGTTAGATTTCAAAAAAGCAAAATTTACCGCAGACACAACTTTAAAAAAATTACAGAAATATGGAATTATACTAAGAGAAATGAATTCATATGGCATAAAAAATTGTCTAAGACTTACAATTGGCAACACAAAAGAAAACCAAATATTCCTTAAAAGAATGAATACTATTTTTAAAAATGTTTAATAATATTCTTATTATTGGTTGCGGATTAATAGGCTCATCAATATTAAAGGCTTCAATACAAAAAAAAATTTCTAAAAATTTTTTTGTATTTGAAAAGTCTAAAAAATATAGATCTATTATTAAAAAATTTAACAAAAAAATTAAATTTTTAACAAGGTTAGATAAAAATTTAAATAAAATTGATCTTGTGATTTTAAGCACTCCTATGAGTGAATATCCTAAATTTTTTTCGTCATTAAATAAAAATCTCAATCATAATTCAATTATAACTGACGTTGGTTCAACAAAAAAAAATCTAATTTCTTTAAAAAAAAAAAAATTATCAAAAAATCTTGATTGGGTGATGAGTCATCCTATCTCAGGATCCGAAGTTAGTGGGCCCAAATATGGTAATGCTAATTTGTTCAAAAACAAGTGGTGCATAATAATAAAAGATAGAAATGTTCTAAAACAAAAAAAAGTAGAGAGATTTTGGAAATCTTTAGGATCTAAAATAATTATTATGAACCCCGATGATCATGATAAAATTTTTTCAGTTACTAGCCATCTACCTCACTTGATTGCTTACAATTTAATAAAAACTGCTCAGGATTTTCAGAAAAAAAAGAATAAAAATTTGATTAAATTTAGTGCAGGTGGATTAAGAGATTTCTCAAGAATTGCTGCTTCCAACGAAATAATGTGGAGAGACATATTTTTCGAGAATAAAACTAATATGATTGAAGCAATAAATCTTTTTATGAAAAATTTAAAAGATTTTAAGAATAATATAAGTAAGAAAGAAAATTCAAAGATAATAAAAAAATTAATCAATTCGAAAGTAGTAAGAAAACAAATAATTTCTCAAAAACAAGATATTTCTAAACCTGATTTCGGTCGAGAGTAATTCAGATCCTTGTTACTTTCTTTACATCTAATTTCGCCGTTTCTTTAATTAGTTTTATCGCTTTTTTAATTGGCATTATGATCACTCTTTTTTTTGGACCATAAGCGTGGATAAGATCATTTGTATTGATGCATATAGCAACATGTCCTTTCCAAAAAATAATATCACCTTTTTTAAATTTTTTTTTGTATCCCATACCTTTTTTTAATTTAACTTGATCAATCGTGTCTCTTGGAAAAAAATTATTATTAAATTTATAAAATATTTGCAATAGAGCTGAACAATCAATTCCTTTGAATGTTTTTCCACCCCATTTATATTTACAATTTAGAAAACTTTTAAATATCTTTACAAAATCAGAATTTTTTTTTTGGATTGGAAATATGTCTTTTGATCTTAGCCATTTATCTTTCGTATACATAATGAAATTTTGATCCTTTTTTAAAATTTGTATTTTGCTCGTAAATGGTAAAAACTTTTTTGATTTCTTTTTTTTATTACCTAAATAAATTCTAGCTTTTAAAATTCCAACTTTGTGAGTTGGATTGAATTTTTCGTAGCTATCAATTTTTTTTATAAAGCCTGAATATTTGTCATATGAAGTCTTTATTTTAAAATAATTATTTTTTTTACTAATTATTTTAAAACTCTCACCGTAGATAAGTTGAGAGCTAACATTAGAGTTCTTCTTTGGTTCCTCTAATATATCGACAAAAGGCTCTTTTAAAAAAAAACTATTTTGCACCAATTTTAATTTTATTCCTTATAAACCATAAACAAATTAAGGATGGGATGACCATTAAAGTAGTAATTATAAAAAAGGTTCCCCAGTCTCCATTTAGCCAATCAACTAAAGCACCCGATGAAGAAGCAAGTGTCGTTCTTCCTGCAGTTCCAATTGAAGCTAGAAGTGCATACTGTGTAGCGGTATAAGTCCTATCCACTAAAAGAGAGATAAAGGCTACGAAAGCAACAGTTGCAAATGCCGCAGATATATCATCAGCGATAACCGCTAAAGCAAACAACCATTCAGATTTTCCTGACCACGCGAGAGCAGCAAATAATAAATTTGTTGCTGCCATAAATCCACCAGCAACAAACATTGTTTTTATTGTGCCAGCTCTCATAGCAAATATTCCACCTAATAATGTAAATACAACTGTTGTTATCCAGCCTAGAGTTTTAGAGTATATCGCTATCTCACCTTTTGAAAATCCTACCTCTTTATAAAAAACTATGGACATTCTTCCAAGAAAGGCTTCTCCAATTTTAAAGAGAAAGACAAAGCCAAGGATTCCAACTGCAATTGAGAAACCATTTTTTTTGAAGAAACTAATTATTGGACCTCCTATTGTACCAGTAATATAAGCAACAAATTTTGTTATTACATTATTTGATCCAAGTTTTGATTGTATTATTTCGTCTGTTTCTTTTTGTTTGTTTTGCCTATCTGTTGTTATAGGCTCGTGTATAAACATTAAACCTATATTCATCAGGATTACTACAACACCAAGAACTAAAAAAGTAGTTTGCCAGTAATCTTCAATTCCAATGTTTTGAAAAAATTCGGCAGTAAACAATGCTATAACACCACCTAACTTATATCCGGTCCACCATCCAACTACAGCCATAGCAGCACCTGCTGCCATAGATTTTCCTTCATCAGCATTAATTTGTTCGATTCTCAACGCATCAACTGTAATATCTTGTGTAGCCGAAGCAATTGCTATAACTAATCCAACACTAATTAGTAACGCCAAATTTTCTGTAGGGTTAATAAAACTCCAAACAATTAAACTAAATAAAATTATAATTTGCATAAGGACAATCCAGCCTCGTCGATGCCCTAATCTTTTTGTTAAAAATGGAATTTGTATTCTATCAATTATTGGTGCCCACAAATAATTAAAGGCGTACACCCCAAATATTAAACCTGCCCATCCAATAGTTGATCTACTTAAACCTTCTTCTTTTAGCCAAAGGCTTAAACTGCTGGCAATTAAAACCCAAGGAAATCCACTAATTGCACCAAGAAGCAATATTCTTAGCATTCGAATATCCTTGTAAACTAAAATAGATTCTGACCAGGTTTGTTTTTTTTCAAACATTAATATTTTCTCCAAAAAGATGGAATAAATAATACTAGAATTGCAAATAATTCCAACCTTCCAAGTATCATTGCAGCACTGAGAACCCATTTAGAAAAATCAGACAGGCTTGAAAAACTTCCGTTTGGACCAATAATATCACCTAAACCTGGACCAACATTTGAAATTGACGTGGCAGCTGCTGAAATTGCAGTAATAAAATTTAATCCGTCAAGCGATAAAAGCGCAGTCACAACAAAAAATATTAATATATAAAGAAATATAAAAGAAATAATTGAGTCCATAAATTTTTCATCCACATTATTATTTTGATATTTAATTTTGAAAATTCCTCGAGGGTAAATTATTTTTTTCAGCTGGTTTGATATGAATTGATACAAAATTTGAACTCTAAAAATCTTTATTCCGCAAGTTGTAGAGCCTGCACAGCCTCCAATGAACATTAAAATTATGAAGTATACTAGTGGAAATTGACCCCAATTACTAAAATTTTCTGTAGCATACCCTGTTCCAGTTAAAATAGAAATTATATTAAAGCTAACAGATAAAAAACTTATCTCAGTTAAGCTTTTATTTATAACAGATAAATAAAAAAACATTAAAAGAACTGAAATAATAACCAAAATTATAAAAGTTTTTATTTGTGTGTCTTTGAAAAATATTTTCTTATCTCCAGCCAAGTATTTGATGTAACTAATAAAAGGTATACTTCCAAGAATAATAAATATTATTGCATTAATTTCTATTAACGAGCTGTTAAAATAACCTATAGATTCATTATAATTTGCAAAACCTCCAGTCGCTATTGTTGTCATAGCATGCACGATGCTATCAAAAAAACTCATCCCAAATATAAAATAAAAGAAAGCACAAGTTAAAGTTAATAAGGAATATATAGACAATAATCTCAAAGAAACTTCTTTAGTTTTAGGAAAAATTTTTTCAGAAGTATCATTAGATGAAATATTGAAAAGTTGCATACCCCCTATATTCATTAAAGGCATTAAAGTGATTGCCATTACGATAATTCCAATACCACCAAACCACTGTAACATTCCTCTCCAAAGTAATATCGCTTTAGACGTTTCATTTAGATTCGTGATAATTGTGGATCCTGTTGTTGTAATACCAGACATGCTCTCAAAAAACGCATCTGTAAAACTCAAATCCGTACTAGAAAAAATTAAAGGTAAAGAACCAAATATAGCAATACTTAACCACGAAAGTGCTGTGAGCAAAAAAGCTTGAGGTAAACTTATCTTTTTATCGTGATCATAATTAGAAATGAAAAATAAAAATCCAAAAACAATAGTAACAATCATTGATCCGATAAATCCTGCATCAATTTGATCAAATATTAATTGAACCAAAATAGGTACAATCATTGAAAGACCTAAAATAATTTGCAAAACCCCTAATGTAAAAAAGACAGTTTTATAATTGGACATTTTGAATGGACATTATTTTATGGTAAATAAATTTCAACTCTATATGAATTATTAAAAAGGCTGATATTAAGGATATTTAAGTAGTTGTGATAGACAAAACAAATTTTGACAAAACAAACGCCTGGCCATTTGTTGAGGCTAAAAAGCTATTAAGAGAGAGAAAATCGAACATAGAGAAAAAAAATAAAATAGTTTTACAAACTGGTTATGGTCCTAGTGGTCTACCACATATAGGTACATTTGGAGAAGTTGCAAGGACGACAATGATTGTCAACGCTCTTGATCATTTAACAGATATTCCAAAGGAAATTATTACATTTTCTGATGATATGGATGGTCTTAGAAAAGTACCTGAAAATGTTCCAAATCAAGAAAAGCTCAAAAATAATCTTCACAAACCTTTAACGGATGTCCCTGATCCATTTGAAAAGTTTAGTAGTTTTGGAGAACATAATAATAATATGTTGAAACAATTTCTTGATAATTTTAAATTTAAATATTCATTTAAAAGTTCTACAGAACTCTACAAGTCTGGTTATTTTAATGACACCCTAAAATTAGTTCTAGAAAATTATGAAAAAATTATGGAAATAATTCTTCCAACTTTAGGCAAAGAAAGACAGAAAACCTATTCCCCCTTTTTACCAATATGCCCAGAAACTGGAAAAGTTCTTGAAATACCTGTTTTAGAAATTGATTCTAAATCTTCTAAAATCATATTTGATAATAATGGATCAAAATTGGAAAAAAGTATTTTAGACGGGAACTGCAAATTGCAATGGAAAGTTGATTGGGCAATGAGATGGTACGCTTTAGATGTTGATTTTGAAATGTATGGAAAGGATTTAATTGAGAGTGCAATTCTTTCAACTAAGATTATTAAAACATTAGGTAAATCTAACCCATCTGGTTTTGCGTATGAACTTTTTTTGGACGAAAAAGGTGAAAAAATATCTAAATCAAAAGGTAATGGAGTAACTATAGATGAATGGCTGAATTATGCATCTCCTCAAAGTCTATCTCTTTACATGTATCAAAATCCAAAAAGAGCAAAAAAATTGTACAGAGAAGTTGTTCCAAAAGCTGTTGATGAATATCTAGATTTTATAGAAAAAGGAAAAACTCAAAATGATCTACAGAAGTTAATGAATCCAGTTTGGCATGTACATAATGGATCAATGCCAGAGGAAAATACAATTATGACTTTTTCAATGCTTTTAAATTTAGTTGAAACAAGTAATGCGGACAGCAAACAATTACTTTGGAAATTTGTAAAAAAATACAAGTCAGAAATTAATGAAAATGATCATCCAATTTTTGATAATTTAATTGAATATGCAATAAAATATTTCAATGATGTTATAAAAACAAAAAAAATTTACAAAACTCCAAATGAAAAAGAGAAAGTTGCACTGAAAGCATTAATTAAGTCTTTAGATAATTGTAATGATAAAATGGCTCCTGAAGATATTCAGACAAATATTTTTACCGTAGGAAAAGAAAATGGTTATAAAGAAAATTTAAGAGAATGGTTTAAGCTTATCTATGAGGTTGTATTTGGTGACGAAAATGGACCCAGAATGGGCTTCTTCATTAGTTTTTTTGGAGTAAATGAAACCAAAGAATTGATAAGAAAAAAGGTTGAAAATGTTTAATCTTATAAGACCTTTTATATTTAAATTTAGCCCTGAAGTTGCTCACTCACTAGCAATAAAGGCTTTAAAGTTAAATCAGATACCAGCTATAGATAAAACAACCAGAGTTACTATCCAAACTAAATTTTTAAACAAAACCTTAAATTCTCCTCTAGGTGTAGCTGCTGGATTTGATAAAAATGCAGAAGTTTACAATCCTCTATACAAACTAGGATTTGGTTTTGTTGAGGTAGGTACAATTACACCTAAACCACAAATAGGAAATCCGAAGCCAAGAGTGTTCAGATTGGAGGAAGATGAGGCTTTAATTAATAGACTTGGATTTAACAATATTGGATCAGAAGAAAGTAAAAAAAATATTGAAAATAATTCACCTAATGGATTACTTGGTATTAATATAGGACCTAATAAAGATACTGAAAACAGAGTTGAAGATTATCTAATTTGTTTCAGAAAATTTCATAATTTAGCAGACTATATTACAATTAATATCTCTTCTCCTAACACAGAAAATTTAAGAAACTTTCACAAAAATGAAGAGTTAGATAATCTTTTAAAATGCATAAATGAAGAAAAGAAAAATTTAAATTCAAATGTGCCAATAGCAGTCAAAGTATCTCCTGATATTGATGAAAAAAGTATTGATGAAATCTCAGAACTTTTTTTTAAATATAATGTTAAAATAGTTATAGTTTCAAATACGACAGATAGAAATAGAGAAAATATATCTAATATAAATAAATTAGAGAAAGGTGGTTTGTCTGGAAAACCACTTGAAAATATCTCTAATGAATTGATTAATAAATTTTTTAAATTAGTTGGAAAAAAAATCTTAATAATTGGAGTTGGAGGCGTTGACTCTGCCGATGGCGTTTTTAATAAAATTGTAAGCGGCGCAACTCTTGTGCAATTGTATACAGGTATGGTTTATAAAGGACCAACTATTGCTTCAAAGATTAATAAAGATCTCGACGAAATTGTAAAAAGAGAAGGTTTTAAAAATATTTCTGAAGCTATTGGAACAAAAAATTAATCTTGACTGGTATTCTTTAAGACCATATACATCTTGAAAATTTATGTCTAAAAAATGCGAACTTACTGGTAAAATACCTCTAAAAGGCCATAATGTTAGTCACGCTAACAATAAAACTAAGAGAAGATTTCTTCCAAATTTAAAGAAAGTAAAATTTAAAAGTGAACTTTTAAAAAAATCTATGAGATTAACAGTTTCAAATGCAGGTGTTAGATCTGTAGATAAAAAAGGTAGCTTTGATAATTTCTTAAAATCTGCAAAATCAAGAGATTTATCGTTAAGATTAAAAAAGCTTAAAAAATCAATAATCGCAAAAACAGCATAATGAATAAAGTTTTTCTTACTCTCTCATTTTTAATGGGATTGGTTGTGCTGGCATCTAATTATTTAGTTCAATTTCCTATAAAATATTACGGTTTAGAGGAAATTTTAACTTACGGTGCTTTTAGTTATCCAATTGCATTTTTAATTACAGATTTAGCCAACAGATCCTTTGGAAAATTAGTAGCTAGAAAAATTGTCTATATAGGCTTCACAATTGGAATTTTGTTTACTTTAATATTTTCAACTAATTTTACTGATCTTATTTCTATAAGAATAGCAATTGGTTCAGGAACAGCTTTTATAATTGCTCAACTTTTAGATGTTCAGATATTTGATCAATTAAGACAAAAAAAGTGGTTTATAGCACCTTTAACATCTTCTTTGATAGGTTCAACTGTTGATACTTTTTTATTTTTCTCAATATCATTCTATGGAACGGGAATTCCTTGGGTAACTTTATCGTTAGGAGATCTTGCGGTAAAAATATTTGTAGCTCTTGTAATGTTGATACCTTTTAGATTATTACTTGGCACACTAAAAGCAGCATAACTAAATTTTAGGTTCTTGTTGGGTCATGCAATGTATTGCACCAAATCCCCATATCAATTTGCTACAGTCAACTGTTTCGATTTTTCTATTTCTAAAGTAATTTTTGAAAATTTTAATTGCAATATTGTCTTCTTTTACTTTGAATATTGGAAGAATTATTTTTTTATTACAAATATAAAAATTCATATAACTTGCAGGAACTCTAGTATTCTTAATATAAATTGGTGAAGGCATAGGAACTTTTATAATTTTGAATTTCTTTCCTTTCTCACATTTACTTTCTTTCAATATATTTAAATTCTTATTTAAGTTTTTGTAATTTATATCTTTTTTATTATTTTCAACCGCAGTCATAATCGTATTTCTTGAAACAAATCTTGATATGTCATCAACATGTCCATGCGTGTCATCGCCAGCAATTCCTTTTTTAAGCCATATAAAGTTTTTTATATTTAAGTATTTATTAAACATTTTTTCGTAGTCTTTTTTTTTAAAATTTTTATTTCTTTCTTGAATTTTGCTTAACAAACATTCTTCAGTTAATAAAATTGTACCTGAGCCATTTACATCAAATGCCCCTCCTTCCATGATTATTTTTCTAATTTTGCCTTTTTTTTTGATTATTGGATCAATCTTTTTAAAATTAGCAATTTTACTAATATTATTATTGATTTTATTGTCATTTTTATAATTTTTATACTTTGACCATCCGTTAAAACCAAAATTTAGTATTACTTTTTTCTTTTCGACCTTGTTTGTTATAAATATGGGTCCAGAATCTCTTAACCATATTCTATCAGTTTTAATATAGTGGAAGTTGATATTTTTGATTTTATTAAGTTTTATTAATTTTTTTATATTTTTTATATTTTTGCTAACGATTAAGTTAATTTTTTGATTTTTTGAAATTTTTTTTATAATCTTTAAAATTACTTCAGGAATAAATTGATATAATCCAGGCCAATCATTTTTATTATAAGGCCAAGCAATCCAAACTGAATTTTGAGACTCCCATTCAGCCGGCATTCTAAATCCATTAAAGTTTTCATTCATCTGCAGGATTTTTTAGTATGCCTTTATAAAAATCGATTCTTCTATCTCTTAAAAAAGGCCAATGCTCTCTGGCTGAATCAATTTTTTTATAGTTTATTTCACGAATTAAAATTTCTTCTTTTTTATTCCCAAGTTTTCCAATTATTTGCCCACTAGGATCTATGATCATTGAGTTTCCCCAGAATTCTATTTTCTTCTTACCTTTTTTTTCTGTTCCAACTCTATTTATAGCAACCACATAAGTACCATTTGCGATTGCGTGAGATTTTTGCATTGTTATCCAAGAGTCTAGTTGAGATTTTCCAAATTTTTTTTTCTCTTTAGGATGCCATCCAATAGCAGTAGGGTAAAAAATTATTTGTGCACCTTTAAGTGCAGTCAATCTTGCAGCTTCCGGAAACCATTGATCCCAACAAATTAAAGGTCCAATTTTACCAAATTTTGTTTTAACAGATTTAAAACCTAAATCTCCAGGAGTAAAATAAAATTTTTCATAATAACCAGGATCATCTGGTATATGCATTTTTCTATATTTCGATAAAATTTTACCTTTCTCGCTAATAACGATACTAGTATTATGATAGAAGCCATGTGTTTTTTTTTCAAATAATGAAATCATTAATACTATTTGTAAATCTTTGGCTAATTCACAAAATATTTTTGTAGTTCTGCCAGGTATTTTTTCCGCTAGCTTAAAGTTGGAATGACTTTCTGTTTGACAAAAATAATTTGATAAAAATAGTTCTGGTACACAAATTATTTTAGCTCTTTTTGATGCTGCTTTTTTTATATTTTTAATAGCTGAATTTATATTTTTTTGAATATTATCTGAAATTTTACTTTGAATAATTCCAATTTTTACTTTTTTGATCATCTATCAAAATATTTTGGAAAAGTTTTTTCTGTCTCTATTTTTCCATTCTCCAGTATGATAGGCGTCACTTGCTATTAATGGTAAAACACTGGTAGCTTCAGCAAATACCATTTGTTCTTTGGTAGTATCAACCTTACCCCATGAACTTGCTTCTTTTAGTGTCGAACTACTGCAAGCTCCATCTCTTGAGTCAGCAACAGTAATTTGTATTGCATATTTGTGCATATCTACATTTTTTCCCAAAAGTTCAGCACAAATTACCGTGTCTTGTATAAAGTTTTTAGGAACTCCACCACCAATCATGAATAATCCCGACCCTTTAGATTTAATTTTAATCTCTGTTAATTCTCTAAATTCTCTAATTGAGTCTATTGTAATATGATTTTTTGGATTTCTCTCTTGATGCATGACTAATCCAAAACCTGCACTTGAGTCTGTAAATGCAGGACAGAATATAGGTACATCGTTATCAAAAGCTGTTTCAATTAAAGAACCTTTCTTTTTAGAATTAGTTTTTAGATATTTGCCAATCTCTTTAATAAATTCTCTCGATGTGTAAGACTTCGGCTCAAGTTTGTCTGCTATTTCTCCTATTGTTTTATCACAAACCTGGAGCTCCTCTTCATCGATGTAAGTATCATAAATCCTATCTATATAATTGTCTCTAAGTTCATTATCATTTTGATATTGTGATCCTTGGTAATGTTTAAATCCAAGCGCTTCAAAAAAATCCATATCTATTATAGATGCTCCAGTTGCTACAATTGCATCTACCATGTTGTATTTAACCATATCTCTATAAATATGCATACATCCAGCGGCAGAAGTAGACCCTGCAAGAGTTAAGAATATTGTACAATCTTTATCTTTAAGCATTTCATTGTATATCTTGGATGCATTAGCAGTTTCTCTTGAAACAAAAGACATTTTTTTCATAGAAGATATAATTTTTCTAGAGTCAAAAGATGTAATATCAATATGTTCAACCTCTTTACTTAAAAAGTCTTTTTTTCTGTTATGATTAAGATTTTTTGTATCTGACATTATGCAACAAGAAACTCTTTATTTGTTTCTTTGTCATACATCGTCATTATTGGATCATCACATACTTCGTAAATACTATCAGAATAATATCCATTAAATTGAGTTCTAAATGTCAATCCGTATGCTCCTAATTGACCTAATTCAATGTAATCACCTTCTTTAATATTATTAGGTAGAATAAAAGGTCCCTTCATATAATCCATGCTATCACATGTTGGTCCATAAAAATCAAATGAAGTCAATTTTTTTGATATAATTCTTCCACTTGTAATTATCCTTGATGGATAAACTATATTAGGCACACCTGCATCAAATAAAGTTCCGTATGTTCCATCATTTATATATAGCTTTTGTTTTTTTCTTAAGTTTACTCTCACAATTGTCGAACCACTCTCTGCAACAATTGCTCGACCTGGCTCACATATAATTTCTGGTTTTTTTTCTAATTTTAATTTATTTAATGAATTTTTTATTTCCTCAAAATAAGAGTCTAATGATTGAGGAACTAAGTCAGGATAGATCGTTGGAAATCCTCCACCTATATTTATAACATCTGGAACTATTTTTGTTTTTTTTATTATATATTTAATTTCATTAATCCCTTTTGAATAGGATATTGGATGCATACATTGCGAACCCACATGAAAACTTAATCCTATTTTTTTTGCATACTGTTTTGTTAATCTATAAAGCCCTATTGCTTCAGAAGTTTGTGCGCCAAATTTTTTAGATAAATCTATTTCTGCGTGTTCATTAGAAACTGCAACTCTCACAAATAACTCTAAATCCTTAGCTTGATTAGTACTATTAAGAATTTTTATTAATTCATCTTTTGTATCTATTGCAAAAGTCTTAATATTATATTTGAAATATGCTTCATTTATACTTTCCTTGCTTTTTACAGTATGCATGTAGGAGCATTTTGCATCTGGGCTAACACTTCTAATTGCCTCAACTTCTTTAATTGAAGCGATATCAAAATCATTAATTCCACTTTCCACGATAGTTTTTAATACTAATGGATGCGGGTTAGTTTTAACTGCATATAGGATTTTACCAGGAAATTTATTCTGAAAAAATTTAGAAGCTATGTTTATAGAATCTCTTCTAATACAATAAACAGGTTCTGTTGGTTTCAGTTGATTTACCAATTTATCAACTGATTTAAATTTTTGCATTTAAAGCTCCAAAAAAAATTTAACAAAAAAAACCGGCATAACTGCTATGCAAGTTTATATAAAACGAGCATTTATGCTGAAAATGAGCCAATGTAAAGTAAAAATGTACCCTTGAAATAATTTAGAATGTTTCCATATAAGGTCCATGCCAGAAGCAGAAGTATTAAAAAAAATAACAGAATTTGAGGATAAATCTCTACTTATAGTAGATGATGACAACCCTTTTAGAGAAAGACTAGCTCGAGCAATGGAGAAAAAGGGCTTTTCTGTTTCACAAGCAGAGGGTGTAAAAATTGGAATTGAGTCTGTGAAATCAAAAAAACCTGCTTTTGCAGTTGTTGACTTGAGACTAAACGATGGAAACGGACTAGAAGTTGTAAAAGAAATCCAGAAAAATAACTCAGAGAGCAGAATAGTGATGCTTACCGGTTATGGAAATATACCAACTGCGGTAGCAGCCATTAAAGAAGGTGCAATAGACTATTTGGCTAAACCAGCAGATGCAGATGATGTAGAAAAAGCACTTTTAGCTGACCCAAATAAAAAAGCTGCTCCACCAGAAAATCCAATGTCCGCTGATAGAGTTAAATGGGAACATATTCACAGAGTTTTTGAATTATGTAACAGAAATGTATCTGAGACTGCTAGAAGACTTAAAATGCATCGAAGAACTCTTCAAAGAATTCTATCAAAAAGATCTCCAAGATAATACTAAATATATTTTCTAAATTTAATAATTTTATTAACTAAAGCTGTTAGTAATAATATCTTAAATAATTCAGCATAAAGAAATGGGTAAACACCAAATTCTAATATTGGTTTATCCCAACCGATTAAATTTCCAAGCCACAAAATGCCCAAAATATATATTACTGATGTTGCTATTAAAATTTTTAAAAAATTTAATATATGGTTTTTATCGTATGTAAATATGCCTGCTATAAGACATGCAAATATAAAACCTATCAAATATCCCATTGTGGGACCAACAAAATAAGCTAATCCTATTCCTTTCTCTGGTGAGTTAGAAAATACCGGTAATCCCATAATTCCTTCTATCAAATAAAAAACTACCGAAAGTACCCCAACTTTATATCCAAAGGAAATTCCTAAAAACAAAACTATAAATGTTTGCATAGTCATAGGAACTGGATAAAAAGGTATTTTAATTTTTGCAGATATTGTCAATAAAATAGAACCTATTAATGAAAATATTATGATTTTAATTATTTTATTATTAGAAATTGAATTTACTAATTCCATTAGCTTTAAATTACTATTTTAATAAAGTTTAATCCACTAATATTTATTAACAGGATGTTTTATTCTTACTATAATACGTCAATTTATTATAAATTAAATTATGGGTAAAATTAAAAAAACAGATCATTTCTATCTTATTGATGGGTCCGGATACATATTTAGAGCCTATTATGCATTGCCGCCATTAACACGAAAAAGTGATGGTTTGCCAGTAGGAGCAGTAAGTGGATTTTGTAACATGCTGTTTAAATTATTAGAGGACTCTAAATCTAGCGAAAATTTAGAAAAACCAACTCATTTCGCAGTAATCTTTGACTCTGCAAGAAAGAATTTTCGAAACGAAATATATTCAGATTATAAAGGAAATAGGTCTGATGCTCCCGATGATCTAATTCCACAATTCGATTATATTAGAAAGTCAGTATTAGCATTCAATTTACCCTCTATAGAAATGTTAAATTACGAGGCTGATGATTTGATAGCCACCTATGTAGAGCAAATATTAGACGAAGGTGCAAAGGTAACAATTGTATCATCTGACAAAGATTTAATGCAACTTTTCAAAAAAAAGGTTCGTATATATGATCCAATGAAGAATAAATTTATATCTAATGACGATGTAATCAATAAATTTGGGGTTGGTCCGGATAAAGTAATTGATGTTCAATCACTAGCAGGGGATAGTACAGACAATGTACCTGGCGTTCCAGGTATTGGTGTAAAAACAGCAGCAGAATTAATTAAGGAATATGGAAATTTAGAAAATCTTCTCAAAAACGCAAATAAAATAAAACAGAATAAAAGAAGAGAAACACTTTTAGAAAATAAAGATAAGGCTCTGGTAAGTAAAAAACTGGTCACATTAAAAAATGATGTTCCAGTGAAAGACAAATTAACTGACTTTGTTCTAAAAAAAGTAGACGTAGACAAGTTATACAATTTTTTGAGAGAAATGGAATTTAATAGGTTATTGAGTTCGGCAATTTCGACGTATGGTCAATCCAAATTTAGTGATGAAATAGAAGTCAAAAAAGAAACATCTAAAATATCAAAAGATAAATATGTTTTGATAAAAAATTTATCTGAAATAAAAGATTGGATGCAAGAAGCTGAAGAAGCTGGTGAATTTTCTATTGATACTGAAACAGATTCTCTTGACCCACATCAGGCAAATTTAGTTGGTATCTCAATTTCTAGCAAAATAGGTAAAGCTTGTTACATTCCAACAGGTCATATTGATAAAAATAATTTAAATGAAAAAGATGTTTTGAGAATTTTAAAACCATATTTAGAAGATAAAAGTTTAAAAAAAATTGGGCAAAATATTAAATTCGATTACATAATATTTCGTAAAAGGGATATAGATATTCAAAGCATGGAAGATACAATGTTGATGTCATACGTTTTAGATGCTGGGAAAAATAGACATAATATGGATACCCTTTCAGATATTCATCTTGGTCACAAAACAATTAAATATAAAGATCTTGTTGGATCTGGAAAAAAAGAAATTAAATTCAGTCAAGTAGAGTTAAATATTGCAAAAGATTATGCGGCAGAAGATGCTGATATAACTTACCGTTTATATAAAATATTTTTGAAGTCGCTTAAATCAGAAAAATTACTAAATATTTATGAAATTTTCGAAAAACCTTTAATTAAAATTTTAGCATCAATGGAAATCAATGGCATAAAATTGGATAATAATTTTCTTAAAAAATTATCTGTTAAGTTTGAAAAAAAACTTCAAGATTTAGAAAAACAAATTTTTAAAATTTCAAAAAAAAAATTTAATATTGCATCGACTAAACAGTTGGGTGAAATAATGTATAATGACCTTAAAATTGCATCGCTAAAAAAGACTAAAAAAGGGAGTTTTGCAACTGGTGCAGCAGTTCTAGAGGATTTAGCTTACAAAGGGAATGAATTTCCTAAATTGGTTTTAGAATGGAGGCAATCTAGTAAATTGAAAAATACATATTCAGACTCTTTGCCAGAGCATTTAAATCCCAACACAAAAAGAGTGCATACATCTTTTCTGTTAGCAGCAACTACAACAGGTAGACTTGCATCTAGTGATCCAAATTTACAAAATATTCCTATTAAAACTGAGGAGGGCAAAGATATTCGTAAAGCCTTCATATCAGAAAAAAATAAAAAACTTATATCAGCAGACTATAATCAGATCGAGATGAGAATTTTGGCTGATCTAGCTGATGTAAAAGAACTAAAAAAAGCTTTTAAAAATAATGAGGATATTCACTCATTAACCGCTAGCCAGGTTTTTGGTGCAGACATAAAAAAAATTGATGCTGATATGAGGAGAAAAGCTAAAGCTATTAATTTTGGAATAATTTATGGAATATCTCAATATGGTCTGGCTAAACAAATTGGTGTATCAAACAATGAAGCCGAAGAATTTCTAAATTCATATTTTATTAAATTTCCAGAAATTAAAGAATACATGAATAACACAATTAAATTCTGTAGAAAAAGTGGATATGTAAGAAATATTTTTGGTCGAAAAACTCATATTCCAGGAATCAATGACAAAAATTTTAATGTTAGAAATTTTCAAGAAAGGGCAGCTATAAATGCACCTATCCAAGGATCTGCATCAGAAATAATGCGACTTGCTATGATTAGAATCAACGATGAGCTTGATACTAAAAAAACAAATGAATTTAATATGTTGCTTCAAATTCACGATGAATTGATTTTTGAGGTAATTGATAATGGTACTAAATCTGCTTCTAAAAAGATTAAAGATATTATGACAAGTGTGAAAGATAGTGATTTGCATTCATTTTCAATACCATTATCGGTAGATGTAAACATAGGTGATAACTGGGGAGAGCTTCATTAATAAACATTTAATTGCCCAATTTTAAACATTTTAGTATTTTTATAGTTAAACATGAAACAAACAATTGCCCTTGTTGATGATGATAGAAATATACTAACTAGTTTAAGTATTGCTCTAGAGAAAGAGGGTTTTAATATTCAAACTTATTTGGATGGAGAAAGTGCCTTAATAGGTTTGTCAAGAAATCCCCCAGACCTTGCAGTTATAGATATTAAAATGCCAAGAATGGATGGAGAAGAATTGTTAAAAAAATTGAGAAAAAAAACATCTATGCCCGTTATCTTTTTAACTTCAAAAGATGAAGAGGTGGATGAGCTCTTAGGACTAAAACTAGGGGCTGATGATTTTGTAAAAAAATCAGGTGGCTTTTCAACTAAAGTTCTTATTGAAAGAATTCGTGTCCAACTTAGAAAAAAAGATAATAATTTAGAGGATAATAGAAATATAATTTCACATGGAAAATTAAAACTTGACCCTTCACAGCTAGAGTGTGAATGGGATGGCAAGCAATTACCAGATAAATTAACAACAACAGAATTCTTAATTGTAAAGGAATTAGCAAAAAGACCTGGAATTATTAAAGAAAGATCTCAATTAATGGATGTTGCTTACAGAGAAGACACAGATATTGAAGATAGAACAATAGATAGTCACGTAAAAAGGATTAGAAAAAAGTTTAAAAAAGTAGATAATAACTTTTCAGCGATAGAAACCAGATATGGTAGTGGTTATCGTTGGAATGTTAAATAATGGCTACTTCAAAATCTAATAATCAATCTATTTTAAAAAAATTCTTAGTTATCAACTTTATTGTTTTTTTAGTGATAGGAGTATTAACATTATTTTACCTTAACACAGTAAAACCTACGCTCATTAAAAATAAAACTGCCTCGCACATAAAAATTATTGATAATACAACAGAAAATATTGATCGTTTAAAAATAAATTTCTCATCTGAAGATATTAGAGAGTTTCTGTTTTCCACCAAATTTTTATTTCAAAGTATAGACAGAGTACAGATATTTGATAGTGAATTTAATCTCTTAGGAGATACCGATACCTTAGACTTAGATCCAAATGCTTTCTCAAGAAGTCTAAACATAATTGAAATGAGTGACTTAAATAATCAAAGTATTCAAAATAAGAATTTGGAAGAGAGTAATAAAAGCTTTGAAAGTAAAGAAATATTTGAAGATTTAAAAAAGTACTCATATTCATCAGATTATGGAAAACCGTTAACTTACTCTAAAGAAAACTATGATCAATTTTTATTAGTAACTGTTAAAAATGTAGTCAGTGAAAACAAAACAATAGGCTATTTAGCTATTACTGAAAATGCCAACGAAATAAAAGTTGCAATAGATGAAAGAAGAAATTTTATAATCAGAACTGCTTTGCTTGTCGCATTAGTAATTTTAATTTTTTCATATGTATTAAATAGATACTTCTTAAAACCAATTAAAAATTTGGTTCAATATACAAATATTATAAAAAATAAAAGCAAGGAAAAGACCAATATTGGAAATATAAAAAAAAGAAATGACGAATTGGGAAAATTATCAAATTCTCTTGATGAAATGACTAGTGAATTAAACAAAAGAATTACTACAGCAGAAAATTATTCAACAGATCTTTTGCATGAAATCAGAAATCCTTTAGCATCTCTAAAAAGTGCCTCTGAGATAATTTCTGAAACAAATGATAAATCTCAAAGAAACAAATTAATTAATATAGTATCACATGACGTAGAGAGAATTGAAAGATTAATAACTGATTACTCTCAAATGCTAAGAGATGAGGCTGCAATTTCCTCTGAGAAAATGCAAAAATTAAATTTAAAAGAGATTGCTCAATCTGTTGTTGACGATTTTAACAGTATCTATGAAACAAAAAAATCGATTGGAATTAAATTGAAATCTAATGGAATTAAAAATTATAGTATCTTAGGGATAGAAAATAGAATTGAACAAATTATTGCAAACTTATTAGAAAACTCGATTTCTTTTAGTGAAAATAATCAAGAAATTACTGTTGAAATATCAAAAGATAAAAATGACAAAATTAAATTAGTTGTCGTTGATCAGGGATCTGGATTTAGTGAAAAGGATACAAATAAGATATTTAATAGATTTTATAGTAATAGACCTGAAAACTTTGGTGAACATTCGGGTTTGGGATTAAATATTGTCAAAAATTTAGTTGAAATTCATGGTGGTGAAATCAACGCATCTAATAATAAAGATAAAGGGGCAAGAATTGAAATAATTTTCCCAGAAGCATAAATCTTTGTTGATATATTAAGTGAAATTGTTAAAAGCCTCTTTCTATGGAAGATTTTAAAGTAAAAGATATATCTCAAGCGGAATTTGGAAGAAAAGAAATTTCACTGGCTGAAACTGAAATGCCAGGATTAATGGCTCTTAGAGAAGAATATAAGGGTAAAAAACCTTTAAATGGTGCTCGGATTGTTGGTTGTTTACACATGACAATACAAACAGCTGTCTTAATAGAAACTTTAGTTGAGTTAGGAGCCGAAGTAAGATGGTCCTCATGTAATATTTTTTCGACACAAGACCATGCAGCAGCAGCAATTGCAAAAGCTGGCATTCCTGTATTTGCTTGGAAAGGCGAAACAGAAGAAGAATATTGGTGGTGTGTAAAGCAAACTATTGAAGGAAAAGATGGCTGGAAACCAAATATGATACTTGATGATGGTGGCGATCTTACAGCATTGATGCACAAAGATTATAAAGAATTATTAAATGATGTTAAAGGTTTATCAGAAGAGACAACTACAGGAGTTTTAGCATTAAAAAAAATGGAAAGTGAAGGCAATTTACTTGTCCCAGCAATAAATGTTAATGACTCAGTAACAAAATCTAAGTTCGACAATTTATATGGTTGCCGAGAAAGTTTAGTTGATGGAATTAAAAGAGCTACTGACGTCATGATGTCAGGTAAGGTAGCTATTGTAGCTGGATTTGGAGATGTTGGAAAGGGAAGCGCTGCTTCTCTTCGTCAAAGCGGTGCAAGAGTTATGGTTACAGAAACAGACCCAATTTGTGCTCTCCAAGCTGCAATGGAAGGTTATGAAGTAGTTTTAATGGATGAGATGATAAAAGAAGCCGACATTGTTGTTACGGCAACAGGAAATAAAGATATTGTGACAGCTGATCATATGAGAGAAATGAAAGATAGAGCAATTCTATGCAATATTGGTCACTTTGATAATGAGATCCAAGTAGATGCTCTTAAAAATTATAAATGGGATGAAATAAAACCACAAGTTCACGAAATTACATTGCCGGATGGAAAAAGAATTATTTTATTAGCAGAAGGTAGATTGGTTAATCTTGGATGCGCAACAGGACACCCTAGTTTTGTAATGAGTGCTTCTTTTACAAATCAAGTAACAGCTCAGATAGAATTATGGAATAACTCAGATAAGTATGAGAAAAAAGTATATGTTTTACCTAAACATTTAGATGAGAAAGTAGCCAGACTTCATTTAGAAAAAGTTGGAGCTAAATTAACTAAATTATCAGATGATCAAGCAAAATATATAAGTGTAACACCAGAAGGACCTTATAAACCAGATGCCTATCGCTACTAAAAGTAGCAAAATAGATATTTCAAAAGAAATTATCACACAAAAAATTGCTGAAAAAATTGCAAGTAAAGTTAGCAAAAATACAACTTTGCTTTTTTATGGAAACACCGGAGTTGGCAAGACTACATTTATTAGGTATCTAATTAATTATCTTCAAACAAAAAATGGTTTAGAAAAAACAGAAATACCTAGTCCAACTTTTAATATTATAAATGAATATGAGATTAATTCTTTGATTGTTAGACATTTTGATCTTTACAGAATTAAAGATAAAAAAGAATTAAATAACTTAGGAATTAATGAAAACTCAGAAGATTATGCTAGATTAATTGAATGGCCTGAAATCTTGGATCGCAATATAGAAAGTACTTTTACATTAGAATTTGAATACGATGAAAAGCTTGAAAATAGGTACTTAATTATATCTAATAATATTGATTTTAATTTTAATGAATTTGAAAAAATTTAAAAAACTATCAGGAGATGCATCTTTTAGACAATTTTATAGAACAAATAATTCAGTATTAGTTTATAGCAAAATTCAAAAGCGATCAAACCTGTTAAATTATGATGCAGTTAACAAAATATTGATTAAAAATAAAATACTAGCACCAAGTTTAATTAGTCAAAATTATAAAAAAAATTTTATACAAATTGAGGATTTCGGCAATAAAAACATGTTGGATAAAATTAAATCCTCAAAAACTAAATTAAATGAATACAAAAAAATACTAAAACTTTTATATCAAATTCAAAAAATTAAAAATTTTAAAACTCAAAATTTTCTTAAAAAAAAATTTAATTTATCAAACTATTCAAAAGCTAAAATACTTAAAGAGTCATACCTTTTTTTAGATTGGTACTTAGCAGCAAATAAATTAATTATTCAAAAAGGACATTTAAAAAAAAATCTCAAAAAAATAATAGATAATTTGTATTTAAATTTAAAAATCAAACACAAAGTGTTTGTACATAGAGATTTTCATGTCTCAAACATGATGTTTTATAAAAATAAAATCGCTTTAATAGATAGTCAAGATGCTGTCTTGGGTAATCCAGCATATGATTTGGCCTCACTTATAGATGATGTAAGAATTAAAACTTCAAATAGTTTTAAGTCAAATATTTTAAAAGTATTTCTTAGTAAATTTAAGTATAAAAATGAAACTCAATTTATTAATGATTTTGAAATTTTATCTGTTTTAAGAAATCTAAAAATTATTGGTATATTCACAAGACTTGCAAAAAGAGATAAAAAAAGAAAATATCTAAAATTAATACCTTATGCGTGGAAATTAATCGATAATCGTATTAAAAATAATCCAAATTTCCATGATTTAAAAAATTTTCTACAAAAAAACCCAAGAATAAAAAAAATATGAAAATTAAAACAGCAATAATTTTATGTGCAGGATTTGGAAAAAGATTAATGCCATTAACTGAGAAAACGCCAAAACCACTTTTAAAAATTAATGAGATTAGTTTATTAGAAAATACTATAAACTTGATAAAAGTATTAGAAATAAAATTTTTAAAAATTAATACTTTCTATTTAAGTGATAAGATAAAAGATTTCATTTTTTCAAATAATTTTGGTTTAGAAATTCAAATTATAGAAGATGGTAAAGAAATATTAGATACAGGGGGTGGTCTTTTAAATGTAGTAAATAATTCAGTTGATACAGATTTTATAGTTTTTAATCCTGATACAATTTGGAACACTGAATATGCAAATGAAATTAAGAAGA
>CACPFN010000001.1 GCA_902633185.1 uncultured Pelagibacteraceae bacterium | reverse complement strand
AGTCGGAGGACACTAGTTTAAATAAAATGTGCGTTAATATAATTAAAAAATCTATTCAGTAAATTGAAAATCAAATCTAAAATATTAATAATTGCAGGATCAGACTCCTCTGGAGGAGCAGGTATTCAAGGAGATATTAAATCAGTTACTTCTCTTGGTTCTTACGCTATGACAGCGATAACAGCTGTTACAGTTCAGAATACTACAGGTGTTAAGTCTATAATACCAATACCTATTAAAGAAATTTCTAGTCAAATTGAATTTACTTCAAAAGATATTAAGCCAGACTCAGTAAAAATAGGAATGCTGCATTCTACCCAAGTTATAAATTCAGTAATAAAATCAATAAAAAAATCAAATTTAAAAAAGATAATATTAGATCCTGTCATGGTAGCCAAAGGTGGTACAAAACTTATCGATAATAAAGCTATTTTAGTTTTGAAAAAAAAACTAATAAAAAAAGTTGATTTAATAACACCAAATATTCCAGAAGCAGAAATACTAACTAAAATAAGAATAAAATCTATCTTGGATATGAAAAATGCTGCTAAAATATTATTAGATTTAGGTGCAAAAAATGTTTTAATTAAAGGTGGTCATTTAAGTTCTAAAAACTTGACAGATATTTTTGTAAATAAAAAAGAATCTAAAATATTTACAAATAAAAAAATTAAAACAAAAAATACACATGGAACAGGATGTACGTTATCAAGTGCAATCGCAACATATTATGGATGTGGAAAAACTCTAAAGAAATCTTGTGAGTTAGGTATTAGATATGTAAACAATGCCATTAAAACAAGACCAAACTTTGGAAAAGGAAATGGACCAATTAACCATTTAAATAGTTTTAATATAGAAAAGAAATTTAGATGAATAATGTAGTCGTAGTTGGATCACAGTGGGGAGATGAGGGAAAAGGAAAAATAGTTGACTGGTTATCCAGTGAAGCAGACGTTGTTGTTAGATTCCAAGGAGGACATAATGCAGGTCACACCTTGGTTATAGATGGTGTTACTTATAAACTGAGATTGTTGCCATCTGGGATTGTCAGAAAAAATAAAATTTCTATTATAGGAAATGGAGTTGTAGTAGATCCATGGGCGCTGCTAGATGAAATCGAGGAAGCTAAATCTAAAGCTGTAGAAATCAATGAAAATAATCTGATTTTATCTGAGGCTGCCACACTAATTTTACCATTTCATAGAGAGATGGATGAAATAAGGGAAGACTCTGCAGGTAAATCAAAAATTGGAACTACCAGAAGAGGAATTGGTCCCGCTTATGAAGATAAAGTTGGACGAAGATCTATAAGAGTAATGGACCTTGCATCCAAAAAAAATCTAGAAAATAGACTGGCTGTAGTTTTAGAACATCATAATGCTATCCGAAAGGGATTGGGTAAGCCAATATATGAAAAAGATAAACTAGTTGAGGACTTATTAAAAATAGCCCCAAATATATTAAAATATTCAGCTCCTGTTTGGAGAAAGATAGATCAATTTAAATCAGAAAATAAAAAAATTTTATTTGAAGGAGCTCAAGGAATATTACTTGATGTGGATCATGGGACATATCCATATGTAACTTCATCTAATACAGTAGCAGCTTCAGCAGCAACAGGATCTGGATGTGGTCCAAATTCAATAAACTATGTATTAGGAATTACAAAAGCATACACAACAAGGGTAGGCGAAGGACCTTTTCCAACAGAACTCACAGATGATATTGGTAATCATTTAGGTGAAAAGGGACACGAATTTGGAACTGTCACCAGCAGAAAAAGAAGATGCGGCTGGTTTGATGGAGTTCTAGTTAGACAAACTATAAAGATTTCAGGTATTGATGGAATAGCATTAACAAAATTGGATGTTTTAGATGAACTCGATGAAATAAATCTTTGTGTAGCTTACGAACTAAACGGCAAAGAAATAGATTATTTTCCTGCTGCTGTTGAAGATCAATTAAATGTCAAACCAGTTTATAAAAAATTTGAGGGTTGGAAATCTAAAACTCAGGGTATT
Organism: uncultured Pelagibacteraceae bacterium; assembly: GCA_902633185.1. GTDB lineage: Bacteria > Pseudomonadota > Alphaproteobacteria > Pelagibacterales > Pelagibacteraceae > Pelagibacter. The sequence continues at coordinate 157,946 of CACPFN010000001.1, read as the reverse complement.
AAAGAATTTGAAGATTTACCTAATAATGCAAAAATTTACGTAAAAGCTATTGAAGAGTTCATTGAAACAAAAATATCAAGTATTTCAACAAGTCCAGAGAGGGAAGATACCATTCTTTTAATAGATCCATTTAAATAATTTTATTTACCATTTTTGCAAAAAAATATTTTACTTAAATTAATTAAATAATGATTAAAATTTTTTTATGTAATTAAAGCTTATTAATGTTGAGTTAAGATTATTACTACTATTTTGAGTTTGATATAAATTTAAATTATATGACGTGTTTTTAATTCTGTTACTAAAATTATAACTGAATCCAGCGGTTAAAAATTGCTCATCTTCATTTTGTTCAACAATATTGAAATTTGAACTGGTACTTTTAATTTTAGCATTTGACTTAGTTCCATCAAGTTTAATTTCATGATTTCCAAAAATAGATAAACCAAAATTATGATTAATTTCATCTGAATTTTGAAAATCTTTAACTATAGAGAGACCAATCTCTGGCTTAAAAGTTAATAAATTATCATTTTTAATTGTAAGTGCAAGATTTCCACCTGTTTCATCTATATCATCTTGAATCACATAACTTAAATTTGTTGAGAAAGACGGAGTAATTATTAAATTTTTTTCTAATGTTATAGATTTTTTTATCTCTGTATTAATATCTATGCCGTAATTGTAACTAGAACTTTCTAAGGTCTGGGGCGATCCTTCGGTAATTTTTCTACTTAAAAAATCCTTAGAAACAAAAGAACCTAAATTTATACTGGTATCATAATTTTCTAATTTTTGATTTTGATAAAACATTGCATGAAAAACATTACTATTACTTCCACCAAAGCCCTCATCAAAAGAAATATTTGCATCAGATATTCCAACGACCCAACCTTGCTCTATTTTCTCAGTTTTATTATTTTCATTTCCAATTAATATTCCATAAGTAGAGGTCTCTGAACCAACATCATCGCCAATTTTATCTTGATTTGACAGATCTCCAAATGATCTTACAAAAAAATTACTATTTTCGCTCTTTAATGAAAAAAGTTCTTTATTATTAAATATGTTTGCAAGTTCTTTAAAATTAAAACTATTTATTATAATTATATCTTGCCGATTATTATTAGTAATTACCAAATCATCTAGACTAAGTGATGCATAATTATTTTTTGTATTAGTGCTTACAGAAGGCGTTGAAATCGAGGAAGAAACAGCTCTTTTAAATGAGTTATTAAGTTTAATATTCTGTTTTGAAATTTTCTTTACAGCTCCTGAAGCTTCTATTTGTCTTGAAACTTTATCCAACGCAGTATCAGAAAGGCCATCCAAGGCTGTTATTAAAGAAGTATTTGTTCCATTTGTATTTATTTCTTCAAGAATTGTTAAAATCTTGTTTCTAGACTTTTTTGTAATTCTTGAATTGAAAGCTGTTCTAGCTAATTCTGTATATGTATACCAATGAGTGTCCCCAACAAGTGGACATCCAGTAGGGCAGTCAAAAGTGCTTCCTGGCCAAAAATATATCGAAACTGCAGTTTGACCAACTGCACGAGTGCTTGCAGCAGTCGCATAAGGAACAAGCACTCCCGCATTAAAATTGATTGCTTTACCACCATCTTGGACCACAAGGTGAATGCTCTGAGCTAATGACTTATCTCCCCAGGTTAAATTTCCAGATGTAAAAAAACTTGTGTCACTGGTATAATCTGTTTCTTTATATGTAACATTATATTTTGTCCCATTTACTGTCACTACTGCATCAACAGCTTTCGAAATATTAATAGACAAAATCATAAACATTGAGACTAAAGCTATAATCCTCATAATATGAGTATTTATTAAAAATTATCTAAAATCAAATGACTCAATGACATATGATAAGAAAATTTAGCTATTTAATTAGCTGGTAATAGATTTTTTGATTTAGCAGAGTTCAGCATATGTTTTTGAAGTTTTTCAAATGCTTTATTCTCAATTTGTCTTATTCTTTCCCTGCTTATTTTAAATTTTTTACTTAAATCCTCTAAAGTTATTGGATCATCTGTTAATCTTCTTGAGTAAAGGATTTCTTTTTCTCTTTCATTTAAAATTTTAATAGAATCTTGAAGAAGGTCTTTTCGTTGCTCCATTTCTTCATTTTGGGCAAATTTCAGTTCTTGATCCATATCATTGTCCACAACCCAATCTTGCCATTCATCACCGTCTTCTCCAATTGGTGCATTTAAAGATTGCTCTTTTCCAGAAAGCCTTCTATTCATAGACACAACTTCTTGCTCACTTACATCTAATCTGTTTGCTATATCTTTTACGTGTTCATCACGTAAGTCACCCTCAGTTCTAGGTGCAATTTGATTTTTTAACTTTTTCAAGTTGAAAAAAAGCTTTTTTTGAGCTGTTGTAGTTCCGATTTTTACTAAGCTCCATGATCTCAGAATATATTCTTGAATAGAAGCTTTAATCCACCACATTGCATAAGTTGCAAGTCTAAAGCCTTTTTCTGGTTCAAATTTTTTAACAGCTTGCATTAATCCTACGTTACCCTCTGAAATCATTTCATTAAGAGGCAAACCATAACCTTTGTAACCCATTGCTATTTTAGCAACTAGTCTTAGATGACTTGTAACAAGTTTTTCAGCTGATTTAACATTTCCTGTAGTTTGCCAGTTTTTAGCAAGCATGTATTCTTCTTCTGCATCTAGCATAGGGAATTTTTTTATCTGAGCTAGATATGCTGCTAAGCCGCCTTCGTTTGAAAGTGTAGGCAAGTTGTACGTTTTATTACTCATCGGAAGTATTTATGTAATAGAGAAATTTTTTTTTACAATCGTTTTATTTACTTAATTTTCTTAGTTTTTTTAGGATGTCACTTAACTCTTTTGGGATTTTCGATGAAAATTCTAATCTTTCTTCTGTTCTGGGATGGTCAAATCCTAACTGTTTTGCATGCAAAAATTGTCTATCTAGATTTAAAATTTTATCATTAAGATCTTCATCAATATTTTTAAATTTCTTAAATTTCTTTTTATATTTTTTATCACCAAGAATATTATTACCTTTGTATGACATATGTACTCTTATTTGATGAGTTCTCCCAGTTTCTAATTTACATTGTATAAAGCTAAAAGTTGGAACTTTATCATTCTCAAAAAGCTCTAACGTTTCATAATAAGTAATCGCCTTTTTACCTTTACTTGATGATACTTCCATCATCTGTCTATTTTTCGAACTTCTAGTTATGAAGGTTTCAATTTTTCCTTTTTGAGGTCTTAATTTTCCCCATATTAAAGTTTGATAAACTCTAGTTATAGAATGTTCAGAGAATTGAATTGATAATTTTTCATGGGTTAAATTATTTTTTGCAATTACAATTAATCCTGATGTATCCTTATCAATTCTATGTACTATACCAGGTCTAATTTCATCTCCAATATCAGATAAATTTTTACCATTATAATTCATTAAAGCGTTAACTATTGTATTATCGTAATTACCAGGACCAGGGTGCATTGAAATTCCAGAAGGTTTGTCAATTACAATTAAGTCTTCATCTTCATAAATTATGTTTAATTTAAAATTATAAGGTTTTAAGCTTTGTTTCTTAGGTTCAACAATTTCAAGATCAATTTTGTCATTTAATTTTGTTTTAATTGAAGGGTCTTTTATAATTTTCTCGTTAATTTTTAATTTACTATCTAGAATTAAATTTTTTACTCTAGTTCTGCTTAACCTTTTATCATGATTTGCTAATATCGTGTCTACTCTCTTGTTATTATCATCTTCTTTAATAATAAAATTGATGAAATTTTTCATAAATTATTATATTAAATTATTATGCGTTCGTAGCTCAACTGGATAGAGCGCCAGATTTCGGCTCTGGAGGTTCAGGGTTCGACTCCTTGCGGGCGCACCACTATTCGCCCATATTAATAAGCGTCCCTTTATTTTTTGCGACATTGAATGAATAATAGAATAATACAATCGATAATACAAAGTAAACCCCATTCCACAAGAATGCATAATAGATATTTTGAATATCTACAGTTTGATTAATCAAAATATTTCTTGCCTCTTCAAAAATATATACCAATGGTAATAAGTAAGCTATTTTCTGAAACACCTCTGGCAATATTTCAATTGGATAATAAATGCATCCAAATGGAGCTAATAAAAACATTGTAGACCATGCTATATTTTCAAAAGAGGGCCCATATCTTAATAGACCAGCAGATACCAGGATGCCAAGTGTTATTCCAAATAAATATAGGCTCAAAAATAAAAAGAATAAAAATATTCCTAAATCTAAAATAGATATACCGAACAATGGAGAAGTTAAAAGCACTGCTGGTATTAAACCTATTAGAGCTCTTATTAAAGCTGTAGCAACAAGTGAAGTTAATATTTCACCAATTTTCATTGGCGCAATAAATAAATTTGTAAAGTTTCTACTCCAAATCTCTTCAAGAAATAGCATATTAAATCCAATGCTTGTTCTGAAAAGAAAATCATAAAGGATTGCGCACGTTAATATAACTCCTACCGCATTATTATAATATGTTGTATGTGTAGCAAAAAAATTTGAGATAAATCCCCATAAAGTAATTTGAATAGTTGGCCAATAAACAAGATCTAAAACTCTTGGGAAAGATCTGGTAATTAAATAAAAATGTCTTAAAAAAAGACCATACATTCTAGTTAAGCTCATTTTTGCTCCTTGATAATTTTAAAAAAACTTCCTCTAGGTTTTTTCTGCCATGTTTATTGATTAATTCTTTAGGATTTCCTTCATCGATAATAATCCCATCCTTCATCATTAGAATTGATTTACAAAGCCTAGTGACTTCATTCATATTATGAGAGGCAAGAAGTATAGATATTTTTTTTTCTTTTTTATAATCTTCTAAAAAAGATCTAACAAAATCACCTACCTCCGGATCTAATGATGCAGTTGGCTCATCTAATAGCAATACTTTTGGTTCGTTGATTAATGCTTTTGCCAAACTTACTCTATTTTTTTGTCCAGATGATAATTCACCTGTAATGCTATTAAGCAAATCTTCTAATCTTAATTTTTCTGATAAAAATTCGATCCTCTCATTAATATTATTTATTTTGTATAATTTTCCATAAACAGTTAGATTTTGTTTAACTGTAAGTTTTTTTGGTAATTCAATATATGGAGATATGAAGTTAATCTGTTCCAAGATTTCAATTCTATTCCCTTCCAATTTTTGACCGTTTATTAAAATTTCTCCACTAGTTGGTTTTAAAAGTCCCAATAACATGCCTATCGTTGTTGTTTTGCCCGAGCCATTTGGACCTAATAGACCTAAAATTTCGTCTTCTTTTATGTTAAAACTTATACCTTTGACAGCTTCATTCTTTCCGTAATATTTTTTTATATTTTTAACTTCCACTAAATTTTTCATTTTTTTGATGCTCTAAAAAGTCTATCGTTAATCACTAATCCAAAGTTTTGGTTTGGTATTCTTTGTACAGCTATTTTTTTGTAACCTAACTTCTTAATTTTTCTTAATGTTTTATATAAATTTTTAACACTCTCCATTAGGTTATTTGTCTTGCTTAAGTAAAAATAATTCTTATTATTTTCTTCTCTCTTCTTAATTAGGATAAAAGCCTCATCTTTTTTTATTTTAACTGCGTTTAATCTAATAGGTATACCTGGTGAATAATGAATTCTTCTTCTCCCTGGAGAACTTATGTTACTTTTAGCATACAATTTAGTTTTTAAATTTGTTTTTAATTTTTTATTTAATATAGAAATATTTAAACCACCCAATCTTAAGATTTGGGGTTTTTTTACTAAACTTATAATCGTAGATTCAACACCAATTTTTGATCTTCCGCCTTCTAGAATAAATTTAATTTTTTCTCCAAATTCATCATATACATCATTTTTTGTTACTGGACTTATCCCTTCAGAGATATTTGCGCTTGGCGCTGCTAAAGGATATTTTAAAGATTTTAATAACTTTCTAGCTGTTCGGTGACTTGGAAATCTTACACCTAACGTTTTCTTGTTATTAGTAACGTTTTTCGAAATTTTGCTTTCATTTTTTAGTTTTAATATAAATGTAATTGGACCAGGGCATAATGAATTATAAAGTTTATAAAACAAAGTATTAGTCTTACAATCTTTTTCCAAATCTTTAATATTATAGTAATGAACAATTAAGGGGTTATCGGCAGGTCTTCCTTTTAATTTAAATATTCTTTTGGTAGCTTTATCAGAATAGGCATTAGCAGCTAATCCATAGACAGTTTCCGTAGGTATTCCAATACATTCGTGATTATTTAAATATTTTACTGCTTTTTTAATATTTGAATCATTAATTTTCATATAATATTACAAATTATTATATGAATGAAAAAATTTTGCCAGATGATATTGAATTAAAATCTTTGAGTGAACTCACAGAAATAGCAGATCGTTTAATACAAGAATTAGAAAGTAAAAAAAATTTGGAAGAATCTATTGATGATTATCAATATTTAATAAAGTTAAATAATTTAATAGAGAAAAAATTTCAAAAGGATTCAAAAAATATATCTGAAAGTACCAAGCTAAAAATTGAAGAATTAACCTCAAAAAAAAATGAAAAAAAAATTAGTTAAAACTGTTAATGAAGTAAATAAATTTTTAAAAAATTACTTAGCAAAACAAAAAAAAACAGATCTAATTATACCTATTAAGTATGGTTTATTTCCTGGAGGAAAAAAAATAAGATCTAAGCTTATTTTTGATGTTGGAAAAATTTTTAATGTAGAAAAAAAATATCTTTTATACTTAAGTTCAGCTGTTGAATGTATACACGCCTATTCACTAATACATGACGATTTACCGTGTATGGATGATGATGATATTAGAAGAGGTAAACTAACTACACATAAAAAATTTGGAGAATCAACAGCTGTTTTGGCTGGAAACTCCCTTTTGACATTAGCTTTTGAAATTTTATCTGATCCAAAGTTCAATATAAATAACAATAAAAAAATATCCCTAATAAATCTAATATCTCAATCATCAGGTCACCAAGGAATAGCTGGAGGTCAATTTTTGGATTTAAATTATGAAAGGAAAAAAGTTTCTAAACAAAAAGTTATAGATATGGAGATTAAAAAGACTGGAAAATTATTTTCATTCAGCTGTTTGTCTCCAGTTATTTTGACAAATAAAAAAGATCAAATAAAAAAATTCTCAATTATTGGTGAAAAAATTGGTTTACTTTTTCAAATTGCAGATGATTTAATTGATTATAGCAGTACATCAAAAACTGCAGGAAAAAAAACAAATAAAGATTCAAAAAGGGGAAAAGCAACATTAATAAGTTTACTAGGATATAAAAATGCTATTAAATATGCGTCAAAACTAAAAAAAGAAATATTTAATAGTTTAGTTAGCTATGGAAATAATGCTAGTGATTTAAAAGAGACAATTGAATTTATATTAAGTAGAAATAAATAAATGCAGAATTATAAATATTTAAATAATATTAATTTTCCTTCAGATATAAAAAAACTCAATAATGAAGAATTAAAAGTTCTATCAGAAGAAGTAAGAAGCGAAATGATTGATGCTGTTTCAAAAACTGGCGGTCATCTAGGTGCGGGCTTAGGTGTCGTAGAATTAACAGTAGCACTTCATCATGTTTTTGACACACCTAAGGACAAATTGATATGGGATGTTGGTCATCAATCATACCCTCATAAAATTTTAACAGGAAGAAAAGATAAAATACGAACTTTACGACAAGGAAGTGGATTATCTGGTTTTACAAAGCGATCGGAAAGTGAATTTGACCCTTTTGGTGCAGCTCATAGTTCCACTTCTATTTCTGCTGGACTTGGCATTGCAACAGCAAATAAATTATCAAATAAATCAGATCAGGTTATAGCAGTTATTGGTGACGGTGCCATGAGTGCAGGAATGGCATATGAAGCTATGAATAACGCTGGAGACTCAAAAACTAAAATGATCGTAATTTTGAATGACAATGATATGTCCATTGCAAAACCAGTTGGTGCAATGAAATCTTACCTTGCTAAAATTTTTTCAGGTAAGATTTACTTTAGTTTTAGAGAAACAGTTAAAATGATTATTTCATCCTTTTCAAAAAGATTTAGTAAAAAGGCTGGAAAGGCTGAAGATTTTTTAAGATCGGCTGTCACAGGTGGTACATTATTTAATTCATTAGGTTTTTATTATGTTGGTCCAATTGATGGTCATGATTTAGATGTTTTATTGCCAATTTTAAAAAACGCTAAAGAAAGTAATCATAATGGTCCAATACTAATTCATATAAAAACTCAAAAAGGGAAAGGATATAGTTTTGCTGAAAAATCTGATGATAAATATCATGGAGTTACAAAATTTGATGTTCAAACTGGAGTTCAACAAAAATCAACAACTAAGGCTCCAGCATTTACAAAGGTATTTGCAAATACATTAATAGAGCATGCAAAGAAAGATAGTAAAATTGTAGGTATAACTGCTGCTATGCCATCTGGTACAGGAATGGACGCATTTAGTAAAGCTTTTCCGGATAGAACTTTTGATGTTGGAATTGCTGAACAACATGCTGTTACTTTTGCTGCAGGTTTAGCAACAGAGGGTTATAAGCCTTATGCAGCAATTTATTCAACATTTTTACAAAGAGCTTATGATCAGGTAGTTCATGACGTTGCAATTCAAAGTTTACCAGTAAGATTTGCTATTGATAGAGCTGGTCTAGTGGGCGCTGATGGAGCCACACATGCAGGTGCTTTTGATATTACATATTTATCAACTTTACCTAATTTTATTGTTATGGCAGCAAGTGATGAAGCAGAATTAGTAAGAATGGTTAACACCTCAGTGGATATTAATAATCAACCGTGTGCATTTAGATATCCAAGAGGAAATGGAATAGGTTTAAAAATACCAGATATTAATGAAAAAATAGATATTGGAAAAGGTAGAGTTATAAGTGAAGGAAAGAAAGTCGTTTTAGTAAGTTTTGGAAATAGATTAAAAGAATGCCTATTGGCTGAAGAAGGTTTAAAAAAAATGGGAATTAATCCAACAATTATAGATGCTAGATTTGCAAAACCTCTGGATGAAAATCTTATGTGGCAAGTTGCAACAAATCATGAAGTGCTAATTACGTTGGAAGAAGGCTCTATAGGAGGTTTTGGAGCTCATGTAAATCATTTCTTAAATGAAAAGAATTTATTAGATAATAATATAAAATTTAGATCAATGATTTTGCCTGATAAATTTTTAGACCAAGATAAACCAGAAGAAATGTATAAAGAAGCTGGTCTAGATGCTAAATCTATTGAAGCAAAGGTTTTAGAAACTCTAAATTCTAAAGTTTTAATTAAAAAAACTAATTAATTGCCACATTGAGCTTTATTCATTAAGTAGTGATCAAGAATTACGCAATGCATCATTGCTTCGCCAATAGGCACTGCTCTAATACCTACACATGGATCATGTCTCCCTGTGACTGAAATTGAAGTATTTTTTCCAAATTTATTAATTGTTTTTCTTTGAGAAAGAATTGATGAAGTTGGTTTTACTGCAAAAGAAACTATTATTTCTTGACCACTAGAAATACCCCCAAGAATTCCTCCAGCATTATTCGATTTAAATTTTGTTTTCTTTCCTGTTTGGGACATTTCATCAGAATTTTGTTCACCAGAAAGTTGAGCAGAGTTCATTCCTGATCCTATATTTACCCCTTTTACTGCGTTAATACTCATCATTGCTGATGCTAAATCCATATCTAATTTTGAATAAATTGGAGCTCCTAATCCGACAGGAACACCTCTTGCTCTTACTTCAATAATAGCCCCACATGATGAGCCAGCTTTTCTTATCCCAAGTAAATATTTTTCCCATAATTTTAAAACTGTTTTATCAGGACAAAATAAAGGGTTTTTTGTGATGAAACTGTCATTCCATTTTTCTGTGTCACATCCTAGTATTCCTAATTGTGTTACGGCTCCAATTACACTGTACTTTTTCCCAATAATATTTTGCAAAACTTGTTTTGCTATTGCCCCTGCTGCCACTCTTGAAGCAGTCTCTCTCGCTGACTGTCTGCCTCCACCTCTATAATCTCTAATTCCATACTTTTTAAAATATGTATAATCAGCATGACCAGGTCTAAATTTATCTTTAATATTTTTATAATCCCTAGAACGCATATCTTTATTGAATATAATCATTGAGATAGGTGTACCAGTTGTTTTGCCCTCAAATGTTCCTGATAAAATTTCTACTTTATCATCCTCTTTTCTTTGGGTTGTGAATTTAGACTGACCAGGCTTTCTTTTATTTAATTCTAACTGAATGTCTCTGATATTAAGCTTAATATTCGGAGGACATCCATCAACAACACATCCTATGGCTGGACCATGAGATTCACCCCATGTAGTAAATCGAAAAAATTTTCCAAATGTATTAAAAGACATTATATTATTATATAAATTATTTTGGTTAAATTATGAACGAAAAAAATTCTTTAGGGTTAGATAAATGCTTTCTAGATCTCGATAATCCAATACTATTATTCACTGAATGGTACAACGAGGCAAAGAAAACAGAAATAAATGATCCAAATGCATTAGCTCTAGGCACTATTAACGAAAAAGGTTATCCGAATGTAAGAATGGTATTGCTCAAAGATTATGGAGAGGATGGATTTGTTTTTTACACTAACTTTAATAGTAATAAGGGAAATTCTATAAAGCAGAATCCAAACATTTCGATGTGTTTTCATTGGAAAAGTTTACTCAGACAAATTCGAATAGTTGGTACTGCTGAAAAAGTTTCTGATGAAGAAGCTGATAATTATTATAAATCCAGAAGTTACGGAAGTAGAATTGGTGCATGGGCATCAAATCAGAGTTCAATTTTAAAAGATAGAGAAGAGCTAAACCAATCTATAAAAAAATTTAAAGATCTCTATAAAGATGAAAATAATGTTCCAAGACCTGATCATTGGTCAGGATGGAGGTTAAAACACCACGAAATTGAATTTTGGTTAGATGGTGAAAATAGAATTCACGAAAGATTAAAATATATTAAAGAAAATAATAATTGGAAAAAAATTCTCTTATCACCTTAAAATTTTCTATTAATACTAAATGAAGTTAAATTTTTGAGTATTGTTTTTTCTTCACAATCTTGAAATATACTTAATGAATTTGATGCTAAACTTATATAGTGCTCCGCTTTTTTGTAACACTCATTAATTATATTATATTTTTTTACCAATATAAGCACATAGTCAAATTGTTCTTTAGATCTGATATTTTGTTTAAATATTCTTTTTAAAACTAATTTTTCATCTGAAGATAATTTTTGATTTAATAGAATAATTGGGAGAGTAACCTTGCCCTCAAAGAAATCTTTCCCTATCTCTTTACCAAACATTTTTAATTCTGAGTTATAGTCAAGTGTATCATCTGCAATCTGAAATGTTAATCCAAGGTTCTTTCCATAGAATTCTAATGCATCTTTAAATTTATTTTCTTTATCAGTAATTATCGACCCAACTTTTGAAGATGCTGAAAATAAAGCTGCAGTTTTAGAAGAAATTATATTCAAATAAGTATCTTCTAACATTTCAGAATCACCTTTATGTTGTAATTGCAAAACTTCTCCTTGAGCAATAGTTGATGATGTAGAAGATAAAAGTTTTAATACTTCAATACTTCCATCCTCAACCATCATTTCAAAACATCTACTTAATAAATAGTCCCCAACAAGAATTGATGACTGATTTCCCCAAATTTTATTTGTAGTTTTTTTGCCTCTTCTTAAATCTGCGCTGTCAATTACATCATCATGCATAAGAGTTGCTGCGTGTATAAGTTCAACACATGCAGCTAGGTTCACATCTCTACTACCTTTTGTATATCCACACAATTTAGCACACTCCAAAGTAAGCAATGCTCTTAATCTTTTACCTCCACTAGTCATGTGGTAAGCTGTCATTTCTTTAACAAGCTCAACTTTGCTATCTAGCTTATAAGAAATTTTGTCTTCAACTAAACTTAGTTTTTCATCAACAGAATTTACTAAATCTGTATACGCATTAGTTATTTGCTTTTTTAATTGAACTACTGAACCCATAAATTCAAAATATTACATTAAGTTTATTAATATACTTATCAATTGACGCACCTAATTCTTCAACTATAAGTAGCTTTATAATTAAGTAAAATTTTTATAATCATTTGTATGTTTTCATTTTTTAAAAAAAAAAAAATTGTTAGTCATTTAAGACTTACCGGCGTCATAGGAAATGTTGGAAAGTTTAAACAAGGAATAGAATATTCCTCTCAAGAAGAAATGATAAAAAAAGCTTTTTCAGTAAAAAAAGCAGAGGCTGTTGCAATTTCAATTAATTCACCAGGTGGTTCACCCGTTCAATCACATCTAATATATAAATTTATTAGAGAACAGTCTAAGAAAAACAAAAAAAAAGTTATAGTTTTTGCTGAAGATGTTGCTGCATCTGGAGGCTATCTAATTGCATGCGCAGGTGATGAGATTTATGCTAATGCAAGTTCTATAATCGGATCAATAGGAGTAATTTATTCTTCTTTTGGTTTTAAAGATTTAATTCAAAAAATAGGTGTTCAAAGAAGGGTTTATACAGCTGGAAAAAATAAAAGTACTTTAGACCCTTTTTTAGACGAGAAAGAAGAGGACATTCAAAGATTAAAAAATATTCAACTGGAACTTCACCAAGAATTTATTAATGTTGTAGAGGAAAGTAGATCAACAAAATTAAACAAAACTGACGTTGAACTTTTTTCTGGAGAATTTTGGTCTGGCAAAACATCTTTAAAACTTGGCTTGATAGATGGAATAGGAAATGCAGAACAGATATTGAGAGAAAAATTTGGCGAAGATGTTGAAATTAAAAAATTTGAAAAGTCTAAAGGATGGCTTGCCAAAAAACTTTCGTCTTCTGAAGACCATGCGGATAAATTTTTAAGTGTTTTAGAAGAAAGATCTATTTGGCAAAAATATGGTTTCTAAAAAAAAAACAAAAAATCCAAAACCATTTATTTCTTTTCAGGATACAATTTTAAATCTTCAGAAGTACTGGTCAAAAAAAGGTTGCGTTATTTTGCAACCTTATGATTTAGAAGTTGGAGCAGGAACATTTCACCCAGCAACAACTCTAAGATCATTAGGTTCTAAACCATGGAAAACAGCTTACGTTCAACCATCAAGAAGACCAACAGATGGAAGGTATGGAGAAAATCCTAATCGTTTGCAACACTATTATCAATTTCAAGTTTTAATAAAACCTTCACCAAAAGATATTAAAAAAATGTATCTTAATAGCCTTTCATCAGTAGGTATTAAATATGAAGAGCACGATATCAGATTTGTAGAGGATGATTGGGAAAGTCCAACCTTAGGTGCTGCTGGTCTTGGATGGGAAGTATGGTGTGATGGTATGGAAGTTACTCAATTTACTTATTTTCAACAAATGGCAGGTATGGAGTGCAATCCAATATCTGTTGAAATTACTTATGGTTTAGAGAGATTATGTATGTTTATTCAAGGTAAAAAAAATGTTTTTGATTTAATTTGGAATGATGAGGGAGTTTTATACAAAGATGTTTTTCATCAAGCTGAAAAAGAATTTTCAGCCTATAATTTTGAGTATGCAAACACAGATAAATTATTTAAAATTTTTGATATGCTCGAAGAAGAAGCAAAATCATTAATTGAAAAGAAAATTTCTCTTCCAGCATATGATCAATGTTTAAAATCAAGTCATGTGTTCAATATTTTAGATGCTAGAGGAGTTATAAGTGTTGCTCAAAGAGCAGAATATATTGCAAGGATAAGAGATCTGACAAGAGAAATTGGAAAAATCTGGGTAGAAACACAAAATTAAAATGTCAGAATTTTTTCTTGAATTATTTAGTGAAGAAATACCTTCCAGATTACAAATCAATGCTAGAAATGAATTAACACAAATTTTTAAAAAATTTTTTGATGATAATGAAATTATAGTTAAAGGTAAAATTAATACTTATTCAACTCCAAATAGGCTCATTGTTCATATAAATAAGATATCTAAAGATGTAATAAAAAAAGCAGAAGAAATTAGAGGTCCTAATATAAATGCTGCAGAAAAGGCTTTGGAAGGATTTTTAAAATCCAATAAAATAAGTAAAGAAAAAGTTTTCAAAAAAAGCACTGAAAAAGGCATATTCTACTTCTACAACAAACCATCACAAAAAATAAAAACATACGATTTATTAAAAGAAAGTATTGCAAGTTTACTTTTAAAAATTTCATGGAAAAAATCAATGAAATGGGGCAATCATGATTTATATTGGGGAAGACCGTTAAAATCAATATTAGCTTTATTTGATAAAAAAATAATTGAATTTAAATTAAACCATTTACATAGCTCAAATAAAACTTTTATAGATAAAGATCTAGAAGATGAAGTAAAAAGTTTTAATGATTTTAAATCTTATATAAAATTTTTTAAACAAAAAGGAGTAACAATTGATCAAGATAAAAGGAAAGAATTTATAATTAAAGAAATAAATAAGGCAACTAATCAAAAAAAAATTCATATAAACGTGAATGAAAAACTTATAAACGAAATAATAAATATTGTTGAAAAACCAAAAATTTTAGTATGTGAGTTTAATAAGAAATTTTTAGAAATTCCCAAAGAAATACTTATTATTACCATGCAGCATCACCAAAAATATTTTCCTACATTTGATAGAAAAAACAAAATAACAAATAATTTTATAGTTGTAGCAGATTGCAAGGACAAAAAGGGATTAGTTAAATTAGGAAATCAAAATGTTGTAGATGCAAGGTTGGCAGATGCAGAATTTTTTTGGAATAGAAATAAGTCTCAAAATTTAGTTAAACAGGTGTCTAGATTGAAGCAAATTAATTATTTTAAAGGGTTGGGAAGTTATTTTGATAAAATACAAAGAGTAAGAAAGCTTAGTGGAATAATATCAGATGAACTTTTAATAAGTAAAGAAAAGATAGAAATTGCCTCCTCAATTTGCAAAGTAGATTTGATGTCGGATTTAGTTGGAGAGTTTCCAGAATTACAAGGCGTGATGGGTGGATATTTCGCAAGAGAGCAAGGTTTTGACGAAGAAATAAGTTTAGCTGTTTCAGAGCATTACCTACCAAGTGGCATTGATAGTAAAGTTCCAAAAAAACCATACAGCATAGCATTATCATTAAGTGACAAAATAGACTCTTTAGTCGGATTTTTTGGAATTAATCTCAAACCAACTAGTTCAAAAGATCCTTATGCATTAAGAAGAATGGCAATTAGTTTATTAAGGTTAATAATTGAAAATCAAAAAAAAATAAAATTAAGAGATCTAATAAATTATTCAATAAATTTATACAAAGAACAAAATTACTCTTTTGACTCAAAATTGATAAATGATGAATTGGGAGATTTTATTTTAGATAGATTAAAAAATTATTTAAAAGATAAAAATATTAGGTCGGATATTATTGAATGCTCAACTAATTCTTATGGAATAGATGATTTACTAAAAATTTTTAATAAATCATTAAATTTGAATAAAAATATTAAAAAAGATTTCGGTCTTGATGTTATTGCAATTTATAAAAGATCTGCAAACATTTTAAATAGTGAAAGTAAATCAAAACTAGAAATTGTAGGTTCTGCTGATCCTGGTCTCTTTAAAAATGATTATGAAAAAAATCTTTATAAAAAAATACATGCTATAAGAAAGTATTTTTCAAGAATAGGTAGAGACGAGGATTATGATGAAAGTCTTAAAACACTCTCAAGTGCCAAAATAGAGGTTAATGAGTTTTTTGATAATGTAATAGTTAATGATCAAGAAGAATTAATTAAAAAAAACAGACTAGAACTTTTAAAAATGTTGTGTAAAAGCTTCGATAATTATTTTAACTTTTCGAAAATAGAATCATAAATGCCAAAATTAGTTTTTAATTTTAAATCTAAAGACACAATAAAAATAAAAAATCCAAAAAATATTTTAGGAGGCAAAGGTGCAAATTTATCAGAAATGGGAAGGATGGGTTTGCCTGTCCCACCAGGATTTACGATTTCCACTGAAGTTTGTGATTTATTTTATAAAAATAAAAAGAAATTAAAGCCTAAAATCATAAATGAAATAAATAAAGAATTAAAAAATATTGAAAAAGATTCTGGTAAAAAATTTGGAGATTTGAAAAATCCTTTATTATTATCTGTAAGATCTGGCGCAAGAGTTTCCATGCCAGGAATGATGGATACTATTTTGAATCTTGGACTAAATGACAAAACTGTGATTGCTTTAGCAAATAAAACATCAAATATGAGATTTGCAAAAGATAGTTATAGAAGATTTATACAAATGTATGCAAATGTTGTTATGGGTGTTGAAAGTTATAATTTTGAAGAATTAATTGAAAATTACAAACTTACAAAAGGTGTTTTGCTAGACACTGATTTGGATGAAGATGATTGGGATGGATTGATTAAAGATTTTAAGAATATTGTAAAAGAAAAAACAAAAAAAAATTTTCCTCAAAATATTAATGAACAATTACTAGGTGCAATTAGTGCAGTCTTTTTGTCATGGGAGAGTAACAGAGCAAAGATTTATAGAAAATTAAATCAAATCCCTTCAGAGTGGGGAACTGCAGTAAATGTTCAGTCCATGGTTTTTGGTAATATGGGTGATGATTGTGCGACAGGTGTTGTATTTACACGTAATCCTTCCAATGGAATCAATGAAATCTATGGCGAATATTTAATAAATGCTCAAGGAGAAGATGTTGTTGCAGGAACAAGGACGCCCCAACATATAACTAAGAAAGCGAGAAAAGATTCAAAAGAAACATTTCTTTCAATGGAAGAGTCTATGCCTAGAGTTTACAAAAATCTAAAAAATATTCTTATAAAACTGGAGAAACATTATAAAGATATGCAGGATGTGGAGTTCACAGTCGAAAATAATAAGTTGTGGATGTTGCAAACTAGATCAGGAAAAAGAACTGCAAAATCATCAGTCAAAATTGCTGTCGATATGGAAAGAGAAAAACTCATCACAAAAAAAGAGGCTGTGCTTAGAGTACAACCAAATTCATTAGATACTTTGCTACATCCAACTTTAGATGAAACAGCGAATTTAGAAGTAATAGCCAAAGGCCTCCCAGCTTCGCCAGGAGCAGCTAGTGGAAAAGTAGTATTTACATCTGATGAAGCTGAAAGATTAAATGGAATGATGCAAAATACAATCCTAGTAAGAGTAGAAACATCACCTGAAGACATTAATGGAATGCATGCAGCTAAAGGAATTCTTACTGCAAGAGGAGGAATGACCAGCCATGCAGCAGTAGTTGCAAGAGGAATGGGCAGACCTTGTGTGTCTGGCTCTAGTGAAATAGAAATTGATTACCAAAATAAAATTTTTAAAACAAAAAATAATGAAATTAAAGAAGGTGATTTAATTACAATTGATGGATCAACTGGTAGAATTATAAAAGGAGAGGTCAAAACTGTTAAACCCGAAATTTCAGGAGATTTTTCTAAACTTATGAGCTGGGCTGACAAATTTAGAAAACTAAAAATTAGAACTAATTCTGAAACACCTCTTGATAGTAAAACTGCTAGAGAATTTGGAGCTGAAGGAATAGGTCTTTGTCGAACAGAACATATGTTTTTTGACGAAGAGAGAATTTTATCTGTAAGAGAAATGATTTTATCAAAATCAAAAGAAGATAGGGCTAATGCTTTAGAGAAACTACTTCCTTTTCAAAAAAAGGATTTTATTGATATCTTTAAAATTATGAATGGTCTACCTGTTACAGTTAGATTATTAGATCCACCACTTCATGAATTTTTACCTAAAAATCAAAAAGAAATTAGCGATGTAGCAAATGCTTTAAACATCAAAAGTTACGAATTAGAGGGCAGAATAACAGAACTTCACGAACAAAATCCAATGCTTGGTCATAGAGGTTGTAGATTAGGTATATCATTCCCAGAAATATATGAGATGCAGTGCACAGCGATTTTTCATGCATTAGTTGAATGTAAAAAACTCAAGATAAAATCTATTATTCCGGAAATCATGATACCTTTGGTATCAACTGAAGCAGAAATAAAAATAATGAAGGATTTAGTAATTAGAGTTGCAAAAGAAGTTGAAAACAAAACTAAAACAAAACTAAATTTTTTAGTAGGTACAATGATTGAGCTCCCAAGAGCAGCAATCAAAGCAGATGATATATCTAGACATGCAGAATTCTTTAGTTTTGGAACAAATGACTTAACACAAACAACTTTTGGCATTAGCAGAGATGATAGTGGCAAGTTTTTAAATGATTATATTGATAATAAAATTTTTGATATTGATCCATTTGTTTCTATAGACGACGGAGTTGGAGATTTGATTGAAATAGCAACAAAAAAAGGTAGAAAAATTAACAAAAAACTCAAACTCGGTATTTGTGGCGAACATGGAGGGGATCCGAAAAGTATCGACTTTTGTGCACGAGCTGGTTTAGATTATGTATCCTGTTCACCTTATAGAGTACCTATTGCAAGACTGGCTGCTGCCCAAGCTCAATTAAAAAAATAAAATTAAATTTTAGATTTCCAATTTAAAGTCCAACGCATTAATTGAGTGAGTTAAAGATCCTATAGAAATCCTATCTACACCAGTAGAGGAAACATTTTTAATATTCTTTAAGTTAACTCCTCCTGATGCTTCAGTCTCATAAAATTTCCTAGACATTTTGACTGCTTTTTTTAAATTTTTTGAACTCATATTATCTAATAAAATCCTATCAAATTTCATACCTAATATTCTTTTTAACTGAGATAAATTATCAACCTCAACTGTAATTTTTTTTTTTCCCTTTTTTTTGATAGCTCTTTGAATTAAATTTTCAAAATTTTTTTCTGAACTTATATGGTTATCTTTTATTAAGTATTCATCACTCAAGTTAAATCTGTGGTTTGTTCCGCCACCTAATTTTACAGCATATTTTTGGATCACTCTTAGATTTGGGATCGTTTTTCTTGTGCAACATATTTTAGTTTTTTTTCTAACTTTTTCTACAAACATATTTGTTTTCGTTGCTATTCCAGAAATATGGGAAACAAAGTTTAATGCTACTCTTTCGCCAGTTAGAATATTTTTTAGGTTACCATCAATAGTCGCAACTACATCGCCTTTTCTTATTCGAGATCCATCTTTTTTTTTATTTTTAAAATTTATTTTTTTATCTACTAATTTAAAGGTCTCTTTAGCAAAATCTATCCCACCTAAAATTCCATTTTGGTTACATATCATTTTAACTTTTTTTTTAATATTTTTATTAATTAGTTCTGAAGTAATATCGCCTGATGGATATAAGTCCTCATTCAAAGCCAATTTACATGATGTTTTTATAAAATTTTTACTTAATTGAATTTTAGACACAGATTTTATCTGCCTATTTCTGCCATTCTCTCTACAGATTTTCTTGCTTTTTCGATTGTCTCATTGTCCATAATTAATTCATTAGTCTCATTTTCTAAACAATCTAATATTTTAGGCAAAGTTATTCTTTTCATATGAGGACAAAGATTACATGGTCTAATAAATTCAACATTTGGATTATCAATTTGTACATTGTCGCTCATTGAGCATTCCGTAACCATCATAACTTTGTCTGGTTGATTATCTCTTACATATTTAATCATTCCACTTGTAGAACCTGCAAAATCAGACGCTTGTATAACATCAGGTGGACATTCTGGATGGGCTATTATTTTTATACCTGGATTAGCTTTTCTAATATCATTAATTTCTTGATCATTGAATTGCTCGTGAACTTCACAAGTTCCCTTCCAAGAAATTATTTCTATATCGGTTTGCGATGCTACATATTTAGCTAAAAAATCATCGGGTAAAAATATTACTTTTTTTACTCCTAATGACTCTACAATTTTTACTGCATTTGCAGATGTACAACAAACGTCAGTTTCAGCTTTAACATCAGCAGATGTATTTACATACGAGACTACTGGAACACCAGGGTATTTTTTTTTGAGATTTCTTACATCATCGCCTGTTATAGACGAAGAGAGTGAACAACCTGCCTTCATATCTGGTAATAAAACTTTTTTTTCTGGACTCATTAATTTTGCAGTTTCAGCCATAAAATGAACTCCGCACATTACAATTATATCTGCTTTTGTTTTTGCAGCCTCTACTGCTAAGGCTAAAGAATCTGCAGAAAAATCTGAAATACCGTGATAAATTTCTGGTGTTTGATAATTGTGCGCAAGAATTACCGCATTCTTCTCTTTCTTTAATTTATTAATTTTATAAATATAAGGCGCATGTGTAGCCCATTCTATCTCAGGAATTTTTTTTGATACTTTGTTATAAATTGAGCTTGTTGCTTTTTTTATTTCACTAGTAAATTCCATAAAAAAAACTTATCAACTTGAAATAGAATTGTCATTCATTTAATCTGCCGCATAACATGCGGTCATGCTGAAACTGGTAGACAGGCACGGTTGAGGGCCGTGTGGGCCTAGCCCATGAGAGTTCGATTCTCTCTGACCGCACCAAAAACAAATACTTATTAAGGGGCGTTCTGTTGCCAGGTGCCCCGGACCCCGTAACTTAATTAATAAATTAATTAAGCTGCAAGTGCGTAACTTTCGTTAGCATTTATAAGTTAGCCCTTCACGGCGGAACAATACCGAACGAAAGAATAACTTTTAGTCATCCGTCGATCCTAATTCACCCCCATAAGTTGAAAATGGTGGAGGTGGTGGGTACTGCCCCCACGTCCGTAATGGTTATTACGAAATTCGTTTATCGTCATAGTTGGAAAACCAACATTAATAATATAAAACCAATTTCAACAGATTCAATAAATATTCATGAAGTTAACTGACGAACAAATAAAAGAAATAAAAGACCAGCAATCTCAGCAAAATTCAACAAAAAGAGTAACAGCCCCAGAACTTGAAAAAATTCTATATAATGCAATTCCAATATTAGACCACGGTTTTATAAGAGTTGTTGACTATATGGGTGATGATACCTCCGTAGTTCAATCAGCTAGAGTTTCTTATGGAAAAGGCACAAAAAAAGTTTCAACAGATGCTGGTTTAATAAAATATTTGATGAGACATTGGCACAGCACTCCTTTTGAAATGTGTGAAATAAAATATCATGTAAAGCTACCTATATTTATAGCAAGACAATGGATTAGACATAGAACAGCAAATGTAAATGAATATTCTGCAAGATACTCGATTTTAGATAAAGAATTTTATCTACCAGAGCCGCAACATCTTGCCGCTCAATCGCAGAGTAATAGACAAGGTAGAGGTGATATTTTAGATGGAGAAAAAGCAAAAAAAGTTTTGAATTTATTAAAAGGAGATGCTGAACAAACATATAATAATTATGAAACCATGCTTAATGAAAGATATGATGGATCAACTATAGATGAAAATGCCGTAGGTTTAGCAAGAGAGCTTGCCAGAATGAACTTAACATTAAATACTTATACTCAATGGTATTGGAAAACAGATTTATTAAATCTGATGAATTTTTTGAGGCTCAGAGCAGACCATCATGCTCAGTACGAGATTAGAGCTTATGCTGATGCTATGCTTGATACCGTTAAAAAATGGGTACCAATAACCTATGAAGCTTTTATGGATTATAGGGTTGGTGGAACAGAAGTTTCTGCAAAAGGAAAAATTATTATTCAAAAACTTATAAAAGGTGAAAATGTTTCTATCGATGATACAGGTTTATCTAAAAGAGAATGGAACGAACTTATGGAAGCTTTTAATCTTAAAGATAAATTGATTTAATTTTTTCGGCAAACTTAAAATATATTTTTGATATCTTATGGTCTGGCTTGCTTTCTACTATTGGTGAACCCAAATCTCCTTGCTTTCCAACTTCAGGATCAATTGGTATTTCTCCAATAAAATCTTTTTTAAATTCCTCAGCAGTCTTTTTTACCCCACCTTCACCGAATATTGCATAATTTTTTCCATCATCTCCAACGAAATGACTCATATTATCTATAAGTCCTAATATTTTTACTTTAAGTTTATCAAACATCTTTATTCCACGTTTTACATCCTGTAAGGCTATTTCTTGTGGTGTAGATATAATAATTACTCCATCTAAGTTAATTTCTTGAGCAAAAGTCAATTGCGTATCTCCAGTTCCTGGCGGCATATCAACAATTAAAAAATCTAAATTCTCCCACAAAACTTTTTGTGTAAAAGTTTTTATCGCAGAAATAACCATTGGACCCCGCCAAATCATTGGTGTTTGCTCTTCTGTTAAAAATCCTATGGACATACATTGAATTCCATATTTTAAAATTGGCTTTAATTTTTGCCCATCACTTTCAGGCTTTTCATTTATAGAAAATAATTTTGGCAATGATGGTCCATATATATCTGCATCAAGCAAACCAACATTTAAGTCCATTTTTTTTAATGCCAAAGCAAGATTCGTAGCAAATGTTGACTTTCCTACTCCTCCTTTTGCACTTGAGATTGCAATTGTAAACTTTGTTCCAATAATTGGGTTCCTTCTAAAGGTTTTTGGCTCAGTTTTTGCCTTTGTTGTGTCACTTAAACCTACTTTTTTGTTATCCATTATTTACCATTACCTTGTTTTTACTAATAAAGACACTATATAGAGTGTCGTATTATGAGTGATTTTAAAAATCAGAGCCCATGGGGAACACCTCCAGGTGGAGGCGGTAGTGGAAATGGTGGATTTAGAAAAGGGCCTACTCCTCCAAATATTGATGAAGTTATTAGTAAACTACAATCAATAATAAATAAATTCTTAGGCGGAGGAAAAGGTGGTGCTAAACCAATAATAATTGGTCTTATAATTCTTATAATTGTTTGGACTTTAAGTGGTCTTTATAGAGTTTTACCTGATGAACAAGGTGTTGTTTTAAGATTTGGAAAATTTGTTAAAACTACACAACCTGGATTAAATTATCATCTTCCTTTTCCAATTGAAAATGTATTAACCCCTAAAGTTACAAAAGTTAATCGTATGGATATTGGATTTAGGTCAGAGAGGGACAGTGGATTTTCCTCAGGCGGAGTTGCAGATGTTCCAGAAGAAAGTTTAATGCTAACAGGTGATGAAAACATAGTTAACATAGATTTTTCAGTATTTTGGGTAATTAAGGATGCTGGTAATTTTTTATTCAAAATTCAAGATCCAGAGGGAACAGTTAAAGCAGCAGCAGAAACAGCTATGAGAGAAGTTATTGCGAGATCCGATATTCAACCAATTTTGACAGAAGGTAGATCTCTAATAGAAGCTGATACTCAAGAAATAATTCAGGGAATTTTAGACGAATACACAAGTGGAATTCAAATTACACAAGTTCAAACACAAAAAGCCGACCCACCAGACCAAGTTATTGATGCGTTCAGAGATGTCCAAGCTGCAAGAGCAGATATGGAAAGATCTAAGAACGAAGCAGAAGCATATGCTAACGATGTAATTCCAAGAGCACGAGGAGAGGCCGCAAAAATTCTCCAAGCAGCAGAAGCTTATAAAAAAGAAGTTGTTGCAAAGGCAGAAGGAGAAGCAAGTAGATTTTTATCAATCTATAACGAATATGCAAAAGCCAAAAAAGTAACTCAAGAAAGAATGTATCTTGAAACAATGGAAGAAGTATTAGCTGATATAAATAAAATAATAATCGACAAAAATTCAGGTGAAGGTGTAGTTCCGTATCTGCCGTTACAAGAATTAAAGACAGGGACTAATTAAAATGAAAGCAGGAAAATTTTTATTACCAATAATAATTCTAATTGCTGCAACAATTTACTTTTCAGTATTTATAGTAAAAGAAGTTAATCAAGCAATAGTACTTCAATTTGGTGATCCTAAAAGAATTATATCCAAACCTGGTATTAATTTTAAAATTCCATTCATACAAAATGTTGTATTCTTGGATAAAAGAATTTTAAACCTTGATACACCTCCGGAAGAAGTAATTGCATCAGATCAAAAAAGACTCATCGTCGACGCCTTTGCAAGATTTCAAATAATTGACCCTCTTAAATTTTATATATCTGTTGGAAATGAAAGAGTTGCAAGATCAAGATTAGCTACAATTATAAATTCTAGAATAAGAAACGTGCTTGGACAGCAAGAATTACAAACACTTTTATCAGAAGATAGAACAAAACAAATGTCGTTAATTCAAGAAGGCGTAAATAATGAAGCAGAAAACTTTGGTATTAGTATAGTTGATGTAAGAATTAAAAGAGCAGACCTTCCTCAAGCGAACAGTGATGCAATTTTTAGAAGAATGCAAACTGAAAGAGAAAGAGAAGCAAAAGAATTTAGAGCAAAAGGAGCAGAGATGGCAGTAACAATCACCTCAACTGCTGATAAAGAAGTAACAGTTATTCTTGCAGATGCACAGAAAAAGTCTGAGATTATGAAAGGAGAAGGCGATGGTTTGAAGAATAAGATTTTTGCTGATGCCTTTGGACAAGATCCTGAATTTTTTGCTTTTTATAGAGCCATGCAAGCTTACCAAAAAGCTTTAATTGGTGGAGAAACCTCAATGATACTTTCACCAGACAGCGAATTTTTTAAATTTTTCGGAAATATTGATCAAAAAGTAGAGTAATTTTAATGAGAGAATTGATCATTGCATTTGGTCTATTCCTTTTTATTGAAGGTATTCTTTACGCCATATTTCCATCAAAAATGAAAAATATGATAATGAAGTTAAAAGAAGCTACTGATAATCAACTAAGAACTGGTGGATTGATATTTGTGGTGATTGGTTTTTTAATTATTTGGTACTTAAAAAGATGAGATTCATAAAGATTTTATTATTAATATTATTTTCAATTAATATTCAAAATACTACTAATGCAGCAAGTATGCCTGCATCTTTTGCAGATCTTGCTGAAAAATTAATGCCATCAGTAGTAAATATCTCGACTACAACAACAATAACCACACGTTCTAACCCATTTCCATTCGAATTTCCTCCAGGATCTCCTTTTGAAGATATGTTCAAAGATTATGGAACTCCGCAGAAGAGACAGACAAGTGCACTTGGATCAGGGTTCATTATCGATGAAAAAGGAATTGTTATTACAAACAACCACGTAATCCAAGGCGCAGAAGACGTTTTTGTTAGAGTTAATGGTGAAAAAAATATAAAGGCAAAAGTAATTGGAGCTGATCCTGGTATGGATTTGGCAGTTCTTCAAATAGAGTCAGATCAAAAATTCACACCAGTTAAGTTTGGAGACTCTGATACTGCAAGAATAGGTGATTGGGTTATTGCAATTGGTAATCCATTTGGCTTAGGTGGAACGGTTACTGCAGGAATAATCTCTGCAAGAAACAGAAGTATCGGTCTTTCTAGATATGAAGACTACATTCAAACCGATGCATCAATTAACCAAGGTAATTCAGGTGGTCCATTGTTTAATATGGATGGGGATGTAGTTGGAATTAATACAGCAATATTAGGTCAATCAGGTTCAATTGGAATTGGTTTTGCAATACCTTCTAATAGTGCACAAAAAGTAATTAATCAATTAATTGAATTTGGTGAAACCAAAAGAGGATGGTTAGGTGTAAGGATCCAAACAGTCACAAAAGATATTGCAGATGTTGAAAAATTAGATGAACCAAGAGGGGCACTTGTTGCTAGTGTAGCTGAAAATAGTCCATCAGATAAGGGTGGAATTAAAGCTGGAGACATAATTTTAGAATTTGATGGCAAAAAAATTAATGAAATGAGCGAGCTTCCAAGAATAGTTGCAGAAACTGAAGTCGGAAAAAAAGTAAAATTAAAAGTTTGGAGAAATAAAAGAGAAATAACTAAGGAAATTATACTTGGAAGACTAGAAACATCTGAGGACTTTAAATCCCAAGGCTTAGTAACTGAAAAACCTAAAGAAGATACAATTGATGGGTTAAAAATAAAAGTGAGATTACTAAATAAAGATGATATTAAAGAAAGAAATTTACCAAAAAATACAACAGGATTAGTTATCACAGAAATCGATAAAGATAGCCCAGTTAATTATCTTCAAGTAAATAATATTATTGTTGAAGCGCAAAAGAAAAAGATCAATACCATTGGAGATCTAGATAATATTGTAAAACTAGCTTTAAAAAGTAATGATAAAAGTTTACTTATCGCAATTTACAATAACAATAACCAAAGAAGATATATTGGTGTTAAACTAAATTAATGGACTTAAAGTCCAAAATAATTCTTATTTCAGGACCAACAGCATCTGGAAAATCAAAATTCGCTATTCAGCTTGCAAAAAAAATAAAAGGAGAAGTGATAAATGCAGATAGTATGCAAGTATTTAAAGAACTCAAAATTCTTACGGCAAGACCTCAGCAAAATGATTTAAAAAATATAAAACATCATTTATATGGATTTAAAAGTGTAAAAAATAATTATTCTACAGGAAGTTGGCTTAAGGATGCCAAGTTAAAAATCATCAATATCAAAAAAAAAAATAAAATTCCAATTCTTGTAGGTGGAACAGGCTTATATTTTAAAGCACTTATCGATGGTATTGTTAAAATTCCCGATATTCCACTCACTATTCGAAATAGGATAAGAAAAAAAAAATCTAAAATAGGACAAATTAAATTTTATTCTGAACTTATTAAGCTAGACCCACTTTGCAAAAAAAAAATTAACAAAAATGACTCTCAAAGATCAATAAGAGCCTATGAAGTAAAAAAATATACAAATAAATCATTGTTTGATTGGTACAGTGAAACATACTCTGATTTTAATCAAGATAGCTTTATAAAGATACATATAGATTATCCTAGAGAGAAGTTAATAGAAAGAATTTCTATAAGAACAAATGAAATGTTAAGAGATGGAGCAATAAAAGAGGCTAAGAGTTTTTATAAATTAAGAGTAAAGAAAGATTTATCATCTAATAAAGTTATTGGTCTAAGTGAGATTAAAGAATATCTCGAAAAAAAAATAGATCTTAATGAATTAAAAGAAAAAATATCAATAAAAACAAGACAATATGCTAAGAGACAGTCCACTTGGGCAAGAGGACAAATGTCAGATTGGCAAAAAATAAAATTTAATACTCTTAAATCATATTTAAAAAAATTTCCTAAATCAGAATAGATTGCTTGACCTATTAGCACAACTTCAGCTAGATTGTCTGAATGTCAAAATTATACTCAGGCGCTGAAATTGTATTTAAGTGTATGGAGGATCAAAATGTTGATCATATTTTTGGTTATCCAGGAGGTGCAGTCTTACCAATTTATGACGAATTACAGAATTTTAAATCAATCAAACATGTTTTGGTTAGACATGAACAAGGTGCCGGTCATGCAGCAGAAGGATATGCAAGATCATCAGGTAAACCAGGTGTTATTTTAGTAACTTCAGGTCCAGGTGCAACAAATGTTGTTACAGCTTTGACTGATGCGTATATGGACTCCATTCCATTAGTTTGTATTTCTGGACAAGTTCCAACTCATTTAATTGGTACAGATGCATTTCAAGAATGTGATACAACTGGAATAACTAGACCTTGCACAAAACATAATTGGTTAGTCAAAGATATAAATGATTTAGCTGAAACAATACATAAAGCATTTGAAGTAGCAACTACTGGTAGACCAGGACCAGTTTTAGTAGATATACCAAAAGATATTCAATTTCAAAAAACAAAATACAAGAAACCCAAAAAAGAAAAAAAATTAAATGGAAAGTCTCACAATCATTTTAATCAAAATAGTATTG
Organism: uncultured Pelagibacteraceae bacterium; assembly: GCA_902633185.1. Taxonomy (GTDB): domain Bacteria; phylum Pseudomonadota; class Alphaproteobacteria; order Pelagibacterales; family Pelagibacteraceae; genus Pelagibacter. The sequence goes on along the minus strand of CACPFN010000001.1, from coordinate 130,078 downwards.
ATCAGCTAATTGATTTAATGAGTAAATCTTCAAAACCTATTTTTTATACAGGTGGTGGAGTAATTAACTCTGGACCTAGAGCTAGTGAACTTTTAAGAGAACTTGTTTATGCAACAGGTTTTCCTATTACGTCAACTTTACAGGGATTAGGATCTTTCCCAGGTGATGATAATCAATTTTTAGGAATGTTAGGTATGCATGGAACTTATGAAGCAAATAATGCAATGCACGATTGTGATTTAATGATTAATATTGGAGCACGTTTTGATGATAGAATAACAGGCAAAATAGATGAATTTTCACCAAACTCAAAAAAAGTTCACATAGATATAGACCCATCATCTATTAATAAAAATGTTAAAGTTGATTTAGCTATTGTGGGAGATGTAAAAACTGTTCTTTCATCTACTTTGAAAAGTTTAAAACAAAAAAAATCAAAATTTTTGAAATCAAATAAACAAAAGACTTCTAAGTGGTGGGAAAAAATTCAAAAATGGAGGTCGGTTAGATCTTTAGATTATATTGGAAGTGAAGAGACTATAAAACCTCAGTATGCAATTGAAAGATTATATGAATTAACTAAAGACAAAGATTCCTATATTACAACTGAGGTAGGACAGCATCAAATGTGGGCTGCACAACATTATAAATTTAATAAACCAAATCGTTGGATGACATCTGGTGGATTAGGTACAATGGGATATGGTTTACCAGCAGCGGTGGGTGTACAAGTTGCTCATCCAAAAAAATTAGTTATTGATATTGCGGGAGAGGCTTCAGTATTAATGACAATACAGGAAATGTCTACAGCCGTACAATACAATCTTCCAATTAAAATATTTATATTGAATAATCAATACATGGGTATGGTTAGACAATGGCAAGAACTTTTACATGATAAAAACTATTCTGAAAGTTATACTGCTGCTCTACCAGATTTTGTTAAATTAGCAGAAGCATATAACTGTGTTGGTATAAGAGCAAAAACACCAGAAGAGTTAGACGATAAGATAATTGAAATGTTGAATACAGATAGACCTGTAATATTTGATTGTATGGTTGATAAAGTAGAGAATTGTTTTCCAATGATACCATCAGGAAAGCCTCATAATCAGATGATTTTAGGACCCAAAGATCAAGAAAATAAGAAGATTACTGGCAAAGGTAAGTCCTTAGTTTAATGCCTAATTCAAAATCAGCGTATAGTTTTTCAAATAAAAAAGAAAAATTTGATACACATATTATAGTCGTTTGGGTCGACAACGAAGCTGGTGTATTAGCTAGAGTGGTCGGTCTATTTTCTGGCAGAGGTTATAATATCGAATCTTTAGCAGTTGCCCAAGTTGATGAAAAGCTAAAGATATCAAGGATAACAATTGTAACTACAGGAACACCACAAGTTGTTAATCAAATTAAACTTCAATTAAGAAAACTTGTTCCTGTTCATAAGGTTGCAGATTTTAAAAGAGAAGACAAAGCAGTCATATTTAAGGAAATGGCATTATTCAAAATTGTTGGTCCAAACAACAAATTAGAAGGTGCATTGAAAGCTTGTAAAAAATATAATCCTGTATTACTTGACAAAACAAAAAAATCGAATGTTATTCAAATAACAGCCTTAAGACGAGAAATAGATAAAATGTCGAAGGATTTAAAAAAATTTGGATTGGTGAGTGTTTCAAGAACAGGAGCCGTAGCTATGACAAGAGGTGCAGATATATTTAAATAATTAATTAGGAGAAAAAAAAATGAAAATGTTTTATGAAAAAGATACTGATGCAAATTTAATAAAGGATAAAAAAATCGCAATCTTTGGATATGGTAGCCAAGGACATGCACATGCTTTAAATTTAAAAGATAGTGGAGTAAAAGAAGTCGTTGTAGCTCTTCGAGAAGGGTCTTCAAGTATTGAAAAAGCAGAGTCTAAAGGATTAAAAGTTATGAACCTTTCAGATGCTGCTGAATGGGCTGATGTTGTGATGATTTTAACTCCAGATGAATTACAAGCGACTATTTATAAAAATCATATTGAGCAACGTGTAAAAGAAGGGACATCCATTGCTTTTGCTCATGGATTAAATGTTCATTATGATTTGATAAAAGCTAGAAAAGATTTAGATGTATTTATGGTGGCACCAAAAGGACCAGGTCACTTAGTTAGAAGTGAATACGAAAAAGGTGGTGGAGTTCCATGTTTATTTGCTGTTCATCAAAATGGATCAGGAAAAGCTAGAGACTTAGCAATGTCATATGCTTCAGCAATTGGCGGCGGGAGATCAGGTATAATTGAGACAACATTTAAAGACGAAGTAGAGACAGATTTATTTGGTGAGCAAACAGTTTTATGCGGAGGTCTTGTTGAATTAATTAAAAATGGATATGAAACTTTAGTTGAGGCTGGTTATGAACCTGAAATGGCTTATTTTGAAACGGTTCATGAAGTTAAACTTATTGTGGATTTAATTTACGAAGGTGGAATAGCTAATATGAATTATTCTATATCTAATACCGCTGAATATGGAGAATACGAGTCTGGCCCAAGGATCATAAATAAAGAGGAGACAAAAAAGAGAATGAAAGAAGTTTTAGCTGATATCCAGTCTGGTAAATTTACCAAACAATGGATGGAAGAATGTAAAAATGGTCAGAAAAATTTCCTAGCAACAAGAGCAAAACTAGCAGAGCATCCAGTTGAAAAAGTTGGCGCCACTCTAAGAGAAATGATGCCTTGGATTGCTAAGAAGAAGCTAGTCGATAGCGATAAGAAATAACTTGATGTTAAAATTGGCCTAATTCTCCCAAATTATTTTGCAATCTGAGCGAGAGCATGTATTATGCTCGAGCTAAAAAATACAATGTCAGATAAAGAAAAATTATACATATTTGATACGACTATGCGAGATGGTGAGCAATCGCCAGGCGCATCTATGAGTGTCGAAGAGAAAATTCAGATATCTAGAGTTTTTGATGAAATGGGAATAGATATTGTTGAAGCGGGTTTTCCAATAGCATCACCAGGAGATTTTGAGGCAGTTTCTGAAATAAGTAAAATAATGAAAAACTCAATTCCATGTGGTCTTTCAAGAGCATTAAAAAAAGATATTGATGCATGTCACGAGTCGTTGAAACATGCTCCAAGATTTAGAATTCACACTTTTATTTCAACTAGTCCTCTACACATGAAACACAAACTCGAAATGACAAATGATCAGGTTCTAGATGCAATAAAAGAAAGTGTTACATATGCAAGAAACTTTACTGATGATGTTGAATGGTCCTGCGAGGATGGAACAAGAACTGATTTGGATTTTATGTGTAAAACTGTTGAACTTGCAATTAAATGTGGAGCTAAAACAATTAATATTCCAGATACAGTTGGCTATTCTATTCCGGAAGAATTTGCAAAAACAATTAAACATTTAAAAAATAATGTTCCAAATATAGATAAAGCAATATTGTCTGCACATTGTCATAATGATCTTGGCTTAGCTGTAGCGAATGCATTAGCTGGAGTTTCAGAAGGTGTAAGACAAATAGAATGCACAATTAATGGAATAGGTGAAAGAGCAGGAAATGCTGCATTAGAAGAAGTAGTTATGGCAATTAAGACAAGAAATGATTTAATGCCATATAATACTGGGATAAAAACAGAATTAATTAGCAAAGCCTCTAAAATTGTTTCAAACGCAACTGGTTTTCCTGTCCAATTTAATAAAGCAATAGTTGGAAAAAATGCTTTTGCTCACGAGTCAGGAATTCATCAAGATGGAATGTTAAAGAATAGAGAAACTTATGAAATTATGACTCCAGAAAGTGTGGGTGTTAAGAAAACTTCGCTTGTTATGGGCAAACACTCAGGACGACATGCTTTTAAAGATAAATTGTCTGACTTAGGTTACTCAAATCTTACAGATGATATTATCCAAGCTGCATTTGGTAAATTTAAAGTTTTAGCTGACAAAAAGAAGCATATATATGATGAAGACATAGTAGCGTTAGTTGATGATAGTTTAATTGTAGATAATAAAATAAATGCGATTAATTTAAAATCTTTAAAGGTATTTGCTGGTACAGGAGAACCACAAAAAGCTGAAATGACATTAGATGTTTACGGTGACATAAAGAATACAACTGAGACAGGGGATGGACCAGTTGATGCAATATTTAAATGTATAAAAAAACTATTTCCTCACGACGTTAAATTATCTCTTTATCAAGTACATGCGGTAACAGAAGGTACAGATGCCCAAGCCACTGTTAGCGTAAAAATCGAAGAAAATGATAGGACTACAGTAGGTCAGTCAGCTGACACAGATACTTTAGTTGCATCAGCAAACGCATATTTAAATGCATTGAATAAAATGCTTATAAAACGTGAGAAAAAAGCGCCATCTCAAAATATCAAACATCAAAAAGTGAAAGGAATATAATCAAATGTCAATGTTTGCAAATTTAAGAAAGTTTTGGAGCCAGGATATGGCAATTGATCTTGGAACAGCTAACACCTTAGTTGTTTTAAAAAGTAAAGGTGTAGTTCTAAATGAACCATCTGTTGTAGCAGTTGTTGATAATAAAGGAAAAAAATCAGTATTAGCAGTAGGTGATGAAGCTAAAACAATGTTAGGAAGAACACCAGGTAATATTCAAGCAATAAGACCTTTAAGAGATGGTGTGATTGCAGACTTTATTGTGACAGAAGAAATGATCAAACATTTTATTAAAAAAGTTCACAAAAAAACAATTGCAAACCCTAGAATTTTAATTTGTGTACCAACTGGATCAACACCAGTTGAAAGAAAAGCTATTCAAGATAGTGCTTTAGCAGCAGGAGCAAGAAGAGTTCAATTGATTGAAGAACCAATTGCAGCAGCAATTGGTGCGGGTCTACCTATCCAAGAGGCAACTGGGTCAATGGTTGTTGATATCGGTGGTGGAACTACGGAAATTGCCGTTATGTCATTAGGAGGCGTTGTTTACTCAGAGTCTTTAAGAGTAGCAGGAGATGCGATGGATAATTCATTAAAAGATTATATGAGAGAGGAATATAACTTGATGATAGGGGACAGCACTGCAGAAAAAATTAAAAAAGATATTGGAACTGCTATTCCAACAAATAATAATACGTATGCGGTTAAAGGTAGAGATTTAAGATCAGGAACTCCTAAAGAGGTAAATATCTCAGAACAAGATACTTCAGAAGCTTTAAATCCGATACTTAAAGAAATTGTATCTGGAATAAAAAAAGCACTAGAAAATACACCCCCAGAGTTATCAGCTGATTTAGTTGATATGGGTTTAACAATGACGGGTGGAGGATCACTTTTAAAAAATATAGATAAAAGATTCTCTAAAGAAACTGGATTACCAGTCAATATTGCTGATGATCCATTGTCATGTGTTGCAATAGGAACAGGAAAGGCGTTAGACGATCAAGAAATATTTTCTACTGTACTGTCTGAGTATTAAATATTATGTCAACAGAATCGAGTAGAGACGATTTTATTATAGCTATTCGTTCAGCATTTCTAAAAAAAGGAAATAGACAAAAATTTTCCTTATTCACTTTACTAATAATATCTATTTTAGTCTTATCATTAGAGTATTTTAAAACTGGTCCAGTTAATCAATTTAGGTCAATTACAAAAGATATTATATTTAGAGGATCTTATGTTGTATCTAGCCCATTTAAATATGTAAAAGACAAATATTATCTTTTCCAAGATCATATGAGTATGTATGAAGAGTTTTCAGTTTTAAGAGATAAAGACCTAGATCTTGACTCGCTTAGAAAAGAAGTCGATTTTTATAAATCAGAAAATGCTCTTTTAAAGAAATTGATAGAAGAAAGAGACCTTTTTTCTAAAGAATATATGTTAACTAAGATTTTATTAGACAAACAAAGCCCATATTTAAAATCTTTGATAATTAATAAAGGTCAAAAAAATGGAGTTAAATTAGGATCAGCTGTTAAAGATAGATTATATTACATTGGAAAGGTTGTAAATGTTAACTTTTTGAGCTCTAGAGTATTGTTGGCTAATGATCTTAATAGCAAAATTCCGATCATTATTGAGCCAAGTGGTATCAATGCAATACTGTCAGGAAATGGAAATGATGAATACGCGGAATTAGAATATCTACCGAAAAATAATGAGATAAAAGAGAATGAAATTGTATATACTTCAGGTTCAGATGGCACTATTCCTGCATCAATTCCTGTTGGAAAAATAATAATTCAAGATAATAAAAAATATGTGAAGTTTTACAGTAACTTAAATCAACTAAATTATGTACAGGTAAATAAGTAAGATGGCTAGAGGAGATATAAAAATTTATCAATTTTTACTAAATGGTTTTCCAATTATATTATTATTTTTTTTTGCTTTGACAGGCTATTCATTTTCATTCCAGATTTTCAAAATTAATATATCTTTTAATTTTATTCACTTAATTGTTTTTTATTGGGTTTTAAGGAAACCTGAAATGCTTGGATATGGCCTTATATTTTTTGCAGGTGTAATTAATGATGTTGTACAAAATTTACCAATTGGAGTTTCATCAATAAATTATCTTTTACTTTGTGTAATCGCTTCTTTTTTTAGGACAAGAACTTTAGTTCCTAATCTAATTTATGATTGGATACTATTCTTTGTAGCAATATTAATTATTAGCTCAATTCATTTTACAGTATTAGCAATTTTTTTTGATGGAAGTATTAGTTATGGGGCTTTAATGTCAACGGCCTTTTTTTCATTTTTAATTTATCCAGCAGTGGCAAAAATATTCAATCAAATTTATTTACTAGGTTTAAAACAAGAAAATGTTGAATAGAGGAAGAAACATAGAGAAGGGCAGAGTTATAACAAGGAGAATGTTTATACTAGCTGCAGCAAAAATATTACTTTTTGCAGGTATTTCATCAAGATTATATAATTTACAAATTTCTGATAGAGAAAAATACGAAATTTTATCTGATAAAAATAGAATACGTGAATGGAAAACTCCTCCTCAGAGAGGAATAATTGTAGATAACTTTAATAAAGTACTAGCAAGTAACGATAGAGTTTTTCAGCTACACTTAATATTAGATGAAATTAATGATTTTGATGTAACAATATTTAAAATTAAAAATATAATCGGATTAGATCAGTTTGAAATTAAAAAATTATATAAAAAGAAGGAAAGGTTAAAACCCTGGGATACATTGGTAGTTTCGGACAATTTAACTTGGGAACAATTCTCAAAAATTAATTTATATTTACATGAATTGGAGGGTGCAAAACCTGTATTATCGACATCAAGGTTCTATCCTTATGCAAATGACTTAGTACATATAGTTGGCTATGTTGGTGATGCTAGTCCAAAAGATCTTGAAAAACCTGAGATAAAAGAAAATTTTGTTCCAGGTCTAAAAGTAGGGAAATATGGAATAGAAAATTCTCAAGAGAAAATGTTAATAGGTAACTACGGTATTAAAAGATACGAGGTTAATGCATCTGGAAAAAGAATAAGCCAAATAGACTATATTAAAGAAAGACAGGGGAACAAAGTAAACTTAACTATAGATATTGAAATTCAAAAATATGCTCAGGAGTTACTAAATGGAAAAGCAGGCTCGATATGTGCAATGGATATATATACTGGCGAAGTTGTTGCAATGGCATCATCACCAACCTATGATCCAAATAAATTTACACACGGAATTAATCAGAAAGATTGGCAAGAAATCAGAAATAATCCTTTAAAACCTTTGATAAATAAGTCTATTGCTGGACTTTATTCTCCTGGATCTACTTTTAAGCCATTAGTTGCTCTAGCAGCTCTGGAGTATGGAATATTAGATCCTAATAAAACAATAAGATGCAAAGGTCATAAGCATCCATATGAACTATACGGAGTAAAATATCATTGTTGGAAAAAAGAGGGTCATGGGTACATGAAGTTGAGAAATGCTATCAAACAATCTTGTGACATATACTTTTATGAAATGGCAAGATTACTTGGTGTTGATAAATTATCTATTATCGCAAAAAGATATGGGCTTGGAACCAATGTACTTGGAGAAGTATATAATGATGAAAAAAATGGATTAGTTCCAGATACAAAATGGAAGAGACGTGCATTAGAGCAAAGTTGGTACTTAGGAGAAACTGTAATCAATGGTATTGGACAAGGTTACATTCAAACCACACCACTACAACTTTGTCTAATGACTGCACAAATTGCAAATGGAGGATATAAAATAAAACCTCATATTATAAAAGATGACTCTATAAATTATAAGGACGTAATAAATAAAATTAAATTGGATCAATCTAATTTTCCTTTGCATCAAAGAAATTATTTAGATGACATAAATGTTAAATATTATCAGAGAATGTATCACAGAAAATCTAATATTAATTTTGTTTTAGATGCAATGTTTGGCTCCACAAATGAGCAATATGGAACATCATACAAATCTCGTTACGATGATCCCAAATATCAGTTTGCTGGTAAAACTGGAACATCGCAAGTTAGAAGAATAACTGATCTTGATAGAGAACTAGATTTAGATACTGATCAAATTGAGTATAAAAAAAGAGACCATGCACTCTATGTTGCTTTTGCGCCATATAAGGATCCACGATATGCAATAAGTGTTATTATTGAACATGGAGGATCTGGTAGTAAAGCTGCAGCTCCGCTTGCAAGTAAATTAATTAAAAGAATCATTGATAGACATAAATTAAGAGAACAATTTAATAATGGAAATACTAGTTTAGCATAATGTTAAGAGAAAGAATACAAGCAAGCAATTATAGTTTTTTGGACAAATTAAAATCAATTGATTATTTATTAATTTTACTAATTTTAGCTATTGGATCAATCAGTGTATTTGCAATTTATTCTACCGAAGGAGGAAAATTTTCTTTTTATACAAAAAATCACATAATTAGATTATCTGTATTTTTTAGTTTATTTTTAATTTTATCTTTTGTAAGGGTTTCAACCTGGTATAAAAATGCATATTTATTTTATTTAATAGGACTAATTTTATTAATAGTAGTTTTATTTTTTGGAATTTCAGCATCAGGAGCTACTAGGTGGATAAACTTATACTTTTTAAATTTACAACCTTCAGAATTAATGAAGATTGCAGTGATAATATGTTTTGCAAGATATTATCATAGAATTCAAAGCTCAGATATTCAAAGCATCAAGTTTTTAATTCAACCAATTATACTTTTAATAATCCCTTGTTACCTTGTGATACAGCAGCCCGATTTAGGAACCTCTATTTTAATTGCAGGAAGTGGTATTGCGATAATCTGGCTAGCAGGATTAAATATAAAATACTTTGTTTACTCAGGACTATTGTTACTGGTCTCTTTACCTTTTGCTATATCTATTTTAAAACCTTATCAAAAATCAAGAATTTTAACTTTCTTTAATCCTGATAGAGATCCTTTAGGAGCTGGATATCAAATAATTCAATCTAAAATAGCTATTGGATCTGGCGGCTTTTTTGGAAAAGGATATTTAAAAGGAACTCAAAGCTATTTAGAATTTTTACCTGAAAAACACACCGACTTTATATTTACACTTTTTTCAGAAGAGTTTGGGTTTCTTGGCTCAATTATACTTTTATTTTTATACATATTATTAATTTATAGAATAATAAATGTTGGATTAGTCTCGAGAAGCTTCTTTGCAAAATTATATTGTTTTGGTTTTGCTACAGCAATTTTCTTATATGTATTTGTTAATATAGCGATGGTTTTAGGAATGTTACCAATTGTTGGTGCACCATTACCTATAATGTCTTATGGTGGATCATCTTTGTTATCAATTATGTTGGGATTGAGTATTGTTATGAGTTGTAAAATTTATAACCAGGAACAAATATCAGTCTATTAGTTATTTTCCATCTATAACAACAATCGTTAAATCATCTTTTTGAATGTGGCCCGCTCCCAATATATCATCTATCATAGTTTTAAGTCTTTCATTAATTGGAGTTGATTGATATTTCTTAATATAATTTTCAAAACCTTCAGAACCCAACATGTCTCCATTTGGATTTTTTATTTCAGTAATTCCGTCTGTAAAAATATACATTGAGCTATTTTCGAAAGGAATAGTATGTTCGGGATATTTTGTTTTTGGCATTATACCTAATGGTGGTCCAGCTTCTGAAAAATTACTAAAAGTACCGTCGGCAGACAATATCAATGGGGGTTCATGACCTGCACTTGAAAGAAGTAGCTCTTTTTTATTTGAGTCGTATATACCAATTAACATAGTAACAAACATACCTCTTGAAATCGTTTCACATATTTCATTATTTAGTTGAAATAATAGATCTGATGCAGAAAGATTTGTTTTACTTAAACATCTATAAAGACTAGATGCTTTTGACATCAACAAAGATGATTTAATACCTTTTCCAGATACATCTGCAACTCCAAATCCATACTTTCCGTCTCCTAAATCTGAAAAATTATAAAAGTCACCTGAAACAACTTTTGCTGGTATGTTAATACCTGAAATAGGAAAGTCTTTCTCTTTGTTTTTTGACAATAAGGATCTTTGAATTTCACCAACAATTTCTACTTCTTTTTGAATTTTATTTTTTTCAACCATTTCTTTGGCCATCTTTGCATTTCTAATTGCTAAAGCAGCTGGTGCCGAAAGTGTTTCTAAAAGTTTTCTGTCATCTTCTATAAATAATTTATCTTCAGTTTTCTTATTTAAACAATGAATAACCCCAATACATTCATTTGCAGCAATCAATGGTGAGCATAATACTGAATATGTTGTAAAGTTTGTTTTATTATCTAAGTCAAAATAAAATTCTGCAATTTCTCTTACATCTTTTCTAACATTTCCTACACGAATACACTTTCTTTGCTGAACAGCTTTACCCATTACACCATCTTTTAGATCTAATTCGTATTCATCTAAATAATCTTGATGAAGTGATGCAATACATTCAAACTTTTTCTTTTGCTCATTTATTAAAAAAATGTTTGCAGCTTGTGCATTTAGTCTTGCAATAATTACCCGTAATGCATTCATAAGAGTGTCATTTAAATCAAGAGATAAAGCAAAGTCTTGATTCATTTTCGTGACAAGTTCTAAGTCGACATTAACTTGTTCAGCTTCTTTTTTAGGCTCGATCGGTTTTTTTGATTTAAATAAAAACATTTATTTAACTAGTATTTTAAGCAATTTTTGATAAATTTTTCAACAATGGAGATTATAATTAATACACCCAATTTATACATCCACCTACAGGATGCAGTCTTAATGGTTCAATATGTAATAGACGGATTAATTCATATTACATCAAACATTAAATTATAATCATATTCTGTGGATTTCATATTTGTACTTGTTCTAGGAGCACTTTGGGGAAGTTTTGCAAATGTTTGCATTTACCGCTTACCTTTAGAAAAAGGAGTTGTGTCTGGAAGATCATTTTGTCCAAACTGTAAAAAGTTAATTACTTGGAAAGATAATATTCCAATAATTTCTTTTTTATTTTTAAAAGGTAAGTGCAGATATTGTAACAAAAAAATTTCTTCACAATACGTATTGGTAGAGACAATAAGTATTTTGTTTTTTTTAATTACTTACTTTTTTTATGGAATTAGTATTACAACATTACTTTTAATAATTTTAAATTTAAGTTTTTTAATAATTTTTTTTATTGATTTCAAACATTACATAATCCCGAATGTACTTACGTTTTCAATGATGTTTCTAGGTTTTATTAAATCTTTTATACCAAATTTAAATCCCATATTTCCTAATTATATAAATTCTTTAATTGGTGGAATATTTGGATATGGAATAATTTGGTCTATAATTTTTTTTTATAAACAAGTAAGAAAAAAAGAAGGTATGGGATTAGGAGATGCAAAACTATTATCTGCAATTGGATTTTGGTTTGGATGGTTTTCCATACCTTTTGTGATTTTCCTATCGTCATTAATTGCATTATTATCGGTTGCACCAAGTTTGATAAATAAATCAAAAAAATTTTCTTCACAAATTCCATTTGGGCCTTATATTATTCTTGGAACATTGATATATTTGATATTTGAAAGTAATATTAGATCAATAATTTTTTATTAATCATTAAAATTTATGTTTGAAAAAATAATAAGTAATACTTCTGCAATAGTTGTTGGCAATTCCGAAAAAATTAAATTGACTTTAGCAGCAATCGTTTCAGAGGGAAGTATACTAATTGAAGATTACCCTGGATCAGGCAAGACAACTTTTGCAAAAGCAATTACTCAAAGCTTAGGTTTAAATTTCAAAAGAGTTCAATTCACCTCAGATCTTCTACCGAGTGATATACTTGGATTTAATATTTTTTTAGATGGTAAATTAAATTTCCAAAAGGGTCCAATTTTTACAAATATTGTTTTGGCCGATGAATTAAATAGAGGTAGTCCAAAGTCTCAGAGCGCATTTCTTGAAGCGATGGAAGAAAAAAATGTTTCAATTGATGGAGTAAGCTACAGTCTTCCCGAACCTTTTTTTGTTATTGCAACACAAAATCCTATGGATTCATCTGGCACAAGTTCTCTTCCAGACTCTCAATTAGATAGATTTATGATTTCTTATTCACTATCAGATTTAAATGATGAAGATAAAATAGAAATGTTAAAGAAAGAAATTAATTTTGATAAGCAAAAATCTGAAAGTATTGATTGGCAAAACATAAAACAAAAGAAAAATACTATAACCATTAAGAATGATATTTATAAATATGTCGTCAGTATCGAACAGAGAATTCAAAGTCTTGATCAAAAAATATATGTTTCTGCCAGATGTTTAAAACAGATCATTGATTTAGCAAAGGGTTGGGCAATTATTAATAATAAAGATTATGTTACGCATCAGGATATCAAGGACACAATTCCTTACATTTTGAGGCATAGAATAAGGTTTTTAAATCAAGAGGAAAAAATAGAATTCGTTAATAAAGAAATTCTTGAGAAGATTAATATCAATTAATGTCAGCACAATCTGTAAAAAGGTCCAACTATATTAATTTTAAAAATTTTTTTAAATTAAGAAATAATTCAAAAATTTATATCTACCCTAATTTCAACGGCATTGGCCTTTCATTATTTGTTTTTTTTTGTTTTTTAATTTCAGTATTTTATCAAAATAATTCTGGATTACTTTTATCAATTATTATTTTTTTTATTTTCTTTATATCCATACTTATATCTCATCAAAATATTAATAATTTAAAGATAAGTTCTTTAAATGAATATTATGTTGAAACCAATAAAAATAAAAAATTAGCTTTTTTAATCGAAAATTTAGCAACAGAAAAAAAGCTAAATATAAATATAAATTATCAAAAAAAAAATTTAGGAAACTTTAATTTTTTCAAAAAAATTAATTATTTTAATTTAAATTGTAATAAAAAAAAGAGAGGGACATATTTATTAGATTCAATCACTCTAAATTCAATTTATCCATTTGGGATCATAAAAACAAAAATAAATCATAAACCCGATTGTGATATAATTGTTTATCCGCAAAGTATAAGACCAAATCAAGAACTTTTAAATGAGTTTAATATAGATAAATCAATTGATACTGATGACTTTGATGGAATAGATGATTTTAAAAATGGAGATAGTTATTCTAAAATTGCTTGGAAAAAATCAACAATAAATAAGAAATATATTAAAATATTTAAAGATAAAGAAAAAACTCAGAAATTAATTTTAGATTTGGATAAATATAACGAATTAGAATTCGAATTACTTCTTAGCTATTCCATTTATATTATTCAATATTTTTATCGAAATAAAATTAATCTAACATTAAAACATCAAGGTAACACTTTCTTACTCGATAAAAACGAAAAATCATTAAATCAAATTTATAAATATCTTGCAAATGCTAAAAATTAATAAAAATATAAATTTAATTACATATGCTTTGTTAGGATTATGTATTTTTAATCTATCAAAAAACATAATTTTTAATAATTTAATATTTTGGGTAGTATTATTTTTTATTAGTTATCTTTTTTCTAATCTAATTTTTAAATATAAATCTATATTCATAGGATTGTTTGCTATTGCTGCTTTATATATTCAACTTGTTTTAAATCAGTATGTAATTTCAGAAGAATACTTTTTAAATTGTTTAGCCGTTTTACTAATCATCAAATTTTCTGAATTATCCAATAAAAATAATAATTTATCATTTAATTTAATTTGTATGATTATTGCTGTTGCAAGTTTAATTAAAGACCAGAGTATTATTAGCTCGCTTGTTTCTTTGTCCATAATTATTTTATTAGTCATAAATATGTATCTTATTCAACAAAAAGAAATCCTAGAATTTAGTTTTAAAAATATTTTAAAATATTTAGGTTTTGGATTAAGTATATTTCCTTTTATAATCATATTTTATTTAATATTTCCAAGAGCAGAGGTTAACTTCAGACTATTTGATAATTCAGCAAGCTCTCTAGGTATTCCAGATACAATAAGTTTAGGTTCTTTTAGTCAATTCTCTAATTCTGATGAGGAGATATTTACCTTAATAAACAACAGTTATAGACAAGACGATCTGTATTTCAGAGTAAAAATATTTGATTATATGGAGGACAATCAATCTTGGAGACCATCATCTAGTTATTTTTTATTCAATAAATTTAAAGATAATTTTAAAATCTCTGATAATTTTGATTTAAACAATTCCTATCAAATAATTTTAGAACCTTACAAAAAAAAGTGGATACCTAGTTTAAAGAATTCACAGTTAGCAAATGAAAATATTAAAATCTCAAAAGATTTATTTAATCAAACATTTGTTAGCAGAGATCTAATAGACAGAAAAAAACAAATTAAATTTCATAATATTAAAACTACTTTTGAATTAGATGAAGATATTAAAAGTTATTACACTTTATTACCTAAAACAGTTTCAAATAAATTAAAATTATGGGTTAAAGAAAATAATAATTCTACAAAAGAGGACTTTGTAAATAAGATTTACGCTAAATTTTCTGATGGATCTTATTTTTATAATTTAAGTCCAAAGCGAACATCAATAAATAATTATGAAAATTTCTTTTTTAACGATAGAGAAGGATATTGTGAATATTATGCGGGTACATTTGTTTTACTTTCAAGGTTAGGTGGCATACCGAGTAGAATTGTAACTGGTTACCATGGTGGAGAATTGAATGAAATCGGTAACTTTTATTCATTTAAACAAAAAGATACTCATGCTTGGGCAGAAGTTTGGTTAGATGATAAGGGCTGGGTGAGAATAGATCCTACAAGAGCTATTCCAAAAGAAAATATTATTAATAGTTTAAATAATGTTTTTAACATTGATGACTTTTCTTCAAAAGGTTTGTTCTCATCTAGATTTATGAAAACTTTAAGTTTTTATTTCAATTATGCAGATTTTGTATGGACACAGCATCTACTATCTTATGATGATAAACAAAGAAAAGATTTTGTTGAAAAAATCTTAAATTTACAATTTTCAAAAATGTTTGTCTGGATTTTTGCTCCACTATTAATTTATATAATCATAAGATCAATATTGAACATAAATTCAATTAATTTACTCAAATTGAGATTATTTATTATTTTATTAGGAAAAAGAAAAAAATTAAATATTTTAAAATCCGACACTTTACAACAAATTTACTATAAACTTTCAAGTAACGATAAACAAAAATATAAAATATTTTTTAAAATTTTTGAGGAAGAAATATATTCTGACAATAAGATGGGTTTTATAAAAATATTTAAATTAGTTTTTTAAAAGAAGATTTCTTTCTGTCTTAAGTTTATTATTTTCTTTAATCAATTGAATAATCATTTCTTTCATAATTCTATTTTCTTTAACTGCTCTACCAGTTATCTCAGCTAATCTTTCATTTTCTTTAGCTAACTGTAATTGATCAAATAATTTCTCTAGTTCTGGATCAATTGGTAGTCCTTCTATTTTTTTGCTAATATTATTTTGAATTACTTTCGTTAATGAAATACTTACTTGGCTGTCTTTAAGTCCATTCTGTTCATTAAATTCTAGATTAAAGTTTAGGCCGAAGTTATCAGTATTTTTGCTAATATTTAAACCAGCTTTTACTGCTAAATCATCATCCATATAATGGGCCATATCTTTTCTTTCACCGTCTGCAACAATGTCAATTTTTTCACTCAAAGTTTGATTTAAAGATAGGCCTGTATATGGCTTAAGAACGAAGCCATTTTCAAAAGATTTTGAATACTCAACATTAAATCCACCTGATAATACTTGATCAACAGCATCATCAACTGAAAGATCTCCATCTGTAAAAGATGTTAAGTAAGTTGGAAGTCTTCTTAAACCATATTTACCATCTACTTCAATATTTAAACTTTGACTATCATCAAATTCTATTTCTTTAGATGCTTTATAATTTACAGCAGCAAACTGACCTAGATTTTCTTTTAAAATTGTTTGTTGTGTTTCAGTTTCAAGATCTAAATATTTATTTTGAGTTAATCCAAAAATTGAAACAACAGAAAATTTAAATTTCTCGTAATCAATTTCTTTTTTTAAACCAATAGCTAAATTTTCACTATCTAAAGCCTCTCCATTATTAAATTTTGCTTGCTGGCTAGAATAACTTAAAAACGGTGTAAAATTATCATTTTCAATTTTAAAGTCCCCAGTTATCCCTGTTGTTTCATTTTCATAAATATTGTCTCTTTTTTTTACAGAATAATATCCACTAGATTTTTTTTCTTCTGAAACCGAATTAAAAATATCATTTAAATTAGATAAAAATATTTCAGATCTATATTTTTTATTATGGCTATCAATATCTAAATCTTCACCATAAACATATAAGAAACCATTTGTTTCTGAATTATCTGAATCTGGATCGCTATTGCTATCTAATATTTCATAGGTATCGTTTCCACAAAGATTATTTGTGATAACCATATTTGTTTTGTTATGGATTTCTATTTTTTGATCTTTTGAAATACTGCAATCTAATGTCATTGTTGTCGATGAATCATTTAGGTTAATCTCACCAACATATGTACCGTCACCTTTGGTAACTATATTTATACCCGTGTTTGAAGAATTAAGCATTTTTATAGAATCATCAGATCCTGAAATTGTACCATAATTATTTATCGTAATATTAAACATTGGACTTGCACCTTTTCCAATACCAATTCCATCTGCAAGAGAACCTGATGTTGCGCTAATTGTACCATAATTGTTTAAAGTATTATTTACTCTGTTGGTTCCATCATTTTCATACACTAGTCCATATCCTGAATTGGAGCTTGCAGAAATAGTTCCATGATTTGTTATTGTAGAATTATCTACATTTGAAGATTGCATTCCATGATCAACCCCAGAAATAGTCCCTGTATTAGTAACGACGGTACCGTCGGATGCACTTATATTTAAACCTGAATTATCAGCAGTGGCAGTTATTGTTCCAGAATTTGTTATACTTATATTATCCCCGTTTGAAATTACTACAGCGTTATTTCCAGATGTCATTGTTCCGGTATTATTAAAAGTAACATCCGAGCATGTTTTACAATAAAATGCACTTTTATCTGTTGCAGTTATTGTACCATTATTAGTAAAATTGATATCTTCAGATTGTTCAGTATTTACTGCATGTCTGTCGTCACCTTCAATTGTACCTCCCTGATAATTAATAAATTCAAAATCAACTAAATGAAAACCTTTAATCGGACTATCTCCTTCATCTGTTGTTTTAATAATTCCACCATCATAGTTATAGATTTTAATACCTTTGCTCCTGTGAGCACCTGAACTTCCTGAACCTAACCAAACGGTTTCATGTTGAGAGGTAATGGTTCCATGATTATGTAGTGTAAGACCAACACCATTTGACTGACCAGATAAATCTGAATGGCAATTAGTACCATTAAAATGACAATTACCAACGTTTTTTCCATAAATTGCAGTATTACCGTCAGCACTTATTGTTGCCCCTGCATTATTAGTAATTACAACATTTTCTGCATAACTTAATATTACACCATACTTATTATCTGAGTTGATTGTTCCGTTATTTGTAATTGTAGTATTCAAAGATGACTCAGCATTTATGGCGATTTGTTTATTAGTTCCGCTCTCTGTTTGAATTGTTCCATCATTAGTAATTTGAACTCCACTGATATCTTCTAGATCAACTGCCTTATTATCACTGTAAGTAATTGACCCAGCAGAAGTAACTTTTAAAATATCATCATCCGCGCAAGCTAATTGATTTGTCGATGCACTAGCAATGGTTGTTAAACATGGGCCAGCATAACCAACTGAACTAAATAAAAAAAAGAAGACTATACTTAGTAAAATCTTTTTCATTATTTTTAATGATTAATAGTTCTGTCTCCAAGAACTTCTGTAGCTAGAAGTGCCTCCAGCTGCTGCATCAAGCACAACTAAATCTTTCTTCTGTGCATTTGTTGATTGACCTGCAATATTTGCAAATAATTTGTTCGCATAAACTACTATTCTAGATAAAACACCCTGACCTACATACATGCAAGTATCTTTTTTATTCCTAAATGATCCAAGTTTATTTGATACATTTGTTCCACATTCATCATCTACTCCACAAATAAATGCATCACCTAAGCTACATTTATTAACTGATGAGCTAGGTTTATATATTGGAAAATATACTAAACCACTAGATACCGTTGGCTCCGCTGTAACTTTTTGGAAATCATCTAAGGTTATATACCATCCAACATCTTTAGGGGTTTGAGGACATTTAGCTCCCGTAGTATCTTTAGTTGTATTTTTACAATTTGTTAAATCTGATGCTTTAGTTGCAACAGCTACATCTCTGTAAGATGGGTAATGAGGATCACTAATTCCTAGCATTAAATTATCTGTTCCTTTATTAGTGGATCCAATTCTTTCATAGTCTCCAGTACCAGTATATAACCACAACGAGTTTGTTGTTTGACCAATTGTTGCATCCATTGAATGATACATATATCTACCATTTGTTTGATTAGAGCCTGCAGTAAATAATGTTGTGCTATCATATAACGAAATAGCGCTTCCAGCACCGTCATCAGACATATTAGTTAAATTAAACTTCGTAATTTTTCCTTCTAAATCATTTATGTAAACTAAGGCTCCTCTATAATTCACTCCTCTTGCTGTATCAGGTGTAATAACGACTGGTGTACCAGGAGTAGAATTAACAATATCATTAGTTGTTAAATCATCAATTGGGATAGATTTATGAATTCTTCCTGGGAAACTTGTGTCTTCAAGATTTACTATAGTTAAATTAGAGCCAACTCCTTCGTATTGAGTTCCAAATCCTCCACCCATTACAGCTACATAAATATCATCCTCAATATTTGTATCTCCTGCACCACTGTTAGGTAGTCTTAAAATTCTAGGTGCTGACCATGTTTCACCAAGTTGACTATAATCATATTCTGGTTGTGTCGTTACTCCAGTATTAACAGAACCTGGTCTTAAATATACACCCATATTTGTGCTTGATTTTGATGCATCCCCTGGATCGCCACCATAATACGTTAAATTTCTATTTAATCTGATCTCTGTGCCTTGAAGATTAGTAGTAACACTAAAGCTTGTATAATTTTTATCATCTATTGTAATTCTTAAATCTGATTTTGATAAAGTTACATTAGGTATTGTCCAAACATTGTGTGTTTGACATTTAGTGCTTTGATCTGTCTTACAAGTAAAATCAGTTGATTGACTTGCACCGACTGCAATTGACTCTGCCATTTGGCTTAATGGCCATGATGTTGGGATGTAATTATATGTATTTATCGTTCCATTATGATCCATTATATGAACTTCACGTCTAGTTTTATCGTTTAAAACTGAGTATAGATGTAAAGGTTTCTTAGGATTAGTAACATCTAAAACAGAAAAACCTCCACCACCTCTTCCATACGGCACCATTAAAATAGTATGCCACTGTTTAGAGCTGTCAAATGCACTTTTGAAATACATATCGTGTGCAACCAGCGATCCATCTACACCATAAATTGCATTTGAACCACCAACAGATCTATTTAAATTAACATTAACCATGCTTGGGAAAGATGCAGCTAACAATGGAGGAACGAATGCCCATTCTTCTTCTCCATTTGATGCATTGAATGCATGAAGCATTCCATCATTGGCACCAACATAAATGATTTCATCTCTTTTTACAGAAGCTGCCCATGCATCATATCCTTTAATAGATCTCCAATAAGATTCTTGATTGGAACCAACAAATGCAGTTTCAGCTTCTGGATTTCCAATAACCACCAACTCAGAATGATATATATCTCCCAATGCCTTAGGTCTTTTCTCAGTTAAATTACAATCACCATCGTAATCAAAATAGTCTTTACCTCTAATAAAATTAATTAGTCCTTTAATATCATCCTCGTTAACACCACTGACAGCATCTTTGACCGAAGAAACATTTTTACATCTTTGTGTATTTGATGGACTATCAGTTTTATTATGATATCCAGCAACTTCATTTCCTGTTGTCTCAAATAGCGTGTTTATTGAACTCCAATTAGTATCAACAAAGTTATTATAATTTGTTCTATAATCTACCCCAGGCACTTGGCTCCAAATTTTTCTAGCACTTGTTCTTTTTTCAAGTTTGTCTGAAGCATCCCAATTTCCTTTATCATTAAGATCTAAACTTCCATCTGGATTTAATTTTGTTCTTGTTAATTTACCTTGCCATTCTTTATTTTGGATATAATCAAACTGTGCTTGGTATAATGATCCACCTTTTTCTATAGTAGCTGTAATTGCAGGAGCAGTAAAAGATAGTTTAGATGCAATAACCTGTGATATCGCTGCTTTTAATTGTGATTTAAGCGATGCTGTTGTGTTTGCAATTATAACATCATTAGTTCCACCCGCTTGGGCCATTCTTCTGAAATTTCTAATACCATTGCTTGATAACCCTCCACCAAATGCAACGGTAAAAGTTTTAATTTTGTGTTTGTTTAAAAGTTTGACAACTCTACTTTGAGCTCTGCTATGATTGTACCAATCACCATCACCAATAACCAATATATAGCTATTTTGACAGGATAAATTTTTATCAATTGGAGAATAACTACTGCTCAGATAATACTCTTCAGCAATTCTAGCCCAGTCATCTGCATTTGTTCCGCCACCAGGGTTTAAACTTCCAATTATTTGGTTTATCCTTGAGGCACCTTGTTTATGAACTCTTACTTTTAAGCATGCTCGAGAACTACAGGGATTAGCTCTTCCTGTTGTAATATTTCCACTCCAAGATCTAAAACCAGCTCCACCTGATGACCAATAAGCATAACCAAAGTTAACTCCTGCAGTTAAAGATGAGTCAGTAACAATTGCTTTTATAGCCTCTTTTGCACCATCCATTCTTGTTCCACTAGATCCACCAAATTCTTTTAAAAAACCTAGATCGAGATCAAACGCATGTACTGACATTTTATAATATGTAGTACTTATCACTCTATTATTTGTTTTATCTACTGATACACCCCATGGGTAATACATTCTAATATTTGTTGATGATGACTTACCAGTACAGCATCTTCCTGCTGTCTTTCTAGATTGAACTTTATTTTTAGAAGAATTTAAAGTTATTTTCTCAACTCTGTGAGAGTAATAATTGTTTAAATACAAAATGTTATCATCAGAGGGATGATTATCCATTCCAAAAGAATAACTTCCACCCCAATACCATTGTGCTGAATAATTTGTATTTGGGCATCTTGTAGACTGATTTATTGTAAATCTGTACATTCTAGAGTAACTAATGCTGTAAAAGTTATTTCCAGATGCATCTACTGCTGTTGAACCATATCTGGTTTGACCATTTAAATTACCAGACCAAGAACAATTTATATTTGTATTTGTAGATAAATTTCGAACGACCGCATTTCCATATATCCCATTTGCATAAAGAATGCTGTTACCAGTATCAATGGCTATATTTCTTGGATATCTGATATAGTGATTCCAGTCACATGCTCCAGTAGATATATTTACTCTGAAAACTCTGTGATCATAATAAGAGGCTACATACAAATATCCATTATGAATTTTCATATTTAAAGGATAATAACTTCTACAACTACCAGAGCCCACATATGTTCCATTAGATGCAAAAGTTGTATCTACAGTTGCAGTAGAGTAATTGAATTTTTTAATCCCATAACGCCAGTATTGTCCAATATAAAGATCTCCACTGCTATCAGCTGCTGAAGCGTAAGGATACATAAATCCGGATCCACTGGTCATACGGACACTCATACTTCCAGATTTATCGAGTAAGATTAATATATTTGCTGGAACATCCCCAATCCCTGAACCCGGTGGTATATTTTTTGCGTAACTTGAGTTACTTAAAAGTATTAAAGAAAATAAAATTTTAAATAGTAAAATTTTTATCTTATTCATTATTCCTTCTTATCAAACCCTTCTGCTTCTGCTTCAATTTCGTTAAAGAATAAACCTAGTTTTTTATCATATTCCAAATTTGTAATCATAATTTCTTCTTCAATTAAATCATTTGCATCTAACATTCTTTTATAGATGACAATACTTTGTCCGTTTTCCCAAATATTATAGCTGTTGAATATTTCAGGATTTTGACCAGTATCAAAATCTCCATAAACTTTTTTAGCATAATTCATCAATGTTAATTTATTGTTTTCAGTATTATTTCCATCATTAAGAACAATTATTCTTATAGCTGCTAATTTAGCTTGTTCATGTTTATCTCCTAAAAATACATATTCTACTGCAATATTTTCGTTTAAATTATCATTTGGACAAACCTCTGGAGATTGAACAGGCATGTACCACATTCCTTTAAAACCAGGCAGAGGAATTGCAAACTTTTCAAATACTTTTGTGCCTTTCTCACCAATTTTAATCATAAAATCACACGCAGCATTAGCAGGTACTGAAAATAGAAAGAATATTATAAAAAATTGGACTAATCTTTTCATAATTAGTTATAATTAATACATTATACCTTTATTTTTGTCTCAAAATTAATTTATTATTATAAATTATTTTGGAAGAACAATAGTGCTCTCTAGTGCCACAATCATTCTGTCATCATCTTTTTTTATACCACAACCATAAACTCTATAGGCCATTCCATCGTTTCCTTTGTCTGTAGCGCCTTTTTTAACGCTTGATCCGTATCCTCTAAAAGGTGCAGCTCCAATTCTCGATATAAAAAACTCATAATAATAAGACTGCAATCTCTCAGCTTCAGTTTTTTCTTGGTTTGATGCATTAGTATTAAAACTATCTCTTAAGACTTTTCCAAAATTCCAACTTTCGGATGCAACAACTTTAAGAGTACTTTTGTCTATTTCTGAGAAACTTTGATAACAATTTGTACTAGTATTAAAATAGAAGCTGTCACTTGTTGTATAATTTTTTTTTGTCATTGCGCCGTTCCAAACAGAAGTTTGATTTGCTGGCAAAGCTCTTTTTGAAGTATCTCTTTTATGGTTAGATGTATTCCAAGGTCCTAAAAATTTATTAAGAACATATTTTTCACCCTCAATCAAAGCTGTTTCTGCGACATAGAAAGTTTGCTGGTATTCATCACTCTTATTATTGCTACGGTGATCTCCTGCTGAAATAACAATTAAAGCTCCACCCATTAATGACATTGCTAACATCAAAACTAATGATAACACTAATGCAAATCCTTGTTCGTTTTTTTTCATTATTCTAATCCTAAATTTCTAGCATGAGCCGTTACTACAATAGTATCTCTTAAATATTTATCAGTTTTTGATTTGTCTCTTTTTTTATCAATCATCGCTAATACTTTTCTAACTTTAGATGTCCTAAAAAAATCTTTTGTCGATCTTACTGTCATTGCGATATCAATAGTTTTAATTTTATATAATTTATCTTTGTTGGAATTTGTGGGAGTTGGAGGAGGGCTTATTAAAACCCCAGTTTCATCAATTGGATTAAATATTAAATCAACTATATAATCTACTATCAACTGCGATGGATAAGTTGCATCATTTCCATCAGTTGATGGATTATCCCAACTATTCGAGGTGTTATTCCATTTAACTTTAGTTTTATAAATTGCAAAAGCTTTTATTGGTGGATAACCGCCGCCACTTAGTTTAGGTGAAGTTTTATCTGGAATTGTTGAAGCTTTACATTCATAAGTTACTTTAAATCTTTCATACTGATATTTAGGATTTCTAGTGGCATTATAATTCACACCACCATAGACAATATCTATTTTATCACAGCTAGTATTGAAATTTGAGCTTTTGGTAATGAGAATTGGAGCATGAGCATTAGTTGTTTTAATATTATCTCCAAAATATTTAAAACCAGCGTTTCTAACATCTCTCATAATCATTCCAACAACGTCTCTTCCAGCAGTTGAAATTTTTGCCCGATCAGTAACTTGAGAGTATGTGTTATTAACTACAGTATAAGATGTGAACATTGCTCCCATCATTATTACTGAAATCAATATCCCAATAAGAATTTCAATTAATGTAACACCAGCAATATTAGATAATTTTTTTTTCATTAATCAATCTGGAAATATAAAAACTTTTTCTTTTTACCACTATTAAGATTGACCTCCATTTTTCCAACAATCCATTTTTCATATATTCCTGTGCCGTTATAATTTCTTGTATTATTGTAAGTGCAATTATTCCCACTGGCATTATTGTTGCAAATATCAAAAACTTTTAGATATTTTATATCTTGTGCTCCTTTACATTTAATTCTCCGCGTCGAGAAACGATCATCCCACTTTTTAAATTTATTTTGAGTAGCATTAGTAAAATTTCCTGTGGTACTCGATCCCGATGAACATGATCCCATTCTCCATGATGAATTTGAGCTATTCTTATTACTTATTAAGTAATCCATGAATTTGACGTCTTTTGTCGGAGAATTAGACTCTTTTTCTGAAATAAGATCTTCTGCTACCATTGAAACTAAATAATTAGCTTTTGTTCTTTCACCAGACACATCTATAGATTGGACTGAATAGTTTACCATTTGAAAAACAGCAACAAAACCAATTCCTATTATTGCAGTTGAGACAAGTGCCTCAAGCAATGTCATTCCCTTTTCGCCTTTTTTAATTTTATTGTCTATTCCAACCACTACCACTCCATTTAAATTTGCTTATGTTACCAAATCTTGTCCACTCTACCAAATATGCGGGTTGTTTCAAACCATCTGCCTGATTGGTGGGACATTTGCCACTGCCTGATGCATTAGATGTAGAACAAATGATTAAATATTGATTAGTAATCCTACCTTCTACAGTAACATTCACATTTGAATTTAATTTACCTAAAGTTTTGTAATGAGTGCCATCCTGCGAAAAACAAACTGAGCCCTCAGCATTAATATGTGTTGATACATCTTTTGTGGTTTTATCTACCAAATGATTATCCCAATAACCACTATTTGTTAAACTGCAATCAATTACACTCCCACTATTTAATCTTGTAGATAAAGTTTTAACATTCATACCTTTACTTGTTATTGTTGTATTAGTTGTTCCATTAGGTGTAATTTTTAATTGAACAAAAGGGAAATTGCCTCTTTGTGATAAATTATTAATTGAAGATAACATTGTTGCTGCTGACTCCATTGCAGCACGTATCTCTCTATCTTCTCTCCACTTCATAAAATTTGGATAACCAACAGCGGATACAATTGCTACAATTGTTATAACAACTAGCAATTCTAAAATAGTAAAACCTTTAATGTTCTGATCTTGCTGCACCAGGATCTATCTTCCCAGATTTTGCTAATTCTTCAAGAGATTTCTCCATAGTAATCATTCCTTCTCTAACAGCTGTTTGCATAATACTTGGAATTTGGTGAATTTTTGCTTCTCTTATTAAGTTTTGAATTGGTGCTGTGCATTTCATTATTTCAAATGCGCCAACTCTACCCATCCCATCTCTTGTTTTAAGTAATCTTTGAGTAACAACCATTTTTAATGATGTAGAAATTTGTGCTCTAATTTGTTCTTGTTGCTCAGGCGGAAATACATCAATTATTCTGTTTATAGTGCTTGGAGCTCCACTAGTGTGTAATGTTCCAAAAACTAAGTGACCTGTTTCAGCAGCAGTTAATGCTAAACTTATAGTTTCAAGGTCTCGCATTTCTCCAACTAAAATTACATCAGGATCTTCTCTTAAAGCAGCTTTCAATGCAGCAGCAAAAGTTTCAGTTTGTTTTCCAACTTCTCGATGTGAAACAATACTTTTATTATCTTTATGAATAAATTCAACTGGGTCTTCAACAGTTATAATATTTGCTGTTCGTGTTTTATTAATTTCATTTACAATTGCTGCAAGTGTAGTGGATTTTCCAGATCCAGTTGGACCTGTGACCAAAACCAAGCCTTTATGAAAATCTACAATATCATATAAAGATTGTGGTAAGTTAAACTGATCCATATCAGGAATTTTACTTTCTACTCTTCTACAAACGCAAGCAGGCCCATTTATAGTTTTATAAAAATTTGCCCTAAATCTTAGTCCACTTAATGTAACCGAAGTATCAAGTTCATGTGTTTTATCGAACTTATTAAGTTCGTACTCATTACAATTCATAGACAATAAATCTTTTAAATCCTGGGCCGTTACCATTACTTCTTCGACTTTTATAATTTCACCTGTTTGCCTATAGGCTAATGGGGAGCCCGATCTAATGTGGAAATCAGATATTTTTTTATTATTTTTTGCAAGCTCTTCTAACTTTTCAAACATACTTATATATTTACTATAAATTATACATAATTTACCAATTAATTTTACTAAATGCCCCAAACTGGATAACTAAGTTTTTATTCTAGTAAAAGTTGAGTATATAGTTAAAATCTAAAAAAAAAATTATGAAAAATCCTTTTGCAAACCTATTCAAAAAGAAAAGTAAGGAACAGGGCAACACACCTCCAGTTCCTCAGGCAGCTGATGGCAAAAAGAAGAAAGAGGGATTTTTTGATAAATTTTTAAAGAAGAGGCTAGGCAAGCAAGCTATAAAAGGAGAAGAGATTTTAGGTGTTGAATTAACATCTAATGAAATAAGATTATCACAAGTTTCAAGTAACAAGGCTAATCAATGGGTATTAGATAGATTTTATGTACATAAATTTGAAGGCATACCTGAAAATGGAACAGTTTTAGAAAATCCAGATAAAGTCGCTGATGAATTAAAATTAGCTTTACAAAAATCGAAAATTACAACAACAAATGCTGCAATAGCAATTCCAGTCACTAGTGCAATTATAAGAGTAGTTACTGCACCTTTAATGACTGATGAAGAATTAAAAAAAGCAATAGATACAGACTCACTATGGGAAAATTTAGTTCAGTTAACAGATAATTTAAATGATTATTCAATATTTCATCAAGTAATTAATAGAGACAAAACTGGAAATACTATGGATATTTTATTTGTAGCTTCAAAGCTATCAGACATAAATAGCTACACAGATATTATTAAAAAAGGTGGGCTTAATGCAGTAATTATTGATGTTAAATGTTTTGCACTAAAATCTGCAGTAGATCAAATTAATCAAATTGCAGGATCCATTGAAGATTCTAATTTAACAGCAGTTTTGGAATTTGGTTTCGATGAGAATTATGTAATGATACTATATGAGAACAATCCAATCATAACGGATATTTTTATAAGATCACAGGATAGAAAAACACTCCAAGAAAGTAATAACCAAGAGGAAATGGACGCTTTAGTAAGAAGATACATGACTCAAGTTAAACAAGCTGTGCAGGATTTTGAACAGAAATATGAAAAAAGGATTAGAAACTTAAAAGTAGTATCTAATTTGCAAAATGTAGAAGATTATTTAGGCAGCTTTAGAAAAAATATGGTCAATACAGGATATAATTTATTTGATCCATTTGAAGGAATTAAAATTCCTGCTCAATTAGAAAACGATGTAAAAATTGACAATCGTTCATATTTTTCAACTGTGATGGGATTGGCATTTAGAAAACTTGACGTATTTGGATACTATAAATTTGTAACCGCAGTTAAGAATATAAACTTATTACCTAATAGAGAAAATATGATTGCGCAAAAAAAGGCAAAAGCTTTTTCAAATTTTGCTTTCAAAGGAGTTGTTGGAATTGTTGCAGTTATATACATTGTACTTTTTGGTTTCGCTTTTTGGCAAATAACTGATTTAAATAAAAAAATTGTCGATTACGATGAAATTGTCCAAACTCATGAATTAAAAACTTTAGAGAAAAATAAGTATGCTAAAGAAATTGGAATTATTTTAAAATCTTTGCAACTTAGCAAATCAATTAAGTCAAATAAAACTGTAAGTTTCAGAGTTTTGGCTCAAATTGCATCAGCAGTACCTAAAAGAGTTAAGTTTAAGTCTATAGAATATAATGGGGCAGACCTAGTTATAATCGAAGGATCAGCATTTAGCGATCAAGACATTTTAAAACTCATTAGTAATTTAAATAATAAGAAGCTTATATCGCAAGCATCTTTAGCGAGCATGACATTACCTAATGAACAGCAAAATTCGCAAACTATGAAGGGCTTTAAAATAGCTTGTGTATTGGAGAGCGTTTAATGGATTTAAAAAATATTACAATGGATGATTTAAAACAGAAGCTAGCTTCTGTTGAAAAGAAAACTTTAATTAAATTTGGCTCTGGTTTTGGAGCAATCGTATTATTTTTAATTATTTATTACATCATTTTAAATCCGATGGTTAAAGAAAGAAAAGCAAAATATAATGATAAAATTTTAAAGCAAAATGAAATTGCACAATTTGAAAATGAGATAATTACTTTCAAAGCAAGAATTAAAAAAATGAAACCTGACTTTGAAAAAACATCAACTTTATTTCATTCAAAAGCTGAAGTTGAAGATCTATATCAGAGCCTTAGTAAATACGCTGCAGTAAATGGTCTTGTGATTTCTAAAATTGAAAAGAAAAAACCAAAGCCAGTTTTAAAAGGCGGGGTCACAGATCAAGCAGAAAATAATCTGACAAAAGAAATGGTCTCGTACTACAAAATTCCAGTAGATTATGAAATTAAGGGAAATTTCTTAGGTTACATTAAGTTTAAAAGAGCAGTGTCTAGACAGAATAAAATGTTAAATTTTGACAAAGAGACTATAAGTGTAGTACAAAACGATTCAACTGGAGCGATAGTTGCAACTGGAGAATTAACAATTGTAGGGTTACCAAATGAATTTTTCTAAAATATTATTCATATTAATATTTCTTTTAATATCAAAAACTTCTTTTGCAGATAATCATGATCAAAAACAAGAAGTATTAGACGCTGCAAAAGAAATCGCTAAAGAATTACAAGAAGAAGACGAAGTTCCTTTAAATGATCCATTTGCTGGCAATGAAGGAACTAGCTCGATGTCAGGAAATATACCAGAAGAAGAGCAAGAAAATGAATTGAGCTTATATAATTTTAAATTAGTAGGTTTGATTTCAGGTAAAGATCATAGTTATATTTCATTAGTTAATTCTGGAGGAGAAGTTTTAACTCTTACACTTGGTCAATATTTAGGGCCAATTCAATTAGTTGATTTAAGATTAACAGAAGCTATCTTTAAAAAAGATGATGGTAAATATATGATTATTGATTTTAATAATCAATTAAGAGAGGCAGATGATTATTAAAAAAATATCTACATATATTGGTTTAGTTTTATTTTTGTTTGTGCTTAACGCATGTCAAAATATGAAAAAATATGACAAGCCTTTTAAACACAATGTTCCCCTTATAAAAAATAAAGATGTTGTAAAATCAGGACAATCAGAAATATCAAAAACTCTTGAAATGGGACCTAAACCTATTGAAGGAGATGGAAAAAAATTAGGCAAAAGAAAAAAAATATCTTCTGAAGCTCAACGAAATTATTTAATTATTCCAGACGACTACCCATTATTAAAACAAAGAGTAACACTTAAATTTAAGAACTTAGATTATAAAGAAACTATGAAATTAATGGGTAAAATTGGAGAGATTAATGTTTTAGTTGGAGATGAAGTAGCTGGGGCTATATCAGCAGAATTAATTGATGTACCATGGGATAAAGCTTTTCAGGCTTTGTTAGATATGAAAAATTATGCATCTGATGTGGATGTTGCAAGTAATTTAATAAGAGTACACTCACCAGAAACTTTAACTGCTCAAGAAACTTATAAATCTGAAAGGGCGCAAGCTGTAAAAAAGAAAGTTGAATTAGAGGACAGTGTTGAACCAATATATTCAGAGATATTTAGACTATATTATATAACACCAAAGCAAGCAAAAGCCACAATTGAAGAATTGTTTACATCCACTACAGGAGAAAGTTCTTACACTCCAATACAAATAACAGAAGAGGTCACAACAAGATCAATTATAGTAAGAGGTAAAGAAAAAGACTTAGATGTTGTAGATAAAGTTATTAAAGAAATTGATATAAGAACAAAACAAGTTTTAATTGAAGCTTTTATAGTAGAAGCAAATTCAGATTTTGAAAGAGCTTTAGGCGCTAGACTTGGTGGATATTATAATAGAGCTGGAAATGTTGCAGGTGGTGTTGCGGGCACAAGTTCAGGAAGTGAGCTTGGAACTGTTCCTGGAGATGGTGCTGGACTAGGTAGTGTTTCAGATACATTGTCTAATTTCCCGGTAACTGGAGCAACAAGTGGAATAGGTATTTTAAGAAGAACAGGTTCAGGAGTTTTAAAAGCTGAGATTACTGCATTGGAAAGCATGGGAATGGGTAAAACAATTTCAAATCCAAAGGTATTCACTTTAGATAATCAAGTTGCAACAGTTACTCAAGGTGAGGAAATTCCTTACCAAACTACATCTGACGGGACTACATCAACTTCTTTTAAAGAAGCGGCTTTAAAATTAGAAGTAACTCCGAGTATCATTGGTGATGGAAATGTTCTACTCACTATTCAAGTGAATAACGATACACCAAATAGAACAGCTTCATCTGACGAACCTCCGATTAATAAAATGGAAATTGTAACTAAATTACTAGTTGCAGATGGAGATATAGTTGTAATTGGTGGTATTAAGAAAAATGTGATTGCAAATAACAAAAATCAAGTTCCTGCAATAGGAAATATGCCTGTGATAGGCAATCTCTTTAAAGGCAAAGCAAACTCTGATAATCTAGATGAGCTTTTAGTATTTATTGCACCAAGAATTTTATAATGATTAATATAAGTAGAGAATCTGAAATAAACTTGATTAATATCTTAATTGACCAAGATATTATTTCTGGAAAAGATTTAGCTGAGATTAAAAAGATATCAGGGGATGGTGAAAAATCTCAGTTAGATGCTGTCTTCGAACTAAACTTGACTGATGAAGAAAAGATTTTAGATCTTCTCGTTAAAGATCAATCTTTAGATGTGATTGATTTATCAAAAGTTGAGGTAACTGACGAGCTAAAAGCGGTGCTTCCTTCTAATTATATCAATATGAATTTTATTGCGCCTTTCAAAATCGAAGGCAAAGTTTTGCATATAGCAATCTCAGATATTTCCAAATTAAGTTTGATGAGGAATTTGAGAACTATAACAAAAATGGATATTGAGCTTCATGCAGCTAAAGTTTCAGATATTTCCAGTTTCGTTGATAAACTTTTAGCTGATGGTGAAAGAACTATATCTGACATCAGACAAACAAATGCAGAAAAAACAAAAACATTTGACTACGATGTTGATGAACAAGCTGAAGTTTTAGAAAAACCACCTGAGGAAGATATTGAAGCTATTGAAAACGAATCTGAGGTTATAAAATTTAGTACAGCTGTAGTAGCAGAAGCAATTAAATCAGGAGTATCTGATATTCATATTGAACCATATAGATTTACTTCAAGAGTTAGATATAGACTTGATGGAATTCTACAAGAACAAGAACATTTCAAAAAATTTCTTCATTCAAATTATGGCGCTGTAGTTACAAGATTTAAAATTATGGGTAAGCTAGATATTGCTGAGAGAAGATTGCCTCAGGATGGAGCAATACCTTTTAAAATTGATGGCAAAGTAGTTGATCTTCGTCTTTCGATTTTACCAACAGCAACTAATGAAAGAATAGTAATGAGGGTTCTTAATAAAGATGCTGGAGATATTAGTTTAGAGCAACTAAATTTTGAAGAAACAGATCTAAAAAATTTAAGAAAAGCAATTCATGGAACACAAGGTTTGGTTCTTGTAACAGGTCCTACTGGATCAGGTAAAACAACAACACTTTATAGTATTCTAAAAGAAGTTTCTAAACCTCACCTAAATATTTTAACTGCAGAAGATCCTGTCGAATATGAATTGGATGGTGTTGGACAAGTTCAAATTAAAGATGATATTGGTTTTAACTTTTCTACTGCCCTGAGATCTTTTTTAAGACAAGACCCAGAAATAATTCTAGTTGGTGAGATGAGGGATAAAGAAACAGTTGATATTGGATTGAAAGCAGCCTTAACAGGTCACTTGGTATTTAGCACACTTCACACTAATGATGCACCAAGTACCATTACAAGGTTACAAAACATGGGAACACCCGATTATTTGATCAGTGCAGCCGTTTCACTTGTTTTGGCACAAAGATTAGCAAGAAAAACCTGCTCAGAGTGTAGAGTGCCAGATGAAGACATAACACCTAAGGCTTTAGCTGATTTGGGATTTACAGTTGAACAGGCTTCAAGGGCAAAAGTTCAAAAGGGTAGTGGCTGTCCTAAATGTAAAGATACTGGCTATAAAGGTAGAATGGGTATTTATGAAATTTTAAATGTTACAAAACCAATTAAAGAGGCAATCCTAAGAAAAGCAACAACCCCTGAGCTTAAAGAAATTGCTTCAAATGAAGGGTTTAGGACAATGCAAGATATGGGAAGAGAATTAATTCTAACAGGTGATCTTAATTTTAGAGAGTATGATAGAGTTCTCTCTATGGAGTAGCAAATGTCAGCCGAAACTTTTTCTTATAAAGGAATATCTGCAGGTAAATATATTGAAGGTGAAATAGAGGCTATAAATCAAGAAGAAGCCTCTTTTAAACTTAAAGAACAAAAAATAATAATTACAAACTTAATCAAAGTTAAAAAGAAAAAAGCCGAAAAAGAAAAGGGCAAAAAAAGTGGCTTTTCTTTTGGTAAAAAAAAAGTCACTCCAGCGGATGTAATGCTTTTCTCTAAGCAATTTGCAACAATGGTAAAAGCAGGTTTGCCAATTTTAAATGTTTTAACGATGCTTAGAGACCAAATAGAACACCCTACTATGAAAGAAATTATTGAAGATATTAGAAAAAGTTTAGAAGGTGGTATAACTCTTTCTAAATGTTTTGAAAAATATCCAAAGATATTTGATAATATTTATATAAATTTGATTAAAGCTGGAGAGGCCAGCGGTAAACTTGATGATTTCCTCTTAAAATTAGTAGATTCATTAGAAAAAAGAGAAAAAGTTAAAAAGAAAATTAAAAGTGCATTAACCTATCCAGTAGTTATGTTTACTGTTGCAATAACAGTTATGGTTTTCATGTTAATTAAAGTTGTTCCAGTATTTGCTGAAATGTATGAGGGAATGGGTGTTGCATTACCTACCCCAACAGCTGTCATAATGAATGCAAGTAATTTTATGAGAGGTGCTGGTGGACTAACACTTGGAATAGTATCAATAATAGGTTTTGTTGTATTTAAATATACCACAACTAAAATTCCTGCAATTAGATACAAGTGGCACCAACGAGTTTTAAAAATGCCAGTTTTTGGCGATATGATTTTAAAATCATTGATTGCTAGAATTGCATTAATAATGGGTAATCTTAGTGCAGCAGGGGTAAACCTTTTAGAAAGTATAGAAATCGCTAAACAAGTAAGTAATAATGATGTTGTAACTCAAGCATTAGAAAATGTTAAAAAAGGAGTTTTTTCAGGAGACACACTTACAAAATTATTTTTAAAAGAACCGGTTTTTCCACCTACCTTCAGTCAGCTAATCTCTGTTGGTGAGCAAACAGGAAATTTAGATGAAATGTTTACTTCAGTATCTTCTTACTATGAAGAAGAATTTGATACTGCAGTAGACAATATGTCTAGCTTAATTGAGCCGATCATGATTGTATTTATGGGTACAATGATAGGTGGCTTGATGATCGCCATGTATTCACCAATCTTTAATGTTGGTGCGATTATCGGTGGTTAAGAATTTAAATTTTTTGTAAGAACTAAGTGATTAATCCAAGGTTTTTCACCTTCTTTAAAAACTACTGCATCCATTATTTGTTGAATAAAAAAAGTTCCTAATCCACCTGGTTTAATATCATCAATTTTTCTATGTCTTACATTTTTTTCTTCAACGGGTCTTCCTTTGTCAAAAAAACCAATCTCAAGATGTCCTTTTTCTAATGAAATTTTAATTTCCATTTTGTCTTCAGTATCTTCACCTTGATAAGCATGTTTAACAATATTTTGTGCAGCCTCTGCAATAGCTAAAACTAACTCGTCTTTTAAATCTTGATCAATATTTACTTTTTCAAATACTTCTCTTGAGAATGATCTAACCTGCTTCAAACTCGAAGAACTTACAACAAAATCCCTTTGTTCTGTTATAGATTTGATTGCTACATTCATTGCTTAGTCCAAGTTTAAAATTTGTTCTAATTTTGCCATCATAATTACTTTTAAAACTGATTTACTTATCTCTTTCAGAATAACTTTTGTTCCAAGCTCAGTTGCTTTCTGGTGACTTTCAATTAAAACTGATATTCCAGATGAGTCCATGTATTGAACTTCTTTTAAGTTAAGATGAACTTCTTTTTTCGCCTCAATTAAAGGCATTATTATCTCTTTTGCTTTTTCAGTTACGTCCATATCTATTTCACCATCTAGGTGAACAGTTGATATGTTGCCCTCTTCTGTAACTTTATATGACATAAATATTAATATTTATTAAATTTCCTTGCTAAATCAACAAAAATGACCCATTTTGAATACTATTACAGTATAGATATTGCCTTTTAAAAGATATAATTTATATGTATATACTTATTTTTATAAAATATAGGATCTTAACTTATGAAAAAAAATAATAAAGGTTTCACACTTATAGAATTATTAGTCGTAGTAGCAATTATCGGTATTCTTGCAGCAGTTGGCGTTGTAGCATACTCAGGCTACACATCAGGAGCTAAAAAACAGGCAGCTAAATCAACTCATGCAAACGTAGTAAAGTATATTTCTGCAGAATTACAAAAATGTAATTTAGGTGAAAGTACAGCTATGGGGGGTAAATTAACTTGCAGCGGTAAGACAGCAGCCAAAGTTATTACTGCAGCTACAGCAACTGACGGACCCTTTGCTGATTTTAAAAATCCATACGCGACAAGTGCTTTGGCAGTAAGAAGTAGTACTTCAACTGGAACCGGTGGATATGTTAATCTAAATGCGGCTTCTACAACTTCAATAGATGTGAAGACTTGCTTTACAGTAGATTCGGAATGTTCAACTTCAGGGAATGTTTTAGAAAAAACAATCACTGTTGAGTAATTTTTAATCTGAATAAAATTTTATGACTTCCAAAAGCTCAGGGTTCACCCTAATTGAGCTTTTGGTGGTTGTTGCCATTTTAGGAATAATAGCTGCAGTAGGTATTGTTAGCTACAATGGTTATGTAAGTTCTGCAAAAAAAAGGTCTGCGGAGAATGTTATGCAACAAATCTCATTAGGCCAAACAGAGTACTATTCCGATAATGGCATGTATTATAGAAATAGCACCGGCACATCATGCTCACCAACATCTTCGACTTCAACATCAATAGAAACTAATTTATTGGGTGGCACGGATAGTATTACTCAAGAAATGGGATATGAACTTTGTATAGCTAATGATGCAACAAATTTTAAAGTCTTTGCAAAAGAAACTGGTGGAAGTTGTGAAATAACAATGACGGCAATCGGTACTTTTGTAAGAAGTAATTGTTAGAGATTTCATGAATTACCAAGAAATTTTAGAAAAAGTAAAAGTAATCTTTTCTGGAGGTTTATCAAAAAACTTTAAAATTTACTTAACTTTAAGCTTAGCCTGGATAATTTTAATTGGTTATTTAACATGGTGGAATGGATTAAAAAGTCCAATGCTAGATAAAAGCTTTAGATGGGATGAATGGTTTTGGTTTGGGATAGTCCCAGCTGTATCACCCTATATTTTCTATTATATTTGGAAAAAAAAAGAGTAATAACCTATTTTGAGCATCATAATTATATAATGAATTATCTATTAATAATAACCTAAAGGAAAATAATGGAGAATATAGATTTGGAATCAGTAAAATCATTTGTAGATACTCTTTGGGTTATAGACTGCGCAATATTAGTTTTCATAATGCAAGCAGGTTTTATGTGTATGGAGACAGGCTTATCAAGACATAAAAACAGTATTAACGTTGCTCTAAAAAATGCTGCTGACTTTGGTCTTGCAGTTGTAGTTTTTTGGCTATTTGGCTTCGGCTTGATGTTTGGAAAAAGTTATAATGGTTATTTTGGTACTGATTTGTTCTTTTTTAAAACTGATCAGGCTGAATACATGACTTACTTTGTTTTTCAAGCAATGTTTGTTGCAACAGCAGCAACAATTGTGTCAGGCGCTGTTGCTGAAAGAATGAAATTTAATGGATATTTAATAATTACAATTATAGCTACTGGAATTATATATCCAATTGTTGGTCATTGGGCATGGTCATCTAGTTATTTAAATAATATTGATGCTACAAGACAATTACTTGCAGTAACTGGACAAGTTAAAACAACCGGATGGTTGACAGATATTGGATTTGTTGATTTTGCTGGAAGCACAATAGTTCATTCTGTAGGTGGTTGGATTGCTTTATCAGCTGTTTTAATTTTAGGTCCGAGAATAGGAAAATATTCAGATGCAAATAAAGGAAAATTTACAGGCTCAAGTTTCCCTCTAGCAGTTTTGGGAACTTTAATTTTATGGTTTGGATGGTTTGGTTTTAATGGTGGAAGTAATGGTGCAATGGATGAAGCAGTTCCTCTAATTTTAATAAATACATTTCTAGCTGCTTCTTTTGGATTACTGACGGGTCTTGGAATTTCATTTGCATTATTTAAAAAACCAGATCCTTATTATGTAATTCTTGGACCACTTGCAGGATTAGTTGCAATCACAGCTGGATGTAATTCTATGACATCAGTGACTTCAATATTCGTTGGAATTATTGGAGCGGTAGTTGCAATTTTTGTAAATGAATTTTTAAATAAATTTGAAATAGATGATGTTGTTGGTGCCGTGCCTGTCCATTTGGCAGCAGGGGTTTGGGGTACTATTGCTGTAGGTTTATTTAGTGACCTTGAAATTTTAGGAACAGGACTATCCAGACTAGAACAAATTAAAGTACAATTTATTGGAATTGTTTCAATTGGTGTATTTTCATTTTTTGGTTCATATATTTTATTAAAAATTTTAAATTACTTTTATCCATTGAGAGTAAGCCCACTGCATGAAGAGCTAGGGCTTAATATTGCAGAACACAATGCAACTTCTGTAGAACATGATTTAATTACAATTTTAGAAAAACAATCTGAGTCTGGCGATTTAACAATTAGAGGTCCTCAAGATCCATTTACCGCTGGGGGTGTAATCGGTCTTTATTATAATAGATTGATGAACAAACTAGAAACCAGTGAAGCCGAAAGGAAAGTATGGAGAGACAGAATTTCAAATGAAGTAAAACTTGCAGTAAAAGTTCAAGAAAACTTTTTACCAAAAAGAAATTTAGAAAATTACCCAGTGCATGGAATTAATATTGCAGCCAGAGAAGTTTCAGGAGATTTCTTTAGTTTTTATCCTCATAATGACAGTGTTTATTTTATAATCGCAGATGTCGCTGGCAAAGGAATTCATGCTGGAATGGTGATGGCAAAAGCATCAACTTTATTTGAGATTATGTCTAGAGATCAAGTAGATCCAGATGAAATGATGTTTCATATGAATAATGACCTATTTTTAACTAAAACTGGAGGAATGTTTGTTACTAGTATATTGGGAGAATATAATATGAGGACTGATGAATTAAGATGGGTAAATGGAGGTCATCAGCCAGCTATAATTAGATCATCATCCGGAAGTTATGAACAATTTGAGAGTAATTCACCACCTATGGGCGTAATACTTCAAAAGGATAAATCGGTCTATATAACTCACAAAGTTAAGCTAGAAAAAAACAGATTTTATGCGTTCACTGATGGTTTATCTGAAAGTTTAAATAGTTCAGGTGAAGAATTAGGAATAGATGGATCATTAAAAATAATAGAGCAGAATTTTAATACAGACTCTAGCAAACAATTATCAGATATATCAAATACGGTAATTAATACTGCTGGCGATAAAAAGCTAAGTGACGACTTAACCTTAATATCTATAGGCAAATAACAACTAAGTAAAATAAACCCGCGATCAAATATCATATATAATAAATATATCTTAAAAAATATATTTAAAGCGTGAATGAAAAAAATCTTAAAATAGGGATTATTGGTGCTGGTATTCAAGGTGTTTGTAACGCTTTGTTTCTACAAAAAAAAGGTTTTCAGGTAACACTTTTTGATAGAGAAGAGCCTGGTAGTGCAGCGTCATATGGAAATGCTGGTCACTTTTCTCCTTATGCGTCTGTCCCTTTAAACAGACCAGATGTCATAGCAGATGTTCCTTCAATGTTAATTAGTTCAAGAGGACCTCTTGCTTTAAAATGGAACTATGTTCCAAAAATGATTCCTTGGTTTGCAAGATTTATATTAAATTGTAGAGAAGAAAAAATGATGCATACAGCTAAAAATATGCATCAAATTTTAGATCAATCATTACCAGCATTCGATGAATTATTTGATGAAATTGATTTAGGGGAATTAGTTGAAAATAATGGAATTCTTTATGTTTGGAACGATCAAAATATGAAGAGTAGAGAGTTAGAAATTAGAATTAGAGATGAATTGGGAGTAAAACAGCAGTTAGTTAATAAAAAAGAAATTCACGATTTAGAACCAAATTTAAAACCATTTTATCATGGTGGAGTATTTTATGATTATGCAAGGCATGCAAGGAATCCAAGAAAAATTTTAATAAAGTTGTTTGAAAATTTTGTTAACAAAGGTGGAAAATTTTTAAAATTAAATATTCAAGATATAGATTTTGATGAAGAAGATCCTGTTTTAAGAACAGAAACACAAAGATTTATTTTTGATAAACTAGTTATTGCATGTGGAGCATTTTCAAAAAGATTAACTGATAAATTGCATGAAAATATTCCTTTAGATACAGAAAGAGGATACCATGTTCACTTCAAAGATTATGATCATTTAATTTCAAGACCAATTGTTTATGCAAATAGAGGTTTTGGAATGACTCCAATGGAACAGGGTTTACGTGTTGTTGGTACAGTAGAATTTGGAGGTTTAGAAAACTCCCCAT
Organism: uncultured Pelagibacteraceae bacterium; assembly: GCA_902633185.1. Classification (GTDB taxonomy): domain Bacteria; phylum Pseudomonadota; class Alphaproteobacteria; order Pelagibacterales; family Pelagibacteraceae; genus Pelagibacter. Next base: position 90,498 of record CACPFN010000001.1, on the reverse strand, counting down.
CTAAATCTAGAATAAAAAACTTGATATTAAACGCAAAAGATATGCTAGATGGTTTACCAGAGCATAAAGATGAGTGGCTTGGATTTAGACCCACATTACCAGATTTTCTCCCAGTTCTAGGGCCTTCAAAAAACTATAAAAATGTTTTTTATTCTTTTGGTCATCATCATTTAGGTTGGACACTTGGTGCAATATCAGGAAAAATTATATCTAAAATGATCTCAGGTGAGAATACTAACTTAGATCTGCAACCATACAGTTCAATAAGGTTTAGTTAAAAGTAATCTTTTATAGTACTCTATTTAATGCTTGAAAATAAAAGTAATGTCATAATTGCATCGATTTTGCTTTTTTTAGCAGCTTTGTTTTGGTCTGGAAATTTTATAGTTGGAAAGATTGCAGGTTTAAATGATATACCTCCAATATCGCTAAACATATTAAGATGGTCCTTGGCATTTCTAATTTTACTACCTTTCACTTACAAAGAGATGCTTGAAAAAAAAGAATTAATTTTTAAAAATTTTTATCTCTTATGTTTTCTAGGTATAACAGCGGTCAGTATTTTTAATTCAGCTCTTTTTTATTCTTTGAAAACTACACAAGTAATTACCGGCGTGCTTATGATTTCTACTGTTCCAGTAATGATCATTTTATTCTCTATTATTTTAAAAATAGAAAAAACAAATACCTTTCAAGTTGTCGGAGTTATTTTTTCTTTATTAGGTGTGTTATTTATAATTTCTAAAGCAGATTTTGAAGTCTTTAAAAATTTAGCTTTTGAAAAAGGAGATTTATTTGCGTTATTTGCGATGATATCTTGGTCACTTTATTCTGCTCTTTTAAAGAAAAAAAATTATGGATTATCTCCTATAACTTTACTTCAAGTTGTTATTGGTCTTGGTGTAATATTTCTTATACCAATGTATGCAATAGATTATATTTACATTGGTAATCGAATTACAATTAATACAAATTTCATCCTTGTTTTATCTTATGTTGTTTTGTTACCTGGAATAATTTCTTTTTTTTTCTGGATAAAAGGTGTTGCTTTAATAGGCGCTAATAGAGCAGGAATTTATTTACATTTAATGCCAATTCTTGCAGCAATTCTAGCGATGATAATATTTGATGAAGTATTACTATTTTATCATTATATCGGTGGAATATTTATTATTTCAGGGATATTACTTTCAAACAAAAAAAATGCATAAAGTAGCTATACTCGACGATTATCAAAACATTGCAAAAGATTTTATTGATCTTAAAAAATTATCTTCAAAATATGAATTTCAAATTTTCAATCAGCCTTTTGAAAATGAGGATGATGCAATAGAACAACTGAAAGAATTTGAAGTACTTTTTATAATGCGAGAAAGAACAAAAATAACAAAGCAATTAGTAGAAAGTTTAAAAAAATTAAAACTAATTGTTACAAGTGGAATGAGAAACAAATCTATAGACTTAGATGCTGCTAAGAAAAATAAAATTTTGGTTACTGGTACTGAAATCAATAGTAACCCAACGCCAGAGTTGACTTGGGCATTAATTTTGGGACTTGCAAGAAATTTTAAAACGGAAATAGATAATATGTATCAAGGTTACTGGCAGTCAACAATTGGAGTGGAGCTTAAAGGTAAGATATTAGGTTTACTTGGATTGGGTAGAGTAGGTTCTGAAGTTGCTAAAATTGGTAAAGCTTTTGGTATGCAAATTATGGCTTGGAGCGAAAATTTAAACTTAGATAAATGCAAAGACCTCAATGTGTTGCCATGTAACAAAGACGATTTGATTCAAAATTCAGACTTTCTATCAATTCATGTTCAAGGTGGAGATAGATATAGAAATTGTATTACTATTAAAGAATTTGAGAAAATGAAAAAAACCTCCTACTTAATAAATACTTCAAGAGGTGAAATAGTTAATGAAGATGATTTAATTATAGCATTATCAACAAATATTATAGCTGGTGCAGGCATAGATGTTTACGAAAAAGAACCACTCCCTGAAAGCCATAAGCTCAGATTCGTACAGAATGCTCTTTTACTTCCTCACATTGGTTATGTAACTGCCGAAAATTATGAAACTTTCTACACTCAAATGATAGAGAATCTTGATAGTTTTATATCTGGTAAACCAAAAAGGGTCATTGAGTAAATTAAATTAAGACAATTTTTACAGATATAAATTTTAATTTTTTGTGTATAGTTAATTTGATGAGCAAAGAATTTAAAGCTAATCAAAATCAAAAATTAGATAATCAAGAGTTAAATGATTGGTTAGACTCTCTTGATGCAGTAGTTGAAAATCATGGTAGAGAGGGTGCCAAAATAATTTTAGAAAAACTTGAGAAAAGAGCAAAAGATTTAAGAGTATTATATTCACCAGTTCCATATTCACCATACAGAAATACGATATCTCAATATGATCAAGGAATTTATCCTGGAGATTTAGCGATTGAGGAAAAAATAACAGCAATTTTAAGATGGAATGCTTTAACCATGGTTATGAAAGCAAATAAAAATTATGGTGGGCTTGGAGGACATATAGCAAGCTATGCATCTTTTGCTGAAGTATTTGAAACTGGATTTAATCATTTTTTTAAAGGTGGTGATGAAGCAGATTTAATTTTTTATCAATCACAGTGTGCAACTGGAATATATGCAAGATCTTTTTTAGAGGGAAGATTAACAAAAAATCATTTAGAACATTATAGGCAGGAATTAAACGAGCAAGGACTGTCTTCATATTGCCATCCTTATTTGATGAGAGATTACTGGACATTTACCACATCATCCATGGGGATAGGTTTAGTTAATGCAATTTACCAAGCCCGTTTCATGAAATATTTGGAAAATAGAAACTTATTAAAAACAAATAAAAGAGTATGGGGTTTATTTGGAGACGGTGAAATGGATGAACCTGAAAGTTTAGCTGGATTATCTATCGCCTCTAGAGAAAAATTAGATAATTTAACTTTTATTATAAATTGCAATCTCCAAAGATTAGATGGACCTGTGAGAGGCAACGGACAAATAATTCAAGAACTTGAGACAATCTTTAAAGCTAATGGATGGAATGTTATAAAAGTCCTTTGGGGATCCGAATGGGATAAGATTTTTCAACAAGATAAAGATCACTTGTTATTGAAACGTTTTGCTAAAACTGTAGACGGAAAATATCAAACTTTAGGGGCAAGAGATGGCGAGTATAACCTTAAAAACTTTTTTGCAGAGGATCCAGAAGTTTTAAAATTGGTTTCTTCACTTAGTAAAGATGAAATTGATAAATTAAAAAGAGGAGGTCATGATTTTAAAAAACTTTATGCTGCATTTAATGCGGCTGTTAAAACTAAAGGTAAACCTACAGTTATTTTAGCTAAAACAAAAAAAGGGTATGGAATGGGAAAAGCTGGAGAGTCAAAAATGACTAACCACCAGCAAAAAGAATTAAATCTTGATGCATTAAAAGAGTTTAGAGATCGTTTTCAATTAGATATTTCAGATAATAAACTAGAAAATATGGAATTTTATAAACCAGATGAAAATTCTGAAGAAATAAAATATTTAAAAAAAAGAAGGGAAGCTTTAGGAGGGTCTTTACCTAAAAGAAGCTTTAAAGAAGTTGAATTAGTTACTCCAAAAATTGATAAACATTCAAACTTTTTATTCGAAGAAAGTGACAGAGAATATTCAACAACGACTGGACTGGTAAGATCTTTAGGAAACATAATGAGAGATAAAGAGTTCGGAAAAAGAGTTGTTCCAATAGTTGCTGATGAAGCTAGGACTTTTGGAATGGCTAATTTATTTTCACAAATTGGAATATATTCACCAGACGGTCAGTTATATGAACCTGAAGATGCAACTTCCATTTTGAAATATCAAGAATCAAAAACAGGACAATTATTGGAGGAAGGAATTAATGAAGCCGGAGCTATATCTTCTTGGCTAGCAGCAGCTACATCTTATAGCAATCATAATTTTCCAATGATGCCCTTTTATATTTTTTATTCTATGTTTGGCTTTCAAAGAATTGGAGATTTGATTTGGGCTGCAGCTGATCAAATGCCAAGAGGGTTTTTAATTGGTGCAACAGCTGGCCGAACTACTTTAGCTGGAGAAGGACTGCAGCACCAAGATGGACAAAGTCATATAATTGCTTCAACATTTCCAAATTTGAAATCCTACGATCCTTGTTTTGCAAGTGAGCTAGCTGTTATTTTTGATGAAGGAATGAAAAGAATGATGACAGAATGTAAAGATGAATTTTATTACATTACTGTAAATAACGAAAAATACTCACATCCTAAAATTGATATGAAAAATAAAGATGGAATTTTAAAAGGCGGTTACCTTTTCAAAGATCAATCAAGTCAAAAAATAAATATAAATTTATTAGGATCTGGACCAATTTTTAGAGAATGCATAGAAGCTTCTAAAATACTTAAAGATGAATATGGAATTGGTTCAAGATTATACAGCATAACAAGTTATTCAGAGTTAGAAAAAAATGCTAAATCAGTTTTAAGACAAAACACATTGTCTCCTGCAAATAAAAAACAAAATTATTTGCAGCAGCTAATTTCTAATGACGACCCTATAATTGCTACTTCAGATTATGTAAGAGCATACTCACAATTAATCTCTAGCCATATAAATAATAAGTTTTTGGCAATGGGGACAGATGGTTTTGGAAGAAGTGATACTCGAAAAAATTTAAGAGACTTCTTTGAGGTAGATAGCAAACATATAGTTGTTAGTACTTTGTACACGCTTTATGAAGATAAGAAAGTTCCATTACAAACGCTAGAAAAAGCGATTAGTAAATATAATCTCAACAATAATAAAAATAATCCTTGGGAAATATAGTCCCTACTAATTTTTATGGAATTACCTGTCGTCAATCATAAAGATTATGAAGCTCAATTAAATGATGACAATAAATTTCCTATAAAAAAATTTGGTGCATTAGCTAAAGCGTTAATTAAAAATAAAATAGTTAAAAATTTTAATATTCCAGAGCCATGTTCAGTAGAAACTTTAAAAGAAGTACATACAGAAGATTATATAAATAAAATAAAAAATAAAACTTTAGATAAAAACGAGATTAGAAAAATTGGCTTCCCTTTAGTTGACAGTGTAGTTAGAAGGTCTTTTATTGCAACCGGAGGCACAGTGCTTGCTACAAAGCTAGCTTTAAATTATGGCATAGCGTGTAATACTGCAGGAGGTAGTCATCACGCAACATCTAATGAAGGAGCTGGATTTTGTGTGTTTAATGATGTTGCTGTTGCAGCCAAATATTTAACCTCAAGAGGATTAGCAAATAAAATATTAATTATTGATTTAGATGTTCACCAGGGTAATGGCAATTCTGAAATATTTAAAAATGATAATCAAGTCTTTACATTCAGCATGCATTCGAAAGTTAATTATCCAGCAAAAAAATCAGTAAGTGATCTTGATGTTGAATTAGAGGAAAATTTAGAAGATAAAGAATATATTGATATTTTAAAAAATAACTTAAAATATTTGAATGAAGAAGAGTTTGATTTCGTTTTTTATATCGCTGGAGTTGATATTCACTATAATGACAGATTGGGTAAACTAAAAATTTCTGATAATGGTATATTTGAAAGAGATCAATTAGTAATTGATAATTTCTTCTCAAATAAAATTCCTATATGTGGTGTATTGGGAGGTGGATACAACGTAGATTTTAACAAACTAGTAGAATTACATTCCAGTTTACATAAAACATGTGCTAAATTTTTATAATGAAAAAAAATTCAAATTTAACTCCAGAACAAGAAAATATTTTATTTAATGAAGCAACCGAACCTCCTGGTTCAAGCGAATTAAACTTTGAAAAAAGAGAGGGCTCATACCACTGTGCTAATTGTGATACCGAATTATTCAAATCCTCAACAAAATATGAAAGTGGATCAGGATGGCCGTCATTTTATAAATCTCTTCCAGATGCCTTTGAAACTAAAACTGATCACCATATTGGTTATGCTAGAACAGAGTATCATTGTAAAAAATGTGGAGGACATCATGGACATATATTTGATGATGGTCCACAACCAACTGGAAAAAGATATTGTAATAATGGAATTTGCTTAGTTTTTAAACCACGTAATTAATTGATATTACAGCAAAAATAAATTAGACCTATATATATGTTTTTATTAAAAAAAATTACTATTATAATTTGCTTGTCTCTATTTACAACTTTTGCATATGCAGATGCAGCTAATGACATACTAAACAGGCTTTCAGAAAAAATTTCATCAATCGTTGAAAATACTTTAGGAGGAGATTCTGAATTCTCTTTAGAGTTTCCAGAGGATGATGATGTTGAATTAGAAATACTGAAATTTAAAGAATTAGATAGCTCAGATGGCAAGAATTCTTTTTCGCAAATAAGTTTACATACACAAGAGGTAAACGATGATACCAGATTTATTTTAAATCTAGGTTATGGTCAAAGATATATATCTTCAGACAAATCAATGATCACAGGAATGAATGCATTTATTGATTATGACACTGAAGGTCATGCGAGAACAAGTTTGGGAGTTGAGGCAAAAGCTCCTATTTTAGAATTAACAGGAAATTACTATCTCGGTTTGTCTGGTGTAGAGAAAATAGATGGAACAAATGAAAAAGTATTAGATGGTTATGAACTAAATTTATCATCTCAATTGCCATATATGCCCTGGACAAGAATTAATATCCAAAATTATGATTTTGAAAAAGATAAAGCCTCTGAAAATACAGGCGGTAACCTAGTTTCTCTTGAATTGAATTTGTCTCCAAGCATTCAAATTGAGGCGTCAAGGAATTTTATAGATACGACAGGGGTTGAGGATGAGGAGAATTTCAAAATTGTGTATTATAATCCACCAAGAAATAAATCATCACTTCAAGATGGATTTTTATCTTCAACTGCGTTTGAAAAAGGTGATGTAGAAGCAAAAATGAAAGATAAAGTTAGAAGAAGAAATGCAATGACAATAGAAGTTCAAGGAGCAGTAATATTAACTAAGCAATAATTTATGAAAAATTTAATAAAATCAATATTTATTTTTTACGTTTTGCTTTACTCGTCTAACTCATTTGCGGCAACAGGAGCCGCAACAGAATATAAAGTTACAATGACAAAACTTGAACTTTGTGAAACTGGAAGTACGACAGCAAACTGTTTAAATGCATTAACAATATCACCATCTGGTACATCTGGTGCTGTAGATATTGCATCGGTGAATGCGGGAGCCACTGCTGGATCTTATGGAAATATTGCAAAAGCAAAAATAGGAACTTTATATACTTACATTCAAATTACTATGAGTAGACAATTTTCAATGACTGGAACTGCAGGAAGTTGTGCAACCAAAGCTGGTGAGTCTGGGACCAAAACCACAGACGCAAAAGGACAAACCGGTGGTACTCCGGGATCTTCAACTTTGTATGTTCCCGATGGAACCAGTTATAATGATCATATGAATGGATCAGTAGACTCTTTGGGTGCAAGTGTTTCAAATGACGGCGTAATAGGAAGTAGTGATGAGTACTTTCAATACAGAAAAATTATTTCAGGAGGTGGTTTAAAAGTTAAAGCTGGTGATTTTCCTACAGTAAAAGTAGCATTTGATGTTACAAATGCAGTCGGTGAAGCTACTGGTGGTACAGCTGCGTGCACTGGTAATGTTATGTATGCAAATGAACCTGGAATGACAATATCATTTGTTGATTAACAAATTATTCTAAAGAACTTAAAAGTTTTCCAGTTTTCTCTAATTCTCTTAATTCCTGATAGCCTCCAACGTGATAGTCATCAAAAAAGATTTGAGGAATAGTTCTTCGTCCATTTGCTCTTTTTGTCATTTCGTCTCTTAGACCTTCTTTTGTTGATATGTCTATTTCGTTATAATTAAGGTTATTTCTTGTTAATAATCTTTTTGCTGCATCACAAAAGTTACACATTGGACCAGAGTAGACTGTTATATTTTTCATTAAATTATATATAAGTTATGTTTCACAAATTACTATAGTAAGTAATCATTTTTATTGATTTTTGACTTAATCTGCTTTCTTGAATATTCAAATTTTTTTCTATGTTTTATACTTTGCGAGCTAGCCCTTTTTCTCCACAGTCTAAATGAAGAAGGTTTCAACGATCTCCTCATAATTTTAATAACTTCACCTTCAGTCTTTCCAGTTTTTTTTTCAATTTCCTCAAAAGTAATTCTATCTGCCCATGCTGCCCAGATGACCCAATCTGGACTATCAAGAGATGGCTCTGGATTTTTAACTCTGGTAGTAGGTCTGTGACTTTTTTTCATCAAAATTCAACAAATTGCTAATATTATTTTAATGCAAATACTTAAGTCTATGATATTATCACCTTTAGATAGTCCTATCTAGCCATCTTTAGCTCCCGGTTTTTTAGGACTATCCTTGAAATGCTTCCCTTAGATTATATCCTTTTTTTACAGATAATCATTTTTATGTTCATAACTCCTGGAACACCTAGAATTGTAATTATTTCTTATTCTATGAACTACGGCGTTCAAAAATGTGTTTGGACTGCATTAGGAGATGTAACTGCAAACATTATTCAGGCAACTTTAGTAATTTTTGTTATTGGTTCTTTTTTGTCTGACAATCCAACAATATTAAATACTTTAAAATGGTTAGGTATCGCCTATTTAACATATCTCGCTTATGATATATATAAATCGAGACCTAAAGAGATAAATACAAAAGATATTTCCGATAAAAATTTTTTTTCGTTTTACAAAGATGGATTTTTAGTAGCAGGAACAAGTCCTAAAGCATGGATGTTTTTTCCATTTATATTTCCACAATTTATTGATTTTAATTCTAATTATATTATTCAGTTTATTATTTTAATTACAACTTATGTACTATTAGATTTTATGTCTTTAGTTGGTTATGCAATCTTAGCTAATAAATTAATTGTTTGGATCAAAGCTAATCCTAAAATTATAAATACAATTTCAGCTTGTGTGATAATTTTGATAGCTATAATTATTGCATTTACTCAACAATACTAAGGTGTATTGCGTTACTACTCCCACTTGCAATTAAATAAATTTTGTTATTAGTTTATACTTTATTAATTAATAATTAAAGGGGAATAAATGAAAATAAAAAACATTTTAATTACATTTGTTTCTGCAATAGCATTATTGTTTTCAACTTCAGTTGTATCATTTGCAAAAGTTGTTGGAGATAAGATTATTTTAGGTGCTGCAATCTCTTTAACTGGTAAGTATTCATCTAATGGTGTTCATACTCAAAACGGCTATAACATGGCTGTTGATAGAATTAACAGCATGGGTGGAGTAAAAGTTGGAGGGAAAACTTATAAGTTTGATATTATTTATTATGATGATGAGTCAAACCCAAAAAGAGCAGCTCAGCTTGCAGAAAGATTAATCTCACAAGATAAAGTAGAGTTCATGCTTGGGCCATACAGTTCAGGTTTGACGAAAGCGATTGCACCAGTAACTGAAAAATATGGTGTACCAATGGTTGAGGCTAACGGTGCTTCTAGATCTTTGTTTACAAAAGGTTACAAATATCTATTTGCAGTATTAGCACCAGCAAACTTATATCTTGATGTAGCAATAAGAACAGCTGTTGAGTTAAATGGTGGTAAAGGTGTAAGAATTGCACAAGCTTTTGAGCAAGATGCATTCTCACAAGACGTAAGATTAGGTATTTTAGATGCTGCTAAAGAAACTGGATCTGAAATTATAATCGATGATAAACTTCCAAAAGAGCTTAATGATATGGCTGCTACATTAGTTAAAGTAAAACAAATGAAGCCAGATGTATTGGTTGTTTCAGGTCATACAAAAGGAGCTTTAACAGCTATAAGACAAATTTCAGAAATGAAAGTTGATGTTCCAATGTTGGCAATGACACACTGTGATGCTGCAAAATTATCAAAGCAACATGGTAAAAACTCACAATATGCATTATGTGCTTCACAATGGCATAAAACATTAACTTACAAAGATGATTTCTTTAAAGATGGTATGACATATGCTGCAGATTTTGAAAAAGAATTTGGCTATGATCCACCATATCAATCTGCAGAGTCTTCAGCTGCATTGTTAGTATTTAAAGATGCTTTTGAAAGAGCAAATACTTTTGATCAGAAAAAAGTAAGAGATGCTCTTGCTGCAACTAACATGCAAACATTCTATGGAAATATTAAATTTGCACCTGGTGGTCAAAATGTTGACAAACCAATGGTACTTTTCCAAGTAATGTGTGATGATGCTGGTAAGTGTGAAAATAAAGTCGTTGCTCCATTAAAATGGGCTTCAGCTGAGTTAATACACCCAGTACCAAAGTGGTCTGAAAGATAAAATAAACCATTTAAGCCCCCTAGAAATAGGGGGCTTTTTTTTATAGAAATCAAAATTAATTATGGATTTTTTAGTCTTCCAATATCCAATGATAACCATTCAAGCATGTCTTGATGGTCTTTTGCTTGGAATATTATTCGCATTAATTGCATATGGAATGGCACTCCAGTGGGGTGTTATGAATATAATAAACATTGCACAGGGAGACCTTGTTATCTTAGGAGGATACATTGCGTATTTTATGTATCTATATGGAATTCATCCGGCTTGGGGAGTAATTGTCTCTCCTATTATTATGTATTTTGTTGGAATTGCAATTTACAAATTAGTTATAAATAAAGTTGTAGATAGAGATTTGTTTATTTCAATATTAGCAACTTTTGGAATTAGTATTCTTTTCATGCAGTTAATGAACTTTGCATTTGGAGCAGATGTTGTATTGGCTAATTCAGGGTATGGTACAACTATGTTATTTGATAATAATGTTGTTCTGCCGAACTCTAAAATATTTTCTGCTTTTATAAGTATTCTTTTTGCAATCTGTTTAGTGGTTTATATGAAAAGATCAAAATTAGGTCGTGCAATAAGAGCAACAGCTCAAAATGCAAGAGCAGCAAAGATTTTAGGTGTTGATACTGAAAAAGTTTATGCAGCAACATTTGGTATAAATGCTGCATTATGCGGAGTGGCTGGCGCTTTAATTTCAATAACATTTACGATCCACCCTTACATGGGATTACCTTACACCATAAGATCATTTATGATTGTGATTGTTGCAGGATTAGGAAATTTACCTGGAGTAGCTATGTCCGGTATGGGATTAGGAATATTCGAGGAATTTGCTGACTATATTCTTGGTACAGAATTTAGAATTGGTTCAGTATTTTTATTATTAGTTTTAATTTTAGTTTACAGAAGATTTAAGCTTTCAAGAAAAAGAGAGTACTTGAAGTGAGAAAAGTTAAAATTAAAGACGATAATGGCAAACTGATAGAAATAGATATTGAGAAATTTAAAAAACATTTAGATGAATATCATTCAACAGGATCTAGTCTTCATGAAGAAAATGGACATTATTTTACAGTTGATAAAAATTTTAGAGATAAAATAGAGAGTTTATATGAGCAAAAATAGTTGGATTTTGTATATAGGAATTTTGGTATTTGGTTTAGTTGCACCATTTATTTTTCCAGCTTTTAAAGTTCAATTATCAATTCTGTGTGTATTAATTGTCCTTGCAACTACTTGGAATATCCAAGGTGGAGAAATGGGCTACAATACATTTGGAAATATTCTCTTTTACGGGTTGGGAATGTATCTTTGCGCATCCGTTCAAGTTGGTATGTTTTTTCCATTGGCTGAGTGGACTGAAAGTGGTGGTGAAAAAACTTTTGTTCATACACCTTCACAATTTTTCCAAGGTATGGCAGTTGGTCTTGTAGTTGCTGCAGTAGTCCCTACAATAGTTGCAGGATTAATTGGTTATGCAATTTTAGGACTAAGAGGTCATTACTTTGCAATTTGTACATTAGGTTTAGGAGTTGCAGCAGGAGAAATTTCTGGAGGTATTGAAATTATTGGAGCTGGACAGGGCTTTACCACTCCTCCTTTTCCAAACATAGGAGGTCTTGAGGCAAGAGGTGAATTTTTTTATTTTTTAAGTTTTGGAGCACTTGTACTAACATTTATTGCTGTAAGAGCAATTTATACAACGAGGTTTAGATTAATTCTTAATGCAATCAGAGATAATGAAGACAAAGCTGAAGCAATGGGAATTGAGACTATGAAATACAAAATAACTGGATGGATGATTTCAGCTTTCTTTTGTGGTCTTGCAGGTGGAATAATGGGTGGTCTAGTTGGTTATATCGACTCAACTGATGTTGCATTCGATGGAAGAGAAATGGGAGTATTCATGGTTTTGATGGCAATCCTTGGAGGTAAGGGGACTTTATGGGGCCCAATTATAGGCGCAACTTTATTTCACTTTTTTAAAGAGGGTTTTTGGACATTCTTTCTTGGTTGGCAGTATGTTGCATTAGGAGTTTTAATTGTAGTTATAGTAATTTATTTCCCAGAGGGATTAATGGGATGGTTGAGAGAAAAATATCCAGAAAGATTTGGTGAAGTTGTTGATGAAGCTGATCGAAAAGCACAGGTAGAATTAAAATGAGTATTTTAGAAGTCAACAATGTAAGTAAATCATTTGGTGGTGTTAAAGCTAATGTTGACATTTCAATGTCTGTTGAAAAAGGAAAAATAGTTGGTCTTATAGGCCCAAATGGATCTGGAAAAACGACATTGTTTAATTCGATAGTTGGTACTTATCCAATAGACAAAGGTTCAATTAAGTTTAACGGAAAAGAAGTATCAGAGTTACCTGTCCCTGTAATAGCTAAGCTTGGTTTATTAAGAACATTTCAACAAACCAGGATATATGGAAAATTAAATTGTGTAGATAACATGCTTATTAGTCACAAAGGTAGTGATGAGAGTTTATTTAAAATATTCTCAAAAATCCCTAAAGAGCTTACAGAAAAAGCAGAAAACTTGCTTAATTTTGTTGGATTGTATCAAAAAAGAAAACTAAGGGCAGGAGACTTATCTTTTGGCCAACAAAAATTATTAGAACTTGCAATGGCATTGATGAATGAACCAGAGATGTTACTATTAGATGAGCCAACAGCAGGAATAAATCCTACTTTAATTAATGGAATTATTGATAGATTGATCAAAGTTAATCAAGATTTTGGGATTACATTGCTTGTTATTGAACACAATATGAGAGTAATAATGCAATTAGCTGAAGATATATTTTGCCTTGCTCATGGCAAAATGCTTGCAAATGGCACTCCAAATGAAATTAAAAATGACAAAAGAGTAGTAGATGCGTATTTGGGGGCTCAATAATGTCTAATCAATATGAAGTTTTAGGTAAAGCACCTGGTGCAGAAGATCTTAAAAACTTATCTTCTGAAGATACTCATTTAACAATAAAAAATTTGAATGCTGGATATGGTAAAATGGAAATTTTACATAATTTTGATTTATTTGTAAGCAAAGCACAATCATTATGTTTAATTGGTCCTAATGGAGCAGGTAAATCAACAATACTACACTCAATATATGGATTTACAAATATTTTTTCTGGTAAAATAGAAATTGATGGAAAAGAAATAACAAATTTAACTCCAGCTGAAAAATTAAAGTCAGTTGGTATAGCTTATATTCTGCAAGATAATTCAGTTTTTCCAGATATGACTGTCGAGGAAAATTTGTTAATGGGAGGTTTTATCAAAGATAAAACCGAAGAGTCATATCAAGAAGCAGAAAAGATTTTAGATAAATACGAAAGATTAAGGAATAGAAGAAATCAACCGGCAAAAGTATTATCAGGTGGAGAAAGAAGATTATTAGAAATATCTAGAGCTTTAGTAATGAAGCCTTCTGTTCTTCTGGTTGATGAACCTTCTATTGGATTGGAGCCAAGATATATTGATATGGTATTTGAAATTTTGGGAGACTTACAAAAAAATGAAAAGAAAACAATTATTCTAGTTGAGCAAAATGCCAAAAAAGGTTTAGAGTTTTCTGATATTGGATATGTATTAGTATCTGGACAAACGGCAATAGCTGGAAGAGGTGATGATTTACTTAAAAATGATGATGTTGGACGTCTATTCTTAGGCGGATGATTAATTCAAAATATTTTTTTAAAGGAATTCTTTGTGCAAAAGAATTCGATAGCCCTGCAATTGCTCTTGGTTTAAGTTTTTTAGCAATAGGTGCGCTACTAAAAAATTTAGGCTTTACAATTCAAGAAAGTATTTTTTCTACTTTTTTAACTTATGCTTTACCTGGATCACTTGTGATGGCAGAATCGATTTTGATTGGAGTTTCATTACTTAATTTATTTTTTGCAGTTTGGTTAGTGAATGCAAGATTGTATCCGATGACTGTATCTTTAATGCCATTATTAAAACATCAAAGCCAACCGAGATGGAAGTACTATCTTTCATGTCATTTTGTTGCAGTATCTTCGTGGTTAATTCTAAAAAATAATTATAAAGAAATTGAAAAAAAATATAGAGTCGATTTTTGGATAGGAATTGGAACTGCAACTTGGTTGATAGCAATTTTTTCAACTATTTTAGGTTATTATTCTGCTGATTTCTTAAATAGAGAAATGATGATTGGACTAGCTATTATTAATCCAATTTATTTTACTTGTACAATGATAGGGGTGATGAAGTCTATACAGTTAAATGTTTCAATAATTTTAGGAGCTATCTTAGGACCCTTATTTTATCTTATTAGTCCTGATTGGTGTGTTTTGATTGGTGGATTTGTAGCTGGAACTGTTGCTTTTGTAATAGGAGAGAAAAATGTCAGCTAATATTGTTTTAATAATAGTTATTACATCTTTAGCAACTTATATCTCGAGGTTTTTAGGAGCTTTTACTTCTGAAATAATAGATGAAAATACTAAAATATATAGGTGGTTTAATTATTTAGCCTATTCGACATTGGCAGCTTTAATTTCTAGAATGATAATATTTCCAGCTGGTTCACTTTCTGACAGTAATTACTTGTCCAGATTTATTGTTGTGCTTTTAGCAATAATAATTTTTAAATTAACTAGAAATAATTTAGTTTACCCAACTTTATTCTCTGCTATCATCATGTTTTTATTAAGTAGCTTTACGATATAAATGAAAAAAATTATTTTACTATTGTTCTTAATTTTAATACCAGGTATTTCACAAGCAGCATGTGATGATCCTTTAACTGATGGAGTTGATTATACTAACTGTAGATTTTCAGATGGACAAGATTTGCAAGGTAGTTATTTACCTAACTCAAACTTATCATTCGCAAGTTTTATACAAGTAAATTTTGATAAAAGTATTATGATGAATTCTAACTTGTCATTTGGAACTTTTCCAGAGTCAACATTTGTTAGAGCTAACTTATATGAGTCAACTCTAGTTGGTGGAAATTTTGAAAAAGCTAATTTTACAGGAGCCAATATGACAAGGGTTGATTTTATGGGTTCAACATTAATTGAAGCAAATTTTCAAAATGCAAATTTAATGGAAGCTAACTTTACTTCATCGAATATGACCAATGCTAATTTTGATGGGGCAAATTTAATTGGAGCAACATGGATTAATGGTGAAACATGTGGACCAAATTCAATTGGAGTTTGTAACAAATAATTATAATGGATAGCTTAGATACTATTCAAGGGTTTGATATTTCATTTAGCGATTATTCCAAAAGAATCATCAATATTAAAATTGAAGATGAAATTATAGATAAACTAATATTTCCTTTTAAAAAATTTGATATTACAGCTCTTGAATATAAACCTTTTACTAGATTTACAATTGCAAAATCTTTAGATGATTCAACTGGTGGAAAGTTAGGAAAATTTATAAATACTGTATTAAGAGATAGAGAAACAGGTTGTTTTATTATAGGACCTAAAAATAAATCTAAAAAAATCGATAATAATTTTCTTATTAAACTATCTACAGCCGTAACACACTTACTTGGTAATCCAAATTTTGACTCAATGGCTGGAAAATATTATGCAAGATTTCATGTTAAACATGAGGACAATAGCGATTCATATCTTAGAAAAGCATATACAAATATGGATCTTCATACTGATGGTACTTATGTTAAAGAAAAAACTGATTGGTTATTAATGTTAAAAATGAAGGAAGAAAATGTACAAGGTGGAGAAACTGCAATGTTGCACCTTGATGATTGGGAACATTTAGATAGTTTAACTAATGATAAAGTTGGAAAACAAAACTTTTTATGGAGTTCTCCAAAAAGTAAAAATGTTGACTATAAAGTAGAACATCCTGTTTTTTCAGAGGATGAAAATGGAAAACCACAAATTTCTTATATTGACCAATTTCCTGAGCCTAAAAATATGGAACAGGGATTATTTCTACAAAAATTATCAGACTCTTTAGAGGGAAGTCAAAATAAGATAGTAATGCCTTTACCAGTAGGTTTTTCTGTAGTTGCAAACAACTATTTCTGGCTTCATGGTAGAAAACCATTTGTAGAAAATAAAAAATTATCAAGAGAATTACTAAGAATTAGAGGTTCTTTTTTTACTAATTAATTAATTTTAGTGATAATAATCACATAGTTTATCATGAAAATTGGATTTATTGGTACAGGACATATCTCAAAATCAGTAATCAATGGAATACTGGGATCAAAATTATTCTTCCAAAGCTAAAATTTAAAAAAGGTCAAACGATAATAAGTTTTATATCAACTATAAAAATGACTGAATTAAAAAAATATATTAAAGTTAAAACTAAGATTATTAGAGCAATTCCTTTGCCTCCAATTTCTCTTAGAAAAGGACCAGTACCAATTTTTCCACCAGATAAACAAGTTAGAAATTTTTTTAATAAGCTTGGCACATCTGTAGAAATCAAAAATGAAAACCTATCACTAAATTTTTGGTCAACTTCATCAATGATGGCACCATTTTATGAATTACTACAAACTTTGAGTGAATGGTTGGTAAAAAGGGGAATTAATAGAAGCGACTCTCAAAAGTATATTACCTCGTTATTTATTGCTTTATCTGAAGATGCAAAAAATAATTCAAATAAAGATTTAAAAGTACTTGTTAAAAATTCACAAACTCCAAAAGGTTTAAATGAACAAGCTGTTAAAGAATTAAGAAAACTTGGATTTTATAAATCTCTCAATAAAACAGCAAATAGCGTCTTAAATAGATTAAAAAAAAGTAAGTAAAATGTCCGAAAATATCTTACAGGTAAATAATCTTACAAAACTATTTGGAGGACTAGCAGCAGTATCAAATTGCTCATTAAATATTAGATCGGGTTCAATCACTGGAATAATTGGCCCAAACGGTTCAGGAAAAACAACATTATTTAATTTAATAGCTGGGAATTTAAAATCTAATGATGGAGAGGTAATATTTAATGATGAAAATATTACAGATGTACCATCACATGAGTTGTTTGGTAGAGGATTATTAAGAACCTTTCAGATTGCACATGAATTTTCAAACTTAACAGTTTTAGAAAACTTAATGATGGTGCCATCAAATCAAAGCGGAGAAAATTTATTAAATGCGCTTATTAAACCTGGACTAGTTAAAAAAGAAGAAAAAGTTATTAGAGAAAAAGCCTACGAGGTTGTAGATTTTCTTAATTTAACACATTTAGCTAATGAAAGGGCAGGAAATCTTTCAGGTGGTCAAAAAAAATTATTAGAATTAGGAAGAACTATGATGGTTGATGCAAAATTGGTTTTACTTGATGAAGTGGGAGCGGGAGTTAATCGAACACTTTTAAAAGATCTAGGAACTGCAATATTAAAATTGAATAAAGAAAAAAATTACACTTTTTGTATGATAGAGCATGATATGGATTTTATAAGCAGAATGTGCGATCCAGTAATAGTAATGGCAGATGGTTCAGTTTTATTTGAAGGAACATCAGAAGAAGTCAAAAAAAATGAAAAAGTAATTGAGAGTTATCTTGGAAAGTCAAACTTAACAAAAAAAGAAAATTAATGGCATACTTTGAAGGAGCAAAAATGACTGCAGGTTATGGGGATGGTCCTGATATTATTAGTTCATGTTCCATAACTGCCAATAGGGGAGAGATAGTAGCTATTCTAGGTCCCAATGGTGCTGGCAAATCAACAGCCATGAAAGCGATGCTCGGATTATTAAAATTAAAATCAGGCTCTGTAACTTTAAATGGTGAAGATATTTCAAAAATTAATCCTCAAGATCGAGTAAAAAAGGGTATTTCATTTGTTCCACAAACAAGAAATGTATTTGCAGAATTAACTGTAAGAGAAAATTTAGAGATTGGTGGCTTTTTGACAGAAGGGAGTTTAGAAAATAAAATTGAGAGTATTTATAGTTTATTTCCAATCTTGAGTGAAAAGAAATCCCAAGTCGTCGGACAATTATCTGGTGGACAACGTCAGCAAGTCGCACTTGGAAGAGCTTTAATGAGTGATCCATCAGTTCTTATGTTAGATGAGCCCACAGCTGGAGTTTCTCCAATTGTAATGGATGAATTGTTTGAACATATAATAAAAGTTAAAAAAACAAATGTTGCTGTTATTATGGTTGAGCAAAACGCAAAGCAAGCATTAAGTATTTCAGATCGAGGCTATGTATTGGTAACAGGTCAAAATAAATTTGAGGGATCTGGTAATGATTTACTTGAGGATCCCGAGGTTCGTAGATCATTTTTGGGAGCATAATGGATTTCTTAAATGCAATAATTGTACTTTTTAATTTCACAGTAATACCAGCGTTAGCTTATGGTTCACAATTAGCTTTAGGTGCAATTTTTGTTACTTTAATTTATGCAGTTTTAAGATTTGCTAATTTTGCAACTGGAGACATGATGTCTTTTGGAACAATGTTTGCAGTTATTCTAACATATTATTTTCAGTCCTTAGGTTTTGGATTAGGTGTTCTACCAACTGCACTTTTAACAATTCCTTTCGCCATCCTTATGATGATTTTATATATGTTAATCATAGACAAATTTGTTTTCAGTTATTACAGGATAAAAAAAAGTCCTCCAGTTCAGTTTGCAATGGTTAGTGTAGGGGTAATGTTTGTCACTCAAGCCTTAATTAGAATAATCATTGGACCATCTGACAGGAGATTTTTAGATGGTGAAAAGTTTATAATTAAAGCTACAGAATTTAAAGAAATGACTGGTCTTGCCGAGGGTATAACTTTAAAATCAACACAAGCTATAACAATAATCGTAACCTTAATTGTTGTTTCAATAATGTTTTGGTTTTTAAATAGAACTAAAACTGGAACAAGTATGAGAGCTTATTCAGACAATGAAGATTTAGCATTATTGTCTGGTATAGATCCTAAGAGAGTTGTTTTGATAACATGGGTCATCGCAGGAATTTTGGCTACTATTGGTGGAGTATTATATGGTTTAGATAAAAGTTATAGACCTTTTGTTTATTTTAATAATATGCTTCCAATATTTGCCGCAGCAATTGTTGGAGGAATCGGAAATCCATTTGGAGCCTTCCTAGGTGGATATGTTATAGCTTTTGCAGAAATATTTGTAACTTACGCATACAAAAGATTTATTTCATATTTATTACCTGAACATCTAGAGCCAGACTCTTTACTCCAGTTATTATCGACAGATTACAAGTTTGCAGTTTCATTCTCAATTTTAGTAATTGTTTTATTAATTAGGCCGTCAGGTATCTTTAAAGGAAAAGTAATATGAGGAATTATAAAAATGTCATCGCCGCATATTCAATCATGATATTTTTAATAATTTTGGTTGGGATATTTCAATCCTGGTCTATTGCATTAACTATTCTAAATTATTGTTTAATTTCTGCAGTTATGACTATTGGAGCAAATATTCAATGGGGTTATGCTGGATTAATTAATTTTGGTATAATGGGATATACAGCTTTAGGGGGATTAGCTGTAGTCTTAGTTTCGGTTGAACCAGTCAAAAAAGCTTGGCAAGTTGGAGGTTTAAATATTTTAGCTTGTATATGGATAATTGTTGCAATTATCTTTGTAGTTAAATTTATACTTAACAGATTTGATAAATCTAAATTAAGAAATTACTCGGTAGCCTCTGTAATTTTAGGTGGAATAATTTTATTGAGAATAACTGCTGCACCAGGAATTGAGGCGATCGAGTCAGTTGATCCAGCAAAAACAGGATTTCTTGGTGGTATGGGATTGCCCGTTTTATTCTCCTGGATTGTTGGTGCGCTTTTGGCAGGCAGTTTAGCATTTGTCATAGGAAAGATTGCATTAGGTCTTCGTGCAGATTATTTAGCTATTGCAACATTATTAATAGCAGAAATTATCGTTTCAATTATTAAACATGAGGAATGGTTGGCAAGAGGTGTAAAAAATGTAATAGGATTAAAAAGACCAGCACCATACGAAATAAATTTACAAACTTCAGAATGGTTTATAAATTTAGTTGCAAAATTTAATTCATCAAAATTAAATTTAATTAATTCAATCTCTGATAAGCAAGAAGCTCTAAATCAAATGGTTATTGATGCCTCCTCGGTTTATGTAAAATTATGTTTTACAGGTCTATTTCTTACTGTTGTTATTATCTTGTTAATTGTGACACAGAAGGCTCTATATTCACCCTGGGGAAGAAAAATGAGGGCTATAAGAGATAATGAAGAAGCAGCAAGCGCTATGGGTAAAAATATTGTTAAAGAGCATCTTCTTATTTTTATTTTAGGATCAGCTATTGTTGGTTTAGCCGGAGCTATGATGGTTACAAACGATGGTTTGTTTACACCGGGAAGCTACAGACCCATGAGATATACTTTTGTAATTTGGGTCATGGTTATAGTAGGCGGGACAGGAAATAATTTTGGAGCAATTCTAGGGGGATTTGTAGTTTGGTTTTTATGGGTTGAAGCAGCTCCAATTGCGTTATTTTTAATAAATTTGTTTACATCGCATTTACCAGAAACTAATGCAGTAAGAGTTCACTTAATTGAAAGTGCCCCATATTTTAGATTCTTGGTTATTGGAATTGGTTTGCTTTTAATAATGCGTTACAGACCTCAAGGAATTATTCCAGAAAAAATTATCAAACAATAATGTATTATATTTTATTAGGTATTGTTTTAGGATTAATATTTTATTTATCTGACAAATATTTATTTTAAAACCCCAGTTTCTAAACTGGGGTTTTAATTTCTAATTATCTTTGCTTTTTGTCTTTAAACTTTCCACCTTTTATTTCTTTTTCAATAAAAGATCCAAAAGCTTCACCAACATCTGTAAATTCAACAGCTGTAGCACCTTCATAGTTTACCGCTTTACCTTTTGCTAATAAATCAAGTGCTTTCTTTAATTCACCTGGATAAATTTTTGTTCCAGGTGCATTGGCTACTGACATTACATTTTTTTGAACAGTCATTCTGTCAGCTTTTCCACCAGCTTGCATTGCAAGCGTTATTAAGGCTGCTGCATCATAACTTTCACCTGTGTAAGGACCTGATGAGTCAATACCACCAGCACTAGCTACTTCTTTAAATATACCAGCTCCTTTACCCATTGATCCCGGTAAAGATCCAAATGATTTATTTAAATCTTTTCCAAATCTGTCAGTCAGAGAGTCACCAATCATTCCATCTGAAAGAACAAAAGTATCAAATGATCCAGAGTCTAATGATCCTTGAATTATACTACCACCAGCTTGATCTAAGTAACCTAATACAGCAAGAGCATCTCCACCTGCTGCTGCAAGTGTTGCTACTTCTGCACCATAGTCACCTTTACCTTCTTCGTGTGCTGTAACAGCTGTTACTTTAATACCATGAGCTTTGACTGCAGCTACATAAACATCAGCTAAACCTTTTCCGTAGTCATTGTTAGTATGAGTTACAGCTAATGATTTAACTTTTCTGTCTTTTGTAATATCCGCTAAGACTTGTCCTCCTCTAGCATCTGATGGAGCAGTTCTGAAGAAATAACCATTATCATTAAGATCAGTTAATCCTGGAGATGTAGCTGATGGTGAAATCATAACGACACCATTTGGAACTGCAACATTAGTTGCTATTGCACCTGTAACACCAGAACAATCAGCACCCATAATAGCAACAACACCACCTGAAATTAAACCTTCAGCAGCAGTTGTAGCAGCAGCAGAATCAACACAAGTTGAGTCAGCTCTTTCTACAGATATTTTTTTTCCACCTAGTAATGAACCAGAGTCTGATGCTTCTTTAAAAGCAAGTTCAGCAGAAGCAGCCATTGCAGGTGTTAGGGTTTCAATTGGACCAGTAAATCCTAAAATAATACCCATTTTAATTCCATGTCCATCTGAAAAAGCTTTTGAAGTAAAGCTTAAGATAAACACGAATATACCTATTAGTAATTTTTTCATATTTTCCCTTTAATTGTTAACAATTTATATAATTAAAATTAAATCTCATTGGATTTTTTTTTCAATGAGAAAATTTGCAATTTTTCAATTAAAAAACAACTATTGACAACAATGTTTTATCTTTAAATGTTAAAAACTATGAGAAATAGTAGCAAATAAATTAGTTCTCAGGCTACTATCTTTAATATGACCTAAATCATCTGTTATAACTGATTTTAAACCAAACTTAAAATCATCTGTAAAATTTTTATAATAACTTAATATTATATCTTTTTGTCTACCATTTGGACGAAGGCTAATGGTATGATCTTGATAAGGTATTATGCCATTTTTATTTGATAGACCTATCAATCTAAATCTCATATCCCCTTTTTCAACTCTATTTGGTTGAGACAAAGTAAAATTCAATTTATCGTTACCAAAAATATTATTTAACTCATAATCGATTTCAAAACTTGCACTTAGTACTTCTGATGATCCGATAATAAAATTATTATTATTATTTTTCAATTTTGAAAAACCCAACGTATTATTAAAAGATAGAATACCATTCTTAGAAAAATTTTTCTTAAAATTCACAGCATAAAAATTAGTTATATTGTCATTTTCAAATTCAAATGCTCCACTGGATTTTGAAAGAAGAAAACTATTCTCTTCCTTCATCAAACCTGTTGTTAATGATAACTTCTCAAATAATTTATTGTTTAGATTTACAGATAAAGCCAAAGTTTCCAAAGGTAAAATAATATCATGATTTATATTTGTTAAAGGATTAATTTTGGAATTATTATAACTAACAAATAAATCATTTCCCATTAGATACATTTTTTGATTAATTCCTAAGCCATTATTCTCTAATAAGAAAGGATTCTTGTAATAATTGTTTTTTGGCAAACTATTTTGTATTGCTATACTTGGATTATCTAAAGTAATACTTGATCCATAATCAAATTGATTTTTAAAATTAAAAAATTCGCCCTTAAAATTTCCAAAACTATTTTTGATATCAGTAGTAAAGTTATTTAATTCCTCAATTTCTTTTTCTAAAGTAAAATTAATTTTTTGTTTGTCGATGTTTTGATCATCTATAAAATCTTTTAAATATAATTTAAATCCACCATTGAGTGCATCATAAGCATATGTAAATTTATTTTCTAAGCCATTGGATATTGAATTACCTAAAGAAGATGATAACGATAAAGATGTTTGTTGAACAGGATATTTATTCAATTGAGAAAAAGGTATCTGTCCTCCTGATGAGCCACCTCCACCACCACCACTTCCACCACCACCAAATGATAATGGATTTTTACTGGTTGTAATTGGAGACATAGCTGCGTAAAAATCAGGAACGCCATGACCCCAAGTTGAGTGATAGCCATGTTTAATTGATGCACCATGTGTTGTGAATGTAGTTTCGCCTGTTGGCGTAAACCATACATTATTTGCAGATGCTAAAATTCTGTCTACTAATTGTTCAGGAGTATGGTTTGGAAAAGCCTGCGCCATTAAAGCAACTCCTCCCGAAACCATTGGAGCAGACCAAGATGATCCATAAGAAATTCTTGAAGTGTTATACATACTTGTGCCGCTGTTAACATAGGTTGCAGCATAAACATCCCAACCATCTACTGATAAACAATAGGCAGCTGTCGAACCACATGGATTTCCTCTAAGAGTAAACTCTGAACTAGTTGCATCAGATAAATCATCGTCACCGGTATATTGAACAACATTTGCTACAAGCCATGCTTCACCAAGATCTGAAAATATTTCAGGTAAACCACCTAATGCATTTGCATCAGATTCTGTGGTTGTATTTGCTGCGGCCCAAACTACAACACCACTATCCTCAAAATTATTTAAAGCAGTTACGTAAGTATTTGCATCAGTCAAATCTTGACCAGATGTACTTCCATGCATGAGATTTGCTAAACCTTCAGCAGCTGTCCAACCATTATTAGTTATAGAAGTTTTTAACTCCGATATATTATAACTACCTCCTGAATCAGAATAACCCCAGCTTTGATTAGAAGCTATTGCTCCTGCGGCTCTAGCAGCATCTAAATCAGCAGCATAGTCATCACCTTCATTACTACCTTGTATATCTGGAATACTAGATAAAACTAAATCAGCATCTGGCGCCACACCAGTTCTTGCATTACTATCTCCAGCTGCAAACATTGCAACACCTTGGCAATGGTTATTACTCGCGGTTGCAGCTCCAAAAGTGCTTTCTCCAGGATCTCCATCATCAAGATTAGTTATAGTCTTATTATTATAAATATCATGAGTGTCGTCACAATGAAAATCTGCAACATGTATTGTTTGTCCAACACCTGTCAGATTTGTAGCTCCAGATGAAAAAGAATGAACTTTGTGTATACCCATTTGTTCATAAGCGTGTGTTGCACCACCAGCCTCACTTGCTGTCCATGTCGATGCATTTTTAATTGTATTTTGGCTACTAGTACTACCTTCGCTGTACGCTGTTGAATTACACTTGAGCACGTAGTCATGTATTGTGATTGTTGTTGATGTATTTCCTGTGGTTGTAATCCCTGAGGCACTTGCTGATACTATGACTGTTTCTGATGTCTCATTAGTAGTATCGTTTACTGGTGTTAAAGTTATAGATCCAGAAGTAGCGCCAGCAAATATAGTAGATGTTGTTGAAGAAAGATTGAAATCTGTACCACTAGTAGCAGTTCCTGACGTGCTATAGGTAATTGTAATGTTTGAAGAGTGAGCCTTTGTTAAAGACCCTGTTATTGTTATTCCTGACGAGTCGCATTCGCCCAAACTACTTGCAGAAACTGAAAATGACAAAGTAGCAGGAGAAGAGCTTCCACCACCTCCACCACCACCTCCACCAGCAGCAGCAATACCACCTATTACTGCTAAAACTCCCAACTGAGAGCCGCTGGTGGTACGATTAAAAACATTTTTTGGTGCTAAACTGCTAAACAAGAGGGGATCAAAGGAATTATAAACATTTAAAAGTAATTCTTGTCGTTTAAATTCTGATAAATAACCTTTTTCAAATGTTAAAAAGTTAATATCTTCCGTTAGTGCGTAAATATCATTTGGATTATTTTTTATATGTCTATTTAGTTTTCTAAAGTCTTTATCATCTATATTAAAATTCTGAGCCTCGTTATAATTATCTGAAAAAACTGATGGTTTGTTAAATATGTTTTCTTCTTGCGCAATTTTATCTAAATCAGGATTTAATGTTTTATTTAGGTTTTTTTCAAAACTTTTTAATTTTTCTAAAAAACTTTTTTTTTCAGCTACAACTTCTTGGTTGGGGAGTTCTAACTCAATTATATCATCTATAATACCCGATTTTTTTTCGATTAGTTTAAATGAGTCTTTATTTACTTCTATTCCCTGATTTTTGAAACATTCACTAAGTTTATTTTTATAACCTGTAAAACTATTATATTCATCAACACATGCACTTAATTCTAAATAGTCTTTGAAATTTACTGAAAAAGCACTGCTTAAACTTAAAAAATAAAATATTAACGATATAAAAATAATTTTATTTCTCATAAAATATTATCTATTTGGTGTATCAGTTGCTATCATCTGATTTTTTACTTTTTCTCTAAAATATATATAAACACCAGCAGCAATTATTATTGCCGCCCCGGCAAAAGTTCGAGTAGTTGGAATAGTTTCGAAAAGAATATATCCAGCGATCATAGCGAATATTATATAAGAATATTCAAATAATGAAATTATGGATGGTGACGCAATACTATAAGCAGAGAAAACACAAAAAAATGATATTGAAGCTACAATTCCCATAACAAAAACATATGGCCATGAAGCTGAAGGGTTAGTAAACCATTCTCTAACAATAAATTGTAAAGTAGGATCAGAAAAATTATTAAATTTCCCGTCTCCACTAACAAGATAAATAATTAAACTTACAGCGACAGCAAAAATATAAAGCAAGGTCATTTGAGTATAAATATTATCCTTATCAGAAGTATATTTTGTAATTGTCATAGAGCATGCATAACAAAGTGCGCATCCAACAGGTGCTAATTTGAAAAAATTAAATTCTTCAAGTGTTGGATTGAGCACAATTAATACTCCTATAAAACCTACAACAATTGCACTCCATCTTCTAATTCCAATTTGTTCTTTTAAGAAAAATTTAGCAAACATAGACATAAAGAAAGGACATGAGAAAAACAAAGCACTAACCATCGCCAAAGACATAAAGGTTAAAGAAATATAAAAAAAAGCAAATCCAAAAAAAAAACAAACAACTCTAACTAAAGTTAAAAAAGGATAATGCGTTTTAAGAGTAATTTTTTTTTTTGTTATTAAAAAAAAGGATATGAGAATAGTCGCTTGTATTAAAGTTCTTCCCAAATATAACTCAAATAATGCAATATCTTCAAAAATAAATTTTATTAATGAATCTTGAATGGAAAAAAAAGCCATTCCAGTCATAATAAAAAAAATACCCTTTGTATTATTGTTTGTTTGCATATCGCAGCTATATCAAAAAAACTTTAACCTTCATAATTAATAAGATACTCTAAAAAGTATTTATGGAAGATTTTAAACCAATTTCTGGTAGCTGTATTTGTGGAGAAATTGAATATACTATTAAATCTAAGCCTTTATTTACACATGCTTGTCATTGTAAAGATTGTAAGAAAATAACCGGATCATCTTTCGTCGTTAATACTAGTATTTTTGAAAGTTCATTAGATATCAAAGGTGAGCTTTTAGAAAAGAAGTTAATTGCAGGCAGTGGAAAAAGCTGCAAGGTTTACTTTTGCAAAAAGTGTGGTGTTTACATTTATTCTGACTATGAATTCGCTGTTAAAAGGATAAGTATCAGAACAAATACTTTATCTAATCCAGAGCTTTTTCCACCTCAAGCACACATATTTGTTAAAAGTAAAGATCCATGGATAAATATTGTAAACAAAGATATTTGCTATGATGAAATGTATGATCCTAAAATTGCTTGGCCTAAAGAAAGTTTAGATAGATATAAAGAATATCTCGAGTCTAATTAAGGATAAAGTCAGCTGCTCTTTCACCTATCATTAAAGTTGGTGCATTTAAATTACCGCTTGTGATCTCTGGCATAACAGAAGCATCTGCAACTCTTAAACTTTCCAAACCATGAACTTTCAATTTTTCGTCAACTACCGCCATTTTATCCACACCCATTTTTAATGTACAGGATGGGTGATAAGCTGTTTCGGCTTTTGATCTGATATACTCAGTAATTTGTTCATCATCTGCTGCATTTTCACCTGGTCCTATTTCTTTTCCAGCGTATGGTTTCATTGAATCTTGACTTAAAATTTTCCTAGCTACACGAACACACTTAATTGTTTCTTTTAAATCATATTCATCTTCTAAATAATTAAATTGAATTTTAGGATAATCGTATGGATTTGAACTATTTAGTTTAATATGCCCTCTACTTTTAGGTTGATTCAAACTTGCATGTAATTGATAACCATGTCTGTCAGGATCAACTAATCCATGATCGATTACAAATGCTGGAAAAAAATGAAATTGAATATTTGGATAGCTTTTGTCTTCTGAAGATTTGCAGAAACCACCTGCTTCTAAAAATGAAGTAGAACATGGACCACTTTTTGAAAGAAACCATTGAATACCAATTTTAAGCATATTTATTTTATTAACATAAGAATAAAGTGTATCTTTAGTCTTACATTCTTGCTGAATGTAGGTTTCTAAATGATCTTGTAAATTTTGGCCTACTCCCTCTAAAGAATGTACAACATTAATTCCTTTATCTTTTAAATCTTTTTCAGGTCCTACACCTGATAACATTAATAGTTGTGGTGAATTGATTGAACCTCCACTTAAAACAACTTCTTTGTTAGCATAAACCTTTGTGACTTTATTTTTGATATTTACCTCTATTCCAACTGCTTTTTTTCCCTCAAAAATAATCCTTTCAGCAAAAGAATTGGTAAAGACTTTTAAATTTTTTCTTTTTTTTGCAGGTTCTAGATAATACTTTGAAGCGCTAGCCCTTTGACCTTTATGAATTGTGATATCATACATTCCAAATCCTTCTTGGTCTTCTCCGTTCATGTCATTATTTTTTTTATACCCTGCTTCAACAGAAGCGTTAATAAAAGCACTAAATAATGGATTTTTGTTTTTGGATTGATTTACTGGTAAAATTCCTTTTCCACCTCTAAATTCATTCTCTCCTTCAGACCATGTCTCAATTTTTTTAAAAAAAGGTAAAACATTTTCGTAAGACCATGATTTCAAACCAAATGATGCCCATCTATCATAGTCATTTTTATTTCCTCGAACATAAACCATCCCATTATGAGCAGAGCATCCACCTACCATTTTACCTCTAGGACAAAATAATCTTCTGTTATTTAAGTTAGGCTCTGGTTCTGAAAAATATTTATAATTATATTTGGGATCATGCATTGCATATAAAATTGCCAAAGGCATATTAACTTTCCAAATATCACTAGATCCACCTGCCTCAAACAAGGCAACATTAAATTTCCCATTTTCACTTAATCTATTTGCAAGAACACATCCTGCTGTACCAGCTCCAACAATTATGTAGTCAAAATTCATTTACTTTTTAAGTTTATCTGCAAGTACTAATTTATCTGATTTAAAACTATTTTTATTTTCGTTAATAAAATCATCCATCATTTTTATTTTATCTTCTTCAAATTCTGTAACTTTTCTTTTTTCAAGATCAATATAAAGAGATATACTTTCTGTAGTTGCAGCAAGTTTTCCTGTTTTTTTTTCTATCATCTCACATTTTAAATGTAATCTTTTCTTATCATGATCAAAGAAAGTGCAATAAATATCAACTTCTTCGTTTTCTTTAACTTCATTGTCATAAGTTGTTCTTGTTTCAACCACCATTGTACTTCTTTTATTTATTTGTGCTTTAGCTCCGCCCATCTCAAATTTATTAAGCATTGTTTCCCATGCTTCATCAAAAATTAAAACATAATAAGCCATGTTCATATGCTCATTATAATCCGTCCAATCTTTTATTATTTTTCTCGAAGCTAAATGAAATGTCATTTTATTAGCTTTTATTTATTTTATTCGCTACTAACAATTTTCTTTGCATTTCTCTTAAAACAGGTCTTTCTATCAATTTACCGTCAATTACAACTAAACCTGTATTTGCCTTTTTAAATTGATCCATAATTTTTTTAGCTTTACTTATTTCCTCTTCAGATGGTGTAAAAATTTCATTTAAAATACTTATTTGTTTTGGATGAATTGATCCTTTTCCAGTGAAACCTAAATTTTTTACAAAGTGGGCTTCTTTTTTCATTCCTTCCATATCTTCTAAATTTAAATAAGGAACATCAATAACATCAACTCCTTTACTTGCGCCAGCATGAACTAATCTTGATCTTGCATAAACTAAATTTTCTAGTTTATTTTCTACTCTTAATTCTGCTGCCATATCCTCTCCACCAAAATATAAAGCAACTATTCTGTCACTAGAATGTGCAATATCATAAATACTTTCAAGAGCTTGATTGGTCTCCATTATAACATGAAGATCAGTATCTAAACCACAATCAGTCAACATGTCATCGATAAATTTAATTTCATCAGGTGTTTTTACCTTTGGTAGCATAATTGCTTTAACTTTTAATTTATTTGATGCGATTGCTTCTAAGTCTAAAAGACCGTTTTTAGTTCTTTGACAATTTAATCTAACAACTAATTCAACATCATTTTTTAGTTCTAGTGTTTTTAATGCTTCAATAGTATTCTTCCTTGCCTCATTTTTATCTTTCATGGCTATTCCATCTTCTAATTCTATACAAACCATATCAGCCCCTGAAGCCAAGGCTTTTGGAAACATCTTTGGTTGAAGACCTGGTGTAAATATAAAGCTACGTCTAACCCTTAGTTTATTTAAGTCCATTTAATTTTTATTTCTTATAATTGTTAATGATATGATATTATATTTTTCTAGAAATAAAAATGAACAATAAGGTCTTCATCTCGTGTGCAGTAACAGGATCTGGTGATACAGCAACCAAACATCCTGATTTACCTAAAACTCCAGAACAAATTGCAAAAGCAGCAATAGAGTCTGCTAAAGCTGGTGCTGCAATTGCCCATATCCATGTCAGAGAAGAAGATGGAACCCCAAGTAGACGACTTGAGCTTTATAAAGAAGTGGTTGACAGAGTGAGATCATCTGAAACAGATGTAATTCTTAATCTAACAACAGGCATGGGTGGTGATTTAGATATCGGCCAAGGTAAGAACCCTTTAGATTTCGGTCCAATGACAGACATGGCAAATGTAATGGAGAGAATTGCTAATGCAGAAAAATTTCTCCCAGAAATATGCACACTTGATTGTGGCACTTTAAATTTTGGAGATAGTTCTGTTATAACAGTCAATACACCTAACGATTTAAGAAAAGCTGCAAAAAAACTTCAAGAAATAAAAGTTAAACCTGAAATAGAAGCTTTTGATTTAGGAAATATGTGGTTTGGTGCTCAATTATACAAAGAGGGATTATTAAGTGATCCTCCTCTTTTTCAAATGTGTTTAGGAATTCCATGGGGAGCACCGGCAACACCATTAGCTATGCAAGCAATGAAAGATATAATGCCTAAAGAAGGTATATGGTCAGGTTTTGCAATATCTAAAAACGAAATGCCCTATGTTGCTCAAACTGTTGTAATGGGAGGTAACCCAAGAGTTGGTTTAGAGGATAATTTATATTTATCCAAAGGTAAATTGGCAACAAATCCTCAATTAGTTGAGAAAGCCATAAGGATCGTCACAGATCTTGGTGTAGAGATTATGTCACCTTCAGAAACAAGAGAAAAATTAAAGCTTGTAAAACACAAGTAATGTCAAAAATTAAAACTGTAGGAATAGTTGGAACTGGTGTCATAGGAACTGGCTGGATAATAAGGAATTTAGCTCACAACAAAATTGTTCATGCATATGATCAAAACAAAAATCTTAAAAATTATGTTTTAAAAGAAATAAAAAGAACTTCAAAAAGTATAAAAAAACTTTTTGGAAAAAAAATTTTAATTAAAAATTTAAAATTCTTTAATTCGTTGGAAAAGGCTCTTTCGAATGTGGATTTTGTTCAAGAAAGTGTATTAGAGAATTATAAAGTTAAAACTGATTTAATCCAAAAAATCTCTAATTATGTAAAATCAGATGTAATTATTTCATCAAGTTCGTCAGGACTTTTACCCTCTAAAATTTTTTCTAAGAGTAAAAATCCTCAAAGAGGCATAATTGGACATCCATTTAACCCAGCGTATTTATTGCCAGCAGTTGAAATAGTTCCTGGAAAAAAAACTACAAGAAAGTTTCTTTCAGATGCAAACAAATATTACAAATCAATCTCAATGAGGCCAATCATGCTTAAAAAAGAATTACCAGGTTATTTATCGGATAGACTTCAAGAGGCATTGTGGAGAGAGGGTCTACATATTATTAATGAAAATTATGCAACAACACAGGAATTAGATCGTGCAATAGAAGATGGACCAGGTCTTAGATACTCAATAATGGGCACTTTTTTAACCTTTCATCTTGCTGGAGGTAATGCGGGAATGAAACATATGTTAAAGCAATTTGGTCCAGCCTTAAAATTACCTTGGACAAAATTAAAAGCTCCAAAGTTAACAAATAAATTATCTGATAAACTTATATCAGGCACAAAAAAACAAGCTAAAGGTAAATCAATTAATATGCTTTCAAATATTAGGGACCAATATTTAGTTGATGTATTAAAAATTAGAAAAAAATATGAGAATAAAATTAGAAATTGATGAAAAAAAAAATTTTTATAAATAAAACTGGTGGATGTATCTGTGGAAATATAACTTTTAAGGTTAAGCTTGATGAAGTCCCTTTAGTTTTCAATTGTCATTGTATTGATTGTAGAAAAAAAATAGGAGGAATAATGACAATTATATTACTTAGAGATGGAGCAATAGATATAGATAAGTCTAAATTAAAAATTTATGAACATGAAGGTGGCAGTGGTAATAAAATTAAAAAACATTTTTGTGGGAAATGTGCTGCTCCTATTTTAACTTATGTAGAAAAGTATAAAAAATACTATTTATATGCAGGTTTACTAGACGATATTAATTTTTTAAATAAAGCAGAGAACATACACTATAAAGAGTCTCATTTTCCATTTATGGAAATAAGCGAAAAAAATATTAAAGTTTAAATACTAATGCATTCTTAGAGTATTGCCGTCTACAGCAATTACTTGTCCTGATATCCTTGGTGCATCATTCGAAATTAAAAAGCTACAAATTCTTCCAATATCCTCTTCATAGACCCATGTATTCATTGAAGTCATTGAAACAAATTCTTTTTCTATTAATTTTTTTGAAACATTTAAAAACTTCGATTTATCCCTTATTACTCTACCCATTCTATCTCCCTTTATGGTTCCAGGACAAATAGCGTTTACTCTAATTTTAAATTTTCCTAGTTCCATTGCCAGTGTTTTGGTTATACCAACAACTGCCCACTTACTTGCGCAGTAAGGGGATCTTAATGGAAATCCAAATATACCTGCGGTTGATGATAAATTTATTATAGCTCCACCTTTATTTTTTTTTAGCATTGGAATTGAATATTTTGAAAAATAAAAATGGCTAATAACGTTTACCTTTAATGTATTTTCCCAATCCTGACTTTTTAATTTTTCAAGTGTCCCAGTTGGCCCAGCAATTCCAACGTTATTTATAAGAGCATCAATTTTTTTTGTTTTTTTTAATATTTTGCTAAAAAAATTTTTTACTTGATTCTCATCCGAAGCATCACACTGAAATACAAATAATTTTTTATTATTGAGCTTGTGCTTCTTGCATTTATTTAGAAAAGCTGAATTGATATCACAAAGATATACTGTTGCACCTTTATCTAAAAATATTTTTGCCGAACTCCATCCAATACCCGAACCTCCTGCGGATATGATTATTTTTTTATTTTTTAAGGCAATGCTCATTTTTAATTTTAAAAGATAATTCAAACTAACAAATCTTCCAACTATTAATATGTCAACTAATAATTGAATTGAGCATTAAATTATTTTATATTGATATTGATTATGTACTCAATTTCAAAAATCTCAAAAAACGGGACTTATCTTCAAGTAATTTGGGATGACGGGAAAGAGAGTAGATTTAATTATATGTGGCTGAGAGATAATTGCCCTACAGCACACGATAAAGATTCCAGGCATCGAATGTTTAATATTTTAGATGTATCAGAAAATATAAACCCAAAAAAATATAATCTTAATAGCGATGGTAAATTAGAAATAGAGTGGAGTGAGGGAAATCATGTAAGCCATTATGATATTAATTGGCTTAGAGAAAATTGCTACACAATAAAAAATAATGAAAAATACAAATCACCTTACAAATTATGGGATAGCAGTTTAGAAAAAAATATTGATAATATATATATAGATCACAATGAAATAATATCTTCTGAAGAGGGATTAATTAAATGGTTAGAGCTTCTTCATTATAAAGGAATAGCAATAGTTTATAATGCTCCAGTAGAAAAAAATTCTGCGTTTCCTGTTTTAAATAGAATTAGCCACACAAGAGAGACATTTTTTAAAACACCTTTTGAAGTTATAAATATACCAAAACCGAATAACTCAGCTTATACAGCTCATGCACTTCAAAATCATATGGATTTACCATGGTTTGAAAATCCTCCAGGGTATCAATTTTTACATTGTTTAGTTAATTCAGCAAAAGGAGGTGACTCATCAGCAGTAGATGCATTCGCTGTAGCAGAATATTTAAAGAATAACGACAGAGATACCTTTGATACGCTGACAAAAATTCCTTTAAAGTTTAGAGACAAAGATTATACACAAGAAGCTCATAGAAGCTTTTATGGCACTGCAATAAGTCTAACAAAAGATGGTGATTATAATGATGTTAGATTTAGTACTGCAACCATGGACGCCTTAGATTGTCACCCAGATCAAATGGATAAAGTTTATAAATCTCATCATAAATTTGGAAAACTTTTACACGATGACAAATTTCAAATAAAATTTAGGCTAAGACCAGGAGATATATATACATTCAATAATAGAAGAGTGCTTCATGGAAGAACTGAGTTCGATCCAAATTCTGGACACAGACACCTACAAGGTTATTACATGGATAGAGATGAAATTGTGGGTAGATTAAATTATCTTAAGAAATAAAAAAAAAGGGCTTTGAAAATCAAAGCCCTTTTTATCTAATTTATTTTTAAAGTTATTATGGAAGCCAACTTTTCCATTTATCTGGATTATTGTCTAACCACTCATTAACAACTTCTTTTACATCTCTTTTCTTAATATCAACTTCAACTAACATTTTAGCTTGGTCAATATTTTGTAAAGACATTTTTTCAAAGAACTTCTTAGCATCAGCATGTTCTGCACTAGCAAAAGTAGCTGGGTTTCCGTAGTTCATCGTGTAATCTTTAGCCCAACCAGTTGCTGGCCATGCAGCGGTTCCACAATCTTTCCAGTTATTTGCTTCAGTGAAGCTGTCACAAGTTTTGTGTTCTGGAAGTTGTACACCAACCATATCATACTCACCAAAGAACCAATGTGGTGACCATAGATAAAGTAGGAATGGCTCTTTTCGCATGTAAGCAGCTTTTGCTTCTGCGATAGCAGCAGCTTCTGTTCCAAGTTCATCAGCCTGGAAGTCTATTCCTAAAAGATCAAGTCTTTTTTGGTCATG
Source organism: uncultured Pelagibacteraceae bacterium (assembly GCA_902633185.1). Classification (GTDB taxonomy): domain Bacteria; phylum Pseudomonadota; class Alphaproteobacteria; order Pelagibacterales; family Pelagibacteraceae; genus Pelagibacter. The sequence continues at coordinate 55,327 of CACPFN010000001.1, read as the reverse complement.
ACAGTTCCAACCTGCAACCGGACATCCAATAAGTCTACCTTTCTTACCACTTTCAATTGTTGCAAATTTTGCTTTGTGTTTATTTAAGTCTTTCCAAGTTTTAATACCTAGTTCTTCAGCAGCATATCTCGGTATCCAGTAGTCTGACATACCAATTATTCCTGCTGTTCCAAGTAAGTCTACACTTCCATCACCACTGTATGTCCCGACGACTTTACCTTCGTATATTAAGTCCTCTTTTAACATAACAGTGTCAGCTTCAGCGTAACTTGGCCAACTTTCGCAAGCGAAGTCTAACTCACCTGCAGCGATTGCTTCCCATAAACCAGTTCCTGAAGGAAATACAGTTTGTTTAATTTTGTATCCCATTTCTCTTTCAAGAATTGCTACGGCAACTTCGCAAGTAATTATCCCACCAGTCCAATCTGCTATAGCTGCATGAAGTCTTTTGGCTGCATTAGCTTGACCAAAGCTTCCAATTAACAGAGCTACAGAAAGAATTAGTGCTGATATCTTTTTTGATAACTTCATTTATTTCCTCTCTTTTTAATTAATTAAAAACACATTTTAGATCAAAATGTATTGGTATGTAAACCACGCAAATAGTACTATTTGTCTTAGCTTATTAAGCCTAAAGCTTCTCTTTGTTTCTTTGTCCACGCAAGTGTAATTCTATCAATAATAATAGCTAGTAATACGATTCCAATTCCAGCTGCCAATCCTCTTCCAGTATCTGATCTCGCAAGACCATTAAATACTTCTAAACCTAAACCCTTACCACCAATAAGTGGTGTAACAATTTGCATAGCAAAAGCCATAATTACAGTCTGATTAAATCCAATAACTAAACTTGGAATAGCTAATGGGAACTTAACTTTATTTAATGTTTGAATAAGTGTTCCACCAAATGATCTCGATACTTCAGAGTAAGTGCCAGAAACTTGTGTTAAACCTAGCGAAGTTAATCGAATTATTGGTGGAATTGAATATATTACAGTTGCAAGAACAGCTGACACTGTTCCACCACCAAAAAACATTAGAACAGGAATTAAATAACAGAAATAAGGAAGTGTTTGCATTGCATCCAACACAACGTTTTGAATATTTCTAAATCTTTCATTGTAAGATGCAATTATTCCAAGAGGAACTCCTATAACAAAACACAGCACTACTGATACAAGTACTGAAGATAAAGTTATCATTGATTGTGTCCATATTCCACATGCACCAATAAATAGAAGAAGGACTGCTGTAATTATTGCAAATCTTATTCCAACAGTTACGTAACCTAAAGCCGAAAATACTGCTAATGTATACCACCAAGGTATTTGAGTTAGAAAAACATCTAAAGGTCTTAACAAATTTAAATAAACAAAAGCTCTTAAACCTTTTGCAAAAGAAATAAATCCTGGATTTACAGTCAAGCTTTCTACTGCATTAGTAATTGGTTGTCTTATTGATAATTTCCATTCTTTTGGAAATGTTCCTATTTCTAAAAAGTAATGATCTATAAATGCAATTAGAAATAAAACTAAAAAATAAGGAATAACATAATATCTTTTGCTAATAAATTCACCGATGTTTTCTGCTGTAGATTTATTAAAAATTGAAACTAAGACTCTAAATACTGTTGCTATAGCAGATGTAACTGTTTGACATATGATTTTTAAAATTTTATTTCCAAAACTTAATGGCATTTCTAAAATTTTTGCGATTTGATATTTTTCCCAACTTTGAGGAAGTAAATAAAATCTTTGAACATCTGAAGGAAGTCTATCTTTATCTTTGCTAAACGCTAAACTAAATCTATCAAACATTATCGCCATAAATAAAATACATAGCCCACCTTCCATTGCCCAACCAACATCCAATCTTCTTATTGCTTGCCAAACTTGTCCACCAATACCCTCGGCACCTATAAAACATGCAAGAACCACTAATGCCAATGCCATCATTATTACTTGGTTAATACCCATCATTATACTTGGTAAAGATAATGGAATTTTAATTTTAAATAACAATTGAAGTTTACTTGAACCAAAGGAAGTCGCTGACTCAATTGTTTGAGCTGGCACTTGTCTTATACCAGTGTTTGTCAATCTTATTATTGGAGGCATTGCATATATCATTGTAGCCAATATTGCTGGCGCACCTCCTATCCCAAAAAAAAATAATGCTGGGAACAAATACACAAATGCTGGCATTACTTGCATAGTATCTAATACTGGCTTCATGAAATTTTCAAATCTATTACTTTGTGAACACAACACACCCAGTATAAATCCAAAAAATACACATAATAAAACTGACAAACCCATCAATGCCACTGTTTGCAAGGATGGTTCCCACATTCCCGTTGCTCCCCAAAAATAAACTACAAAAGAAGAGTAAATTCCCAATCGCAAACCACCTGCAATTATGCAGGGTATTACAATTATTGTTGCTATTAAAATCCAAGGAGATTCAAGTAAAAAGTCTTCTAAAAAATAATAAGTTTCTTTTATATAGCTTGCAATAATTTTAGTAACCCATCTGTAATTTTTTTTTAAATAATCTTCTCCGTCGTTCACCCAAGCTGTAAATGTAAATTTATCAGTGACTTCTTTAGGAAACTTTGACGGCCCTTCACTTTGAGTAGATAGCCAGAGTGCTACTAAAAAAACAACTCCAATAATTACATAAGTTATTATGTTTTTTGATTGATTTGATTTATCTATTAAATCAGTTCTAGTAGCCATGTTAGCAAGTTAAAATAAATAATTTTACATTTAAAGTAAAATATTGTCTATTTTTGAAGTAATATTATTTATTAAAAATGGCTGTAGAACAAAAAATCACTTGTACAAATATATGGAAGTTATTTGGACCAGACGAAAAGAGAATTATTAAAAACCTTGATAAAAATTTAACTATTAAGGAAGTTCAAGAAAAGACAGGACATGTTGTTGCTGTAAAAGATGTCAGTTTTTCAATTCAAAAAGGAGAAACATTTGTAGTAATGGGATTATCTGGTAGTGGAAAATCAACACTAGTGAGATGCATTTCGAGATTGATTGAACCAACAGCTGGCATGGTGAAAATGGATGATGTTGAAGTTACAAAAATGAGTGCAAGTGAATTATTGGAATTAAGAAGAAATAAAATGAGTATGGTTTTCCAACATTTTGGTTTATTTCCTCATAGAACAGTCCTAGAAAATATCGGTTATGGATTAGAAGTAAGGGGAACAAAAAAAGATATAAGAACAGAAAAGTCAATGGAAGTTTTAAAAATGGTTGGCTTAGATGGTTGGCATAATAATTATCCAAGAGAATTATCTGGAGGTATGCAGCAAAGAGTAGGACTTGCAAGAGCATTAGCTGTGGATCCTGAAATATTAATTTTCGATGAACCATTTTCGGCTTTGGATCCTTTGATAAGAAGAGAAATGCAAGATGAGCTTTTAAAGATCCAAGAAAAGCTTCAAAAAACTATGGTATTTATAACTCACGACTTTTTAGAGGCAATTAAAATGGGTGATCACATTGCAATTATGAAAGATGGAGAAGTTTCTCAAGTTGGTACACCAGAAGAAATTGTATCTAATCCAAAAGATCAATATGTTAAAGATTTTTGCGAAGATGTTCCTAAATATAAAGTATTAAGTGCAGGCAAAGTCATGAGAACAGAATGCTGCAATGAAACAAAAAATTTATTTGAGAATGGAAAAGATAATATTTTAGATAATTCTAAAATTGAAAATTTAATAGATAGGCTAATTGATAATGATAAAACTTATCCTGTAGTTTGTAATGAAAGTGGAAAGCTATTAGGTGAAATAGACAGAGTAATAGTCATGAAATCTATGAGATCAAATCAATAAATTTGCTTATTACCTTCTATTGATTTCTTTTTAATATTATCTCTCCATATAATAATCATACCAGCAAAAATAATTACTATTACTCCAGGAAATAGTTGGCTCCATGGAGCTTCATTAAAGAAAATCCAACCAAGAATAAAAGATGAAGGTATACCAAGATACTCAAATGAAGCAATTTTACTTGCTGAAATTAAACGATAAGAATAAATAAATAATATTGCTGCTGTACCACCCAAAACTCCAGTCATTGTCATCAAAATAAAATCTTTAAAATTTTTAATTTCAACATGTCCTGTAGTTACAAAAAATAAAAGTAAACCACCAATGACATTAAAAATTAATGTGTATAACTGAATTTTTGCAGTTGAATGATTGCCTTGAATGAATTTTAAAATTATCACAGTGAAAGCCCATGCTATAGCTGTTAGAATTGGAAATATTGAGTACAAACTAAAAATTTCACTGGTTGGTTTCATTATCATTACTACACCAACAAAACCAATTATAACTGCTGACCATCTATAAATACCAATTTTTTCACTCAATAAAATTATTGATAGTATAACTATAAAGAAGGGTGACGAGAAGGTTAACGTCATTGCTGTTGCAAATTCCAGATTTACTACTGAGATGAAAATGAATACATTCATAGAAAGAAAACATATTCCTCTCAAACAGCTCAATATCAAAAACTTATTTCCTATGTTTTTAAATATTGTTGAAAATTCATTTGTGAATAAGATTAATAATAGCAAAGGTATAATTGCTGCTACATTTCTAAATAAAGTTAATTGAATTATTGAGTATTCATTACCTAAAAATTTAATAATAACCATGTAAAGATCTATACACAAAATTGCTAATAGCATTGTAGCAATTGCTAAATATGTTTTTTTTAGATCTGTTTTTTCAGATGAAATTTTCATTTAATAATATTGAAATTAGTATAAGTTTTTAAAATATTATGCAAAATTTTAAGCTTAATGAAGAATTTTTATTAAATAATCAGGATTGGACATTCCCAACTTTTACAGCTTATGGGCCTGGAAGATTTAAAGAAATTGGAAAGTTTTGCAAAAATTTTAAAATAAATAATGCATTAATCGTTACTGATAGTGGTAGTGTAAATTTACCATTTATAAGTGATTTACAAAATTTACTTAATGATTCAAAAATCAAATCAGATATTTATTCAAATATATCGCCAAATCCTAGAGATGATGAAATAGATTCTGGATGTAAAAAATTTCGTGAAGGCAATCATGATGCAATAATCGCAATAGGCGGCGGAAGTGCAATGGATGGAGGAAAAGCAATTTCTCTTACAGTTGATAGCGGTGTACCGTTATGGGATTTTGAATTTGAAAAAGAGCCACCAAAATTAACTATGGAAAATCCTTTTCCAAAAATAATTACTATTCCAACTACAGCAGGAACTGGCGCTGAAACAGAAGTTACTGCCATGGTCACTCATCTTGAAAAAGGAATGAAGTTTTGTTTATGGCATCCAGATGCCCGACCATGTTTAGCTTTAGTAGATCCAGAGTTAACTTTAAAATTACCAGCAAATCTTACTGCCTGGACCGGTATAGATGCAATGATACATGCAATTGAAGGTTATAGTGTTCCTATGTTTCATCCACTTTGTGATGGTTCTGCATTGGAAAGTTTGAATTTAATTTCAAAATCACTTTATGCAGCTGTAGAGGAGCCTGATAATCTCTTAGCTAGAGGAGGAATGATTATTGGATCTTATTTGGGTGGAATAGCTTTCTTAAAAGGTCTAGGTTTAGTTCATGCAATTTCACATATGGTTGGCGCTGAATATAATACTCATCATGGATTGACTAATGCAATTATACTTCCCGCAGTCATGAAATATAATTTGCCTGGATTAGAAGAAAAAGTAAAAAGAATGTCGGAGGCTATGCAATTTGAAAACCATTCAATTGAAAGTTTTCAAGACAACTTAAATATAATTCTAGATAGATTACAAATCCCTAAAGGATTAAACGAATTGGGAGTACCAGAAGATTGCAAAGATAGAATAGCAAAGAAATCAATGCTAGACCAAGCTTATGGACAAAATCCTAAAAAGGCATCATTAGATGAGGTCAAGACTTTAGTTTTAGAGAGTATTAGACAAGCAAGATAGGTTTGATTAAGTGCTTGAGAATTTTTCTGTTCATCAAATAATTTCAAAAATTAAAAATAGAGAAATTAAAATTGCAGAGGTAGTAAATTTCTATTTAGATAGAATAAAAAAATTCAACCCAAAGTTAAATGCTATTATTTCACATATAGATGAAACAAAAATAACTGAAGAAGCAAAATTAAAAGATGAAAATTTTAATAGTGATAATGACAAAGATGATATTTATGGACTTCCAATTGCTGTTAAAGAATTATTTGATATTAAAAACGAGGTAACATGCTATGGATATAAAGAGTTATTAAAAAATATACCAAAACAGGACTCTTTATTAGTAGATAATTATAGAAATAACACAATTTTAATTGGTAAAACAAATCTCTCTGAATTTGCTGTTGGTTGTCATACTACTAACAGAGTTTATGGTGCCACCTCCAATGTTTATGATTATAGTAAGTCAGCAGGAGGGTCTTCTGGTGGTGCAGCAGCAGCTGTTGCGGCAAATTTAATTCCTTTTGCAGATGGCACAGATATGATGGGATCTTGTAGAAACCCAGCAGCATATGCAAATATTTATGGATTAAGACCAACACCTGGTGCGATTGCAGAAGATAGATTTGAAATTAAAAATTTAAAAGATTTTCCTTTAATATCTACAACTGGATGTTTTGCTAGGACTCCAAATGACATGGAATTTTTATTTAACTATATAAAAGGGAAGAATGTAAAGGATAAATTATCTTTTGATCTTAAAGATATAAATAATAGAAAACTTTCAGATTTAAAAATTGGATGGTGTATTGATCTAAACGAACAATATAAGTATGAAGATGGAATTATAGAATTATGTGAAAATATTTTAAAAAAATTACAATCAAATAGTTTAAATGTTGAAAATTTAAAAACTGAAATTAACTCTGGAGAATTATGGTATTCTTGGACAACATTAAGAGCCAAAACATTATATGAAAACTTCTTGTTATATAATTTAAAAAATTTAAATGAATTACCTTCCCAAGCATATTGGGAATATAAAAAAGGGAAAAGCATCGAAACAAACGATGTTTTAAAAGCAATAGAAATAAGAAATAAATCTATGGATAAAATTCAAAAACTATTTAAGCATTATGATTTTTTAGCATTACCTTCGGCTCAATTATTTCCATTTGAAAAGAACCTAAATAATCCTGAATTTATCAATAATAATAAAATTGACACTTATCATAGATATATGGAAGTCTATACATTATCAAGTTTACTTGGTTTGCCAACTATATCTATTCCAGTAGGTTTTAATAATAAAGGGCTACCGATGGGAATGCAGATTATAGCAAATGTTAAAGAAGATAATAAAGTAATTAAGTTTGCCAAATCTTATGAACAAATTTTTAACTTTTCAAAATTTAAACCAAAATTAATGCAATAATAATGACCAGACACCCCCATCATTTTAAAATTTCATTTGCATTGGCTATTGCCGCCGGTTCTTGGGGAATTTATTGGTTACCTCAAAGAATACTAGAAGATGGAGGTTTGACTGGTGGCTGGGGAACGATATCCCAAATGGCAGTTGGAATATTAATATTATCACCAGTCGCAATTTGGAGAGTTATAAAAGGAAAGTCTATTGGATTGGAATTTCCTCTCACTGGTTTTTTTGTTGGAAGTGGATTTGTTTGTTATGCTCTTAGCTTTCTTCTTACTGATGTAGTTAAAGCATTAATCATGTTTTACATGATACCTGTTTGGACAACAATATTTGAAATTATATTTTTAAAAAAGAAATTTGGTTGGAAGAGGGTAATCACATTAGGTTTAGCACTAGGAGGTTTATGGATTGTATTCAGTCAAGAGAATATAATTCCGTTACCTCAAAATGCAGGGGATTGGTTAGCCCTTGCTGGAGGTGCACTATTTGGTGCTGGTTTAATTAGAATGGAAATAATTAAAACAGATGGCGTCTTTCCAATTATATTCACATTCTTTTTTTATGGAGGTTTAGCCAGTATACCTATTGGGTTATTCTTAGTAGATTATTTAGGACCAGTTCCATCAGTGGAGGTTATCATGTCAATGTCCACTTTTTTATTACTTATTTCGATATTTTATTTTATTCCTACAGGGATAATAATCTTTTGGGCTCCAAGTAAATTAGGAGCCGGCTTATCATCTATTTTATTTCTAGCTGAAATAATTGTTGGTGTTATTAGTGCTAGTATTTTAACAAATGAACCTTTTGGTTGGAGAGAAACCCTAGGAAGTATTCTGATAATTCTTGGTGGTGTAATTGAAGTTGTATATGTTCCAAAATCAGAGAAGAAATTAGCGTAATGAATATTAATGAATTATTGAAATCAAAAAAAAAAGTTTTCTTAGATGGTGGAACAGGTTCAGAAATTCAGAGACTTGGTGGAAAAATGGGACCAGCATTTTCTGGCTTAGCAAATGTTTTCTCACCAGAAATAGTAATCAAAGTACACGAAAGTCATATAAACGCCGGATGTGATATGATAACAACCAATACTTTTGGAACTGCAAGGCATTGTCTTGAGCCTTCAAATTTAGGAGATCAGACTATAAAAATTAACATTGATACAGTTAAGTTAGCAAGACAAGCAGTCAAAAATTCTGGAAAAAAAATTAAAATTGCTGGAAGCATGTCAACATATTTAGCTTTGGCTGAAAATGAATTTAGACCTGACACTAAATTCGTACCATCATTTGCAAAAGAAGAAAAAAATTATAAAGAACAAGCGAAGGTATTAAAAGAAGAGGGAGTTGAAGTGCTTATTCTTGAAATGCTTTTAGATATTGATCACGCTAAAATTTTGCTTAATTCAGCTTTGGAAACAGGTTTACCTGTCTGGGTTGGATTAAGTTGCTGCATAAGCAAATTTGATGAAACCGTAGTAGGTAGAAATTTTAGAGCTGAAAAAGAGAGATCTATTGTATATGACCCTTTAAAATATCCTGATGAGCCAAAATTCCTTCCTGAAGATAAAATTATAAATTTTGCTGAAATAATTAATTCACTCAAATCTATAGGTGGAGATGTTTATGGCATAATGCATAGTTGGTTTGTTGATACAAAAGAGGGAATGAAAGTTTTAAAATCAAATTGGAATGGGCCAATTATGTTCTATCCAGAGATTCATAAATTTGACACTAGTACTATGCAGGCATTAATAACTGAAAATGAAATTGAATTTGTTGATAAGTGTTCTGAGTTAATAGACGATCAGGTAAAAATTATTGGGGGTTGTTGTGGCGTCACAGATAAACATTTAAAATCCTTAATAACTAAATTTTCTTAATTTAGTAATCTTTACTAATTATTTGGTCTATCATATTTACCATATCTTTTTTATATTTTTCATTTGTTGCAGATTTAGTTTCTAAGACAGAAAAAAACGCAGCAACAACTTTTGTTTTCAAATTTATTCCTAAAAATTGGCCCCCATATCCAGAGTGACCAATCCAGTTACCACATTTCATTAATGAATTTACATAACAGACAAATTTGTTCTTAGATAATTGAATGTATTTGGGTCCCTCACTATTAATAGTTTTACTCAAAAAAGTTTTAGAACCAATATTTTTTCCATTTATACCTTTTCCAAACCTGGAAAAAAGTAAACCCATTCTTAAAAAATCTCTTGTAATTAAACTTCCACCTCCAGACATCCACGGTGTTCCAAATCTATCTGTGCCTATATACAATCCTTCTTCAAATCCTGTCGCTTCAACAGTTTCCAACAGCCATTGTCTTAAACTTTTTTTACTTACTTTTTCGACAATTAGTCCAATAACATCGGTATTAGCTGATTTATAATGCGCCAGATCGGTATAATTTTTTAAATCTCTGCTTTTTAAAGATTTAATTGAATTTAAATATTGTTCCTGGCTTTGAAAGTTTTTACCTTTAATCGGCAGTCTCCATCCTCCTACAGGCTCATGTAAAAATGAAGACGAATAAGCTTTTGTATAATCTTCGCTATATAGATTTACAATGTTCATGTCTAAAACGTCTTTTACTTTTGCATTTGCATAACCACTGCCAATTTTTGGCAAGTAAAATGAAATTTTCTTATTCAAGTTAATTACTTTTCTGTCTATCAGCTCTCCCACAAATAAATGTATAAACATTTTTGTAATTGACATAATTGTTTGAGGCTGATTTGTAGAAAAGTCCTTTGCGTACTGCTCGAATAAAATATCCTGATCTTTACCAACTATCAGAGAGCAAAAAGCTTTATTTTTAGTTAGGTTTTTTACAGAAGATAATTTACCAATTCTCTTATTAATTTTTTTTTTTAATTTTAGAACAAAATCTGATCTAAGGTATATTCCATATCTGTTAATTTTATACAAATTTCTAAAACCCAACCTCCTTTTATTTGGGAGATTCCATTGAGCTTTATTATCTTTTCTTGTAACTAATTCTGGATTTTTTTCTGAAATAATTTTTTTCAAATTAGTATTTTTTATCCAAACTTAAGAGATTTATTTTTCTCGTACTTTTGATGATAGCCTTCTGCTTTACAATAGTTTTTTTCTTTGGAAATCTTTGTAGTAACTTTTCCATCTAATTTCTCATTCATTTCTTTTAAAATCTTCTCTGCGGTATTTTTTTCATTATCATTATTATAAAATATCTCAGAACGATATTGAATTCCTACATAAGTTCCTTGTCTATTTTTTTGAGTTGAGTCATGGAGTTTAAAAAATAATCTGACCATATCTTCATAGCTTAAAATGTTTTCATCATATTGAACTTTAACTACTTCTATGTGACCTGTATCTCCACCACAAACTGCTTTGTAAGTAACGTTGGGATCATCACCTCCGCAGTAACCACATTCGGTAGATAATATTCCTTTTATACCATCGTATTTAGTTTCGTCCCAAAAACAACCAATACCACCAATAAAAGTTTTCATAATTTTACAATATATTATTACTTCAAAATTGAAACAGCTTTTATCTCTTCAACCCCTATACCACAACAACCACCAACAATTTTTACACCTTTGCTAACCCATTTTTTTGCAACTTCCAAATAATCATTGGGTGAAAAATTATCTACAAACTTCCAATTTGGTTTTTCGTAATAGCCTTTGTTAGGGTAAGCACCAATAACTCCATTGTAATTTTTTAATGCAGTGTCTAAAGCTGCACTCGTTGTTTTAATATCTGAGTGAGCAATTAAAATTGGCCCCTTATGTAATTTACTAAAATTTATCAACGATTCTTCTAAATCCTCGTAAATTTCAGTTTTATTCTTCACATCATCATAGCCAAGTGTAATATTTTTTGTATTCTGATCTATTACACAGGAAATAGAAAGCCAAACAGGTAACTTTATATTTGAAGAACACTCAAGCATAGTCTCAACGATTTCTGCTTGAGATGTCATTGCTTCTAAAATTATTAAATCAACACCCTCATTTGATAAAATTTTAATCTGTTCATTAAAACATGGCTTCATGTTCTTTATTCCAAGTTTAAGAAAACTTCCATAACTCGAAACACTTCCTGCTAAACAGACGCTCTTTTTTGAATTATCAATTGCTTGTTTTGCAATTTGAACTGCTTGTTTATTAAATAATTCAATTGAGTTTTCATATCCGTGTTTTCTAAGGGAAATTGGAGTTGTAGCATAAGTATTTGTTGTAATAACATCAGCACCTGCATCAATATAATTTTCATGAACTTCTTTTAGAAATTCTGGGCTATCAACAGAACATTTTCCACACCAGAGGTTTTGATCCATTTTAGCTCCTTTTTTTTCAAGCTCAGCACCTATACCTCCATCAAGTACAATAATTTTTCCTTGATCAATTTTTTCTTGAATTAAAGTGTAAGACATTAATTGTTTGTGAAAGCACAAATTTTATTATTATCAAGATCTCGAATATAAGAATAGTAAACTCCAGAACCTTCTGGTCTTTCGCCTCCAGCTCCTTCACTTTTTCCACCTGCCTTAACTCCAATTTCATGAAACTTATCAACTATATCTCTAGATGATGTAATAAATGAAACTTGCGTTCCATTTCCATTTGTTGCCTCTTTCATATTGACAGGTTTGGTCACATAAAACTCTATAGTTCCATCACCATTTTTTTCTGTGTAACCAGCACAAACTTCATCTTTATAATTTCTTTCTAGATTTAAAACTTTTAAGACTTCATCATAAAAAATTATTGCTTTTTTTAAGTTATTGGTTCCAACCATTACATAACCAAGCATTTTAATTTTTCCATTCAGTAATAGTTTTTACCTCTAGATATTCATGCAATCCCCAAGTTCCACCTTCACGCCCATTTCCAGATTGCCTATATCCACCAAAAGGAGTTCCAGAGTCAGCTGCTTTATGATTTACATATACAATTCCAGACCTTAATTTTTTTGAGACTCTTTTTGCTTTTTCTTTATCCTCTGTTTGTAAATAGTTTCCTAATCCATATTCTGTGTCATTTGTAATTTGGATAGCTTCCTCTTCATTTTCAAAAGGAATAATTGACAATACTGGTCCAAATATTTCCTCTTTTGCAATTCTCATATTATTATTAACATCAGTGAACACTGTCGGTTTAATAAAATAACCTTTCTTTAAGTCTTCAGGTTTATCAGGTCCACCTGCTATTAAAGTAGCACCTTCTTTAATGCCACTATTTATTAGGCTCTGAATTTTATCAAATTGAGTTTTTGAAATTACAGGTCCTATATGATCGCCAGCTTTTGAAGCAAGATCAACTTTAATTTTATTTGCTTCGTCTGCAGCTTCTTCAACAGCTCTTTTATAAATTGATTTTTCAACAAGCATTCTAGTTGGAGCGTCACAGGATTGACCTGAATTACTCATTACGTTTCTAATGCCATCTCTAACTGCATCAGGATATGCATCAGCAAAAACAATATTTCCACCTTTACCACCAAGTTCAAGACAAACTCTTTTTATAGTCTCAGCAGCATTCTTTGTAATTAATTTTCCAGCTCTAGTAGATCCTGTAAATGAGACCATATCAACATCAGGATGTCCTGACAGGTCAGTTCCAACACCAGGCCCATCACCATTCACCAAATTAAATACTCCAGCCGGAAATCCAGCCTCATCTATCATCTCTGCAAATAGCATTCCTGATAATGGTGCAATTTCAGATGGCTTAAGTACCATTGTACATCCAGTAGCAAAAGCTGGAATTACTTTTAAAGCAATTTGATTTATAGGCCAATTCCAAGGTGTGATTAATCCGCAAACTCCAATTGGCTCATATACAATATGATTAGTAGACCCCTTATCAAAACCTGGTTCGAATTCAAAATCTTTTAATCTTTTTATAAAGTCTTCTATATGACCTGCACCAGAAGATGTTTGATTAGCCGAACACCAATCTTTAGGACAACCAAGCTCTGTAGTAATAGCATCAGTCATATCATCCCATCTAGAGTTATAAATTTTTAATAATTTTTCTAATAAATTTAACCTTTCTTCTTTTGAAGTATCTTTCCAAGTCTCAAAAGCAAATTTTGCTGCTTTGACTGCAGCATTTGTATCATCAGAGCTTCCAAGACTTATAATTGCACAAACTTCTTCTGTTGATGGATTAATAACTTCACATTCATTCTTGTTTACTGGCTCAACCCATCTGCCATTGATATAAAACTTTTTTTTATCGAGCATTTTTATTTCAAAATTAATTTTTCTTATTATACGTTTATTTACTCTTACCATTCAAGAAATTAGATGCAGTTTTTAAATTTTAATGATTAATCAATATGTGGTGGTATATTATATTTATGAAATCACAAAAAATAGAACCAAAGTTTGAAAATAACCAAAATCCACGTATTGGGCTCATCGCTTTAGCAACCGATCTAGTGATTGAAAAAGATTTTATAAGTGTAATTAAAGATAAAAAAATTGATTTTTTTGTAAATAGAATAGAATGTTACAACCCTTTAACTAAAGAGAATTTGATCAAAATGTCAGAGAATATTACTCAAGTCACAAAAGATATCTTACCAGAGCAAAAATTAGATTGTGTTGTATATGCTTGTACATCAGGAACTATAGCAGCAGGATATGATAATATTAAAAATAAAATACAAGCAGCAAAACCTGAGGCAAAACTTTCAACACCAAGCACAGCAGCTTTGAAAGCATTGAAAAAATTAAATATTAAAAAACTTTCTATATTCACGCCTTATAGTAAAAAAGTTAACGATGATGTTGTTGATTACTTTAAAACGTCTGGTTTTGAAATCACCTCAAATTCATACTTTGATATTCATTCTGACATGGAGATTGGTAAAGTAGATCAAAATTATCTGTTTGATGTTCTTATAAACTTAGATGTAAGTGAGTCAGATGCTTTATTTGTATCATGTACTGCTTTACCAGTTTTACCTTTGATACAAAAATTAGAAGATAAACTTGGAATACCAGTTCTTTCAAGTAACCAAGCATTAATATGGGAGTCTTTGGAAAACATAGGTGAAAATAAATCTGTAAAAGGATTTGGAAGACTGTTTGATTAATCTATGTCTTTTTCAAAAGAGGAATACAAACAAAGACTAATAAAAGTTCAATCTCTGATGAGAGAGAAAAAAATTGATTTAATTATTTCTCACGACACAAATAACATGAATTATCTTACAGGCTACGATGCCTGGTCTTTTTATTATGCACAATGTGTATTAGTGCATGTTGATTCAAAAGAACCAATTTGCTTTGTAAGAGATCAAGATGCGGGTGGGGCATATATAAAGACCTATTTAAATAAAGATAATATTATTGTTTATGATGAGAGTTATATTCATACTTGGCCAAAACATCCTTATGATTACTTGACCAAAGTAATTAAAGAAAAAAAATGGGATAAACTGTCCATTGGAGTTGAAATGGATGCTCATTATTTTACAGCTTTTTGTTATGAAAAGATTAAGCAGGGATTGCCAGACGCAAACATTATCGATTCTGATCGACTAGTTAATTGGGCTAGATTAATTAAATCCAATGCGGAGATAAATTATATGAAGTCTGCTGCTTTAATTTCTCAAAAAGGAATGCAAACAGCAATGGAAGTAATTAAACCTGGTACAAGACAATGTGATGCTGTTGGAGAAATTCAAAAGTCTTTGTTTTACGGTACAGAAGAATTTGGAGGTGAATATTCTAGTATCGCAACGCTTCTTCCAACTGGAAAAGGTACATCCGCTTCACATTTAACAGCAACTCAAGATAAATTTGTTGAAGGTGAAGCAACTATAATTGAACTTTCAGGTGTATATAAAAGATATCACGCACCTATGGCTCGAACAATTTTATTAGGTAAACCTGATCAATTAAAAATTGATACCATGAATAAAACTATTGAAGCTTTACAAGCTGGAATTGATGCTACAAAACCTGGAAACACAGCAAATGATGTTGCCCAAGCTTTTTGGAAAATTTTAGATAAATATGGTATCGAGAAGAAATCAAGAACGGGTTACTCGATAGGCATTGGATATCCACCAGATTGGGGAGAGCATACTTTAAATATATATAAAGGAGATATGACAATACTTGAACCAAATGTTTGTTTTCATATGATTGCAGTAATGCAGTTTGGTAATTGGGGAGTAGAAGCATCAGAAGCAATTCGAGTTACCGACAAAGGTTGTGAATTATTCTGTAATTTTCCAAAAGAGCTACATATTAAGAACTATTAGCTATTGATAATTAACTTCTTAAATGTTTTAAACACTGAATGTCTAAAAATACAGAATTCGTTAAGTTCGATAAAGTTGATAAAAGTTACGATGGTAAAGTTTTAGTAGTAAAAGATTTAAATCTTAATATCTCAGAGGGCGAGTTCATCACTATGCTTGGCCCATCTGGTTCAGGAAAAACAACTTGTTTAATGATGTTAGCTGGATTTGAAACCCCAACTAATGGCGAAATTTATTTAGACTCTAATCCTATTTCAAATATTCCACCACACAAAAGAGGAATTGGAATGGTTTTCCAAAATTATGCATTGTTTCCTCATATGACAGTTTATGAAAATTTAGCATTTCCCTTAAGAGTAAGAAAAGTTCAAAAAGATGAGATTGATAAAAAAGTAGATAAAGCTTTGTCGATGGTTTCTCTTTCAGGATTTGAAAGTAGGATGCCTGCACAATTGTCGGGAGGACAACAACAAAGGGTAGCGGTTGCAAGAGCTCTCGTATTTGATCCAGCAGTAGTTTTAATGGATGAGCCCCTTGGAGCTTTAGATAAAAACTTAAGAGAAAGTATGCAATACGAAATAAAACATATCCATGAAAATATTGGTGTTACCGTGGTTTACGTTACACACGATCAAGGAGAAGCATTAACAATGTCAAATAGAATTGCAGTGTTTAATGATGGTAAGGTTCAACAATTATCAAGTCCAGATAAATTATATGAAGAGCCAGTTAATTCGTTTGTTGCAGAGTTTATAGGTGAAAATAATACTTTTGGCGGAGAAGTGACAGACATTTCAAAAAATGTTTGTAAAGTTAAATTACAAAATGGTGAAATTTTAGCTAATCCAATTTCAGTTAATTCCAAAGGTGACAAAACAACAGTTTCAATAAGACCAGAGAGAGCATTAATAAATCCAAAAGATAAAATGGATAATAATCAAACCGGAAAAATTGAAGAAGTCATCTACCATGGTGATCATACTAGATTAAGATTAGATCTTTTAGGTAATAAAGAATTTATTTTAAAAGTTCCAAATAGCTCAAATGAGCTAGATTTAAAATTGGGCAATGAGATTAAAGTAGGATGGAACAGTCAAGACGCAAGAGCTCTAGATCCTAAATAATTTCTTAAATATCCCAGTATTCCTATAACAAAATGGCCTGTTGACTCTGAATTTCGTTTTTGTTGTACTTCGCATATATAAATTAATTTATATTAAACGTTTAAACGGAGGATAAATGAAAAAATTAAGTAAATTATTACTTGCTCTTTCTTTTGCTCTTTCAATAACTTCATCTGCATTTGCGGTTACAGTAGCATCTTGGGGTGGAGCTTATACAGAGTCTCAAAAGCTAGGGTATGGTGATCCAACTGCAAAAGCTCTTGGTGTTGATATCAACTGGGTAGATTATTCAGGTGGATTATCTGAGATCAAAGCTCAAAAAGAAGCAGGTGCAATTACTTGGGATATTATCGATGTATTCGCATTTGATACTATCAACGGATGTGACGAAGGAATTTTCGTCGAATTCGATTTTGACAAAGACTTCCCTGCAGCTCCAGATGGAACTCCTGCAAGTGAAGATTTCTTTGCTCCAATGCCAAGTAAATGTGCAGTAGGAAATATTTTATATTCTTGGAACTATGCTTATAACAGTAACAATGTTGACGGCACACCATCGACTATAAAAGATTTCTTTAACACTAAAAAATTTCCAGGAAAAAGAGCTATTTACAAATCTGCTCTTACAAATCTAGAAATCGCTTTAGCTGGTGACGGAGTTTACATGGGTAAAGGTGGATCTGAGATCTACAAATTACTAGAAACTGAAGCTGGTGTTAATAGAGCAATGAACAAGATTAAAGAGCTTTGTACAGATCCTAATGGTGGATGTGTATTCTGGTCTGCAGGTGCTCAACCACCAGAACTTTTAATGAGTGGTGAAGTTGTAATGGCAACTGGCTGGAATGGAAGATTTTTTAACGCAATAGTTGGTGAAGGTGCACCACTTGTACAAGTATGGGATGGACAAGGTCTTGACTATGAATATTTCGCACTTGTTAAAGGTGGACCAGATGAAGCTAATGCTAAAAAAGCTTTAGCAATGATGACTAACACTGAAATGTTAGCTGGAAGTGCTAAATATATTGCATACGCTCCATACAGATTATCATCTTTAGAAATTATCAAAGCAAATGAGCCTTGGTACAAAGATGGTAAAACTGAAATGATGCCAGAAATGCCAACTGCTCCTGCAAACACTAAAAAATACTTTTTAGTTGATCCATTTTTCTGGGCTGATAACGGCACAGAACTTGGTGAGAAGTGGGAAGCTATGAAAGCTGGTCTATAAAAATAGTATAAAAGACTAGTATAATATAATATATATAGGGCGACTTTTTAAGTCGCCCTTTTTATTTATGAGCAACGAAACAAAACAAATACTTACAACAGATGGAATTCCTTTAGAAATAAGTTTAAAAAAAGCTGAAAGGAAAAATAAAATTAAAGCATTTTTACTTGTTGCTCCACTACTACTTTTTTTGATTATTACTTATATTTTTCCAATCGGAGAAATGTTTACAAGAAGTATTGATGATAAAATGATTACAAACATGCTTCCAAAAACATTTAAATCTATGGAAACATGGGATGGTAAAGAACTTCCATCCGAAGAAGTATTTGCTTCATTCTTATCTGATTTTAAAATTCTTGTTGATAAAAAAGAACATGGAAAATTAGCTCAAAGGCTTAACAAAGAAAAAAATGGGTTCAACACCATTACAAAAAAATTATTCAGACAGGTAAAAAGAGATAAAATTGACGAGACACAAAGTATTAAAGAACAAATAATGAAGGTTCATAAGAGATGGAGAAATGTAGAGTACTGGCAAGCAATTAAAAGAACTGCACCTCCTTATACATCAGCTAAATATTTAAAGGCTATGGATATGTATTTGAATGAAGATAACAAAATTACTCAAGTCAGTGAGGATAGAAGAATACATAGAATTTTATGGTTGAGAACAGTAGAGGTTGCTTTCTTTGTTACGGTATTCTGCTTTTTAATGGGTTACCCAATAGCCCATTTACTAGCAACTCTCCCAATGAAGTACAGTAATTTATTGATGATTTGTGTTCTTCTTCCATTTTGGACGTCATTATTAGTTAGAACAGCTAGCTGGATGATTTTACTTCAACAGCAAGGAGTAGTTAATGATTTCTTTGTAATTATAGGGCTTGTATCAGACGATAATAGGCCAGAGATGATGTACAATAAAGTTGGAACTTATGTTGCAATGACGCAAATTTTATTACCATTTATGGTTTTACCACTCTACAGTGTAATGAAAACTATCTCGCCAAGTTTAATGAGGGCGGGTAAGTCGTTAGGTGGGACACCTTTTATAGCTTTTTGGAAAGTATATTTTCCATTAACAATACCAGGTATTGGTGCAGGTTGTCTTTTAGTTTTTATTTTAGCAATTGGATATTATATTACTCCCGCATTAGTTGGTGGAGCATCAGGAACCTTAATTAGCAACCAAATTGCATATCATATGAAAACTACATTAGATTGGAGTTTTGCTTCAGCAATGGGACTTATGTTGCTTGGAGGAGTTTTAGTTATTTATTGGCTTTATAATAAATTAGTTGGAGTTGATAATATTAAGTTGGGTTAGTATGGCATTACCAAAGTATACAGAAACTAGATATAGAATTTGGCACTACTTTTACATTACTATATGTACTTTTGTTTTTATTTTTTTAATAGCACCTTTGTTTGTAATATTTCCATTATCATTTAATGCAGAAGAGTTTCTTGTTTTTTCAGAAGGAATGAAGAATTTAGACCCAGATGCTTTTTCCTTAAGATGGTATAAAGATATGGTTTACGGTACAAAAAATCCATGGGGCCTTGCTGCAAAGAATAGTTTTATTATTGCTATATTTGCAACTTTAGGATCAGTAATTTTAGGAACAGTTGCTGCATTAGGTTTGAGTAGCAGACACATGCCTTTTAAAGGAATAATAATGGCAACTTTGATTTCACCTATGATAGTTCCACTTATTATATCTGGTGTTGCAATATTTTTTTTTATGGCAAAGGCAGGTTTAGCAGCAACTCATACAGGAATAGTTTTAGCTCATATAATTTTAGGAACACCTTTCGTTGTAATAACAGTTACTGCAACATTATCAGGTTTTGATCATAGTGTGACGAGAGCAGCAGCCAGTTTAGGCAGCAATCCAGTAAATACATTTATGAAAGTAACACTTCCATTAATTTTGCCTGGTGTAATATCAGGTGGTTTATTTGCTTTTGTAACTTCCTTTGATGAAGTCGTAGTAGTTTTATTTTTAGCAGGACTTGAAAATACAACTATCCCAGTTCAAATGTGGACAGGATTGAGGGAACAATTAAGTCCAACAATTTTAGCTGTTGCTACGTGTTTGATTGTTTTATCTACTTTAATACTTATTAGTGCAGAGTTATTGAGGAGAAGATCAGAACGTTTGAGAGGAATTAATAGATAATCAATTAACAGACTCAATTATGGTCGCAATACCCATTCCTAAACCTATACATTGAGTAGATAAAGCATATTTCTTATTTTCACGTCTAAGCAAATCTGCAGCTTTACCAGTAATTCTAGCTCCTGTTGCTCCTAGAGGGTGTCCCAGTGCTAAAGCTCCACCATCTAAATTAGCTTTTTTTTGATCGATACCAAGATCTTTTAAGCATGCTATTGATTGAGAAGCAAAAGCTTCATTAATCTCTACAATATCGATATCATTAATTGATAAATTTGCTCTCTCTAATGCTTTCTTAGTCGCTCCTATAGGTCCAAGTCCCATTACATCTGGTTCACATCCTTTAACTCCAGTTGAAACAATTCTACCCAAAATTTCTAATCCATTTTCTTTTGCATAACTTTCTTCACATATCAATGTTGCTGCTGCTCCATCGGTAAGAGGTGAGGATGTTGCTGCAGTAACAGTTCCTTCTTGATCAAATGCAAGTTTTAAACCATCTAAAGTTTCTTGATTACTTTTTGGACGTATGTTTCCATCTTTTGTGCAACCAGCAATTTCAACTATTTCATTTTTAAATTTACCATTTACTTCAGCTTCATTAGCTTTTTGATGACTTTGAATTGCAAACTCTTGTTGTTCAGTTCTTGAAATTTTATATCTCTTGGCAACATTTTCAGCAGTTATTCCCATTGAAAAATAAACATTTGGATTTTCTTTATCTGTGTAAGGATAAGGTATTGGTTCAAAGCCAGTTGTAACTCTAGTCATACTTTCAACACCCCCACATACGAAAACTTTTCCTGCGCCCATTGCTATTTTACCTGCTGCAACATGAATAGCTTCCATAGATGAACCACACCATCTATCGACAGTCATTCCAGATGTATGTATTTCCATTCCAGATAAAAATGTTGTGAGTTTCCCAATATTAAAACTCTGCTCTCCAACTTGGAAAGCACAACCAACAACAATATCTTCAATATGAGCAGGATTTACTTTTGTTTTAGATACAAGATTTTTAACAACCTCTGCAAACATATTTACAGGCTTAACATCAATTAATTCACCTTTTCTTGCCATTGTAAAAGGTGATCTTGAATATCCTGCGATAACTGCTCTTTTCATATAAGACTTATACCCACTAATTATTATTTTGAAAATGGTAAAGAGGACACAATTCCTTTTCTTAATTTATTATCCGGAGTGTGCACTAAAACTTCTGACCCTATTTCACAAAATTCATTTAAAATCATGGATAAACCAATATTTTTTTTGAATTTTGGAGAATAAATCCCTGAAGTAATTTTACCAATTAATTTCTTATCTTTTGAATATAGCGGAAAAGGAATTGAACATGGGGGACAATCTACACCATCAAATAATACTCCTTTTAATTTTTGTTTTACACCTTGTTTCTTAATATTATCTAAAGCATTTTTTCCAATGAAATCATGATCGCTTTTGTCACTACAATATTTTTCTAAGTTGCACTCAAATGGATTATTTTCTTTCGTAAAATCATTTCCATATGACATTAATCCTGCTTCTATTCTGTCAATTAAATTTGGGCATCCTGGAGCAATATTAAATTCTTTCCCCGCTTTCCATATTATATCCCAAATTTTTTCTCCCATTTCATTTTTGTCGAAGTAATCTTCAAAGCATTTAAAATAAATCTCAAATCCATCTTGTTTGCTATATCCTGACCTTGCAATAACTTGTTTAGTACCTAAAAAATCAAATATTCTAAAATTAAAAAATTTTAATTTTCTAATATCTTCTCCGAATATTGATGCCATCAAATCTTCAGACTTTGGACCTTGTACTGCAAGAGGATATACATCTGGTTCTGTTATGCTCACATTTAGATTTAAACCAACTGCAATACCTTTTGCCCAAAGCAATACATCAGAGTCTGCAATTGAAATCCAAAACATATCATCATCTAACTTTAACAACACTGGATCATTTATCATTCCAGCATTTTCATCTATCATAGGAATATAAAAACATTTTCCAGTCTCCATATTTTTTAATGATCTTGGCGTCATTTTTTGTACTAATAAACTAGCGTCTGGACCTGATATTTGAACTTGTCTTTGACAAGAAACATCCCATAGCTGAACATGTTCATTTAAATGCCAATAATCATCCTCAACAGATTTCTGAAATCTTTTTGGTAAAAGCATATGATTTACAACAGTAAAATCAGTTACACCACATTCTTCAACTCTCTTGGTGTAAGGAGTTCTTCTTATTCTCCTAGACATATTTAGTTTTGTACTAATTTTGCTTTGTATCAACGAAGCCATATATTATTTTGACCACCAAACTGTATAGCTGTTAGGAGAAATTATTATTGGCAAGTGATAATTTTTTTTATTATCAGTCATTTTAAATTTTACAACTATTTCACCCACAATTTTATTCTTTTTAAAGTATCTTTTAATATCACAAATCATTTCATAATCGCATTTACAATCTTTTTTGCTAAGATTGAAATGCTGATTAATCCTACCATTTCCATCAGTCTTTGTATTCAAAAAAAGCTTTTTTAATTTTGAGGATTGTATTTGATAAATCTTTACTTTGACGTTACTTGCATGAGTTCCATTAGAACCATTCAATAAATGTGAGCTAAATTTTGCCATTTTACTCTATTGACGATTTCTCTCTCTTGCTGGCGACAGCAGCAACAATTGGACTTAATACTGGTTTAGCTTTTACATTTACACAAGCTGTTTTACCGCTTGCAATAGCTCTTTTTAGTGCTGGACCCAATTCTTCTCTTTTCGTTACTAATTCTCCATGACCACCAAAGCCTTCAAATATACTGTGGAAAGGTATATCTCTAAAGTCTGTTGCAACTCTTTTTCCGCTTTCAAACAGTCTTTCTTGTTGTTGACCAATTGATGCTAAGCCACCATTATTGTCAATAACAACAACGATTGGTTTCTTTTCAAAAAATGCAGTTTCTATAGACATGCCTCCAGATAAAAATGCACCATCTCCACTAATTAAAATTACATTTGATTTAGGGTTATTATTTTTTGCAGATAATGCAAATGATACACCAACACCCAGCATACTAAATGTGCCAGGATGTAAAATTCCACCCAATTTTTTTCCTTGAGCACCAGCTAAATTTATTGCGATCTCCGACCAGAAATGAGTATTTCCTCCATCAATTACAAGCCAATCTTTCTCATCCATTGCGTCTTGAACATCTAACGCTAATTGCAGCGGATGAATTTTTCCACCATTTTTTTTGGCTTTATCCGCTTCAATTTTTAATTCATTTAAAGATTTATCCACCCAATCTTTTTTTCTATTTTTGTTATCTTGAAACCAACTATTTCCTAAATTCCATTTATTATTTTTCTTTAAATTACATAGAGTATCTAAAAATACTCCTGGATCACATAATAGGTTATGATCAGCTGCTCTGTTAAACTCAATTTCTTCATGGGAACCGTTAATACAAACTAAAGTTGTTGTTTTTGGAATAAAAGGAGGGTTACCAAAATTCATTTGGTTATCCAACCTTGCGCCAATCATTAAAACTAAATCTGAGTTATGTAATGCAAATTCTGAAGGTGGATATTGATGAATATCTGCTAAACCCATATATGCATTTGCCTCTTCTCCCAAAAGTTTTTGATGGTATGGCACATTAAAAACTGGAATATTTAAACTTTCACCCGCAGTCTCTAAATTTTTTTCTGAGTTTGACCACCAAACACCATGTCCTCCAATTATGACAGGTTTTTTTGCATTACATGCGAGCTCAAGAATTTTTGATAGAGCATTTGGATCTGGCCATGCTTTAGCAACTGGCTTTGCTTTATGTGAAAATGGTCTTTCTTCAAGTCCAACATTTTCCTCAAATGAAGAAAACATTATATCCACTGGTAAACTTAGGTGAACAGCCCCAGGATATCCATTCGTTGCAATTCTGTAAGCTTTATCAACAAATTCTCTAATTCTTGTTCCATCTGTAATGCTTGCGCTGTATTTTGTAAGAGGAGCAGCTATTGAAACATCATCAATTTCTTTAAAGCCTCCTGAGCCTTGTCTTTTTAAACTACTTGATCCAGTTATATAAATTATCGGTGTTCTTTCTCCCCATGCTTCCATCATTGATGGTACTGCATTTGCAAAACCTTCTGGCCCAACTAAACATACAGATGGTTTTCTTGTAATTCTTGTGTGTCCATCTGCTAAGTGTCCAGCTATCTGTTCATGAGGACAATTAACTACATCAATTTGACATTCCATGAAACCTTCAATTGCAGGATTACAAAATCCACCAGATAGAGTAAAAACTTTATTAATACCTTTATCTTTTAATGCTCTTGCAATTAATGCTCCACCTCTTATTTTTTTTTCCATATTAGTAAGTTGTATTCATAAAAAGTTTCTGTTCAATTATATCAGAAGAAACTTCATTAATATCGTTTAATCCAACCAAACCTAGTGTTGTGCTAGTTTCTTCTTTAATTATGTCTACAATTCTTCTTAGCCCGCTAGCTCCGTCAGCACCCATCGCATACATTACAGGTCTTCCAATCATTGAAAAATCTGCTCCTAAAGCTAATGATCTTACAATATCGCTTCCACTTCTTATTCCACTATCAAAAATAATTGGAAAATTATTTCCCACTGCCTCTCTAATAAAAGGTAGAATATTTATTGCTGCTGAGGCACTATCTAATTGTCTACCTCCATGATTTGAAACTTGAATAGCATCAGCGCCCATTTCTTTAATTTTAACTGCATCATCAGATGACATGACACCTTTTACAATTAATTTGCCTTTCCATTTATTTCTTACTCTTTTTAAAGTTTCCCAATCTGTTTTTCCTCTACTTTCTTTTCTTTTAAAAATACCTTTTCCACTTTTTGAAGTTTCGTAGTTCATTGGCTTTGGTATTCCATTAAGTAATGTAGATATTGACCAAACTGGATGAGTTGCAAAATCAAAAAATTGTTTAGGTCCAATTTTAAATGGATATGAAAATCCATTCTTATCATCTCTAGTTCTCCTAGATAAAACCGGAACATCAACAGTAAGTATAGCAACTTCATAACCAGTTTTTTCTGCTCTATCGAGCAATTCCATGACAAAAGCTTCATCCTGAAAAATATAAAGTTGAAGCCATGAATGACCTTCTGAAAACTCATACATTTTTTCTAAGGTAGTTGTGGAAGCCATCGATACACAAGTTGGTATATTATTTCTTGCACTCTCTTTTGCCAGCATTGAGTCTGCACCTGGCCATGAAAGATTTGTCATACCCATTGGGGCAAAACCAAAAGGATAGTCATAGTTAAATCCAAGAATATTTTTTTTTAGTTTTCTTTCCTCTACATTTCTTAGAACTCTTGGCTCAAGACGTATTTGATCTAAAGCAAAACTATTAATTTCTGATAACTTTTCATCTCCAGATGCACCGTCAATAAAATCATAAACTAGCTTTGGTAATCTTTTCTTCGATAGTTTTTTTGCGTCTTCAATGCTAAAAATTTTATTACTGGCTTTAATATTATCCATTTAATTTCTTTATATATGTTTTTAAACTAATCTTATCATGTTTAGTAACATAATAAGCATCATGATTAATTCTCGAAGAATAAACATCTGAAGGAACTCCGTCAATAAAAAGCACAGCTACACCATCATCAATAGCTATTCCATCTGGCAAATTTCCGTCTTGAATTTCTGAAATAAATTGTCGAAGTCGATTTTTATCAGAAGAATGCGGAGTGCAGCTCCCATCTAATAAATTTATTCCTTTTAATGGACTTAGCTCATCATTGACTGAGTCTGACAATATCCAATCAAACCAACAGACAGCACCTGCACTTATTCCACTCAGAATTATTCCTTTTTCATATGCATCTTTAAATACTTTGATAAGATCATTTCTCTTCCAAATATTAATCATTTCAGAGGTATTGCCACCCCCTACATAAATTATATCTTTGTTTAACATCCATTCATTAAAACCTTCCACACTTGAACAGAGATTAAAATGAGATAATTTAAATTTTTGTGATTTAAATCTTTTATAAAAAAGATCAGTCTTTTCTTGATTATCATTGCTAGCCGTAGGTAAAAAACCGATATTGATATTTGATTTATTAACTTGATTTATAACATATTCATCCAAGTCCTCATCAGAAGAATGTGTAAATCCACCACCACCAATTGCTATTATTATTTTTTTATTCCTGACCACGGAGAAGGACCTGTTGGAATATCAATTTTTAAACCTCTTACAATTTCATTTTTAAAGTCATACATTGGCAAGGTGCATATCTCACCTTTATGAATTTTATTATCATTACAATTAACATCCACAATTAATCCTGGTTTATGTTTTGTAGAATTCATTAAAACTATTCCAACACCACATTTTTGAAAAGGTGACCAAGTGCTTGATGTAATTTTTCCAATTATTTCATTATTAAATTTTACGTAAGTTCCTTTTAAACCTGTTCCATTTTCAACTCGTATTCCCCAACATCTTTTTTCTTTGTCTGCAGTCATCAACGCTGATTTTCCAATAAAATAATTTTTTTTTAAATCGACATACTTAGCTAAACCAACATCATATGGATTTGTTTCATGATTAAAGTCTTGCCCAGCCGATAACAATCCAGATTCTATTCTTTTACATCTGAAACCAGGAGTGCCTGTGAGTATCATTCCCATTTTTTTTCCTTCCTCAAGAATATAATCCCCAACTTTTTCAATATTATTATTTTTTCTAAAATAAATTTCCCAACCAAGTTCATTACTAAATCCCGATCTACTTATGATTACCTTTTCATTTAGTATAGTAATTTCTTTCCAATCAAAATATTTCCAATTGTCAGGAAAAGTCTCTTTACTTAAAACTTTTAAAAGATCCATAGATTTTGGTCCCTGAATTTGACTTACCCAAACGTCTGGATCAGAAATTTTTACATTAAGATTATCAGTGTGAGCTTTATACCATGAAAAAAGATCTCCATCAGCCTGAACAAACCAAAATTTATTTTCTTCAAGTTTTAGTAAAACTCCATCTGTCAGCATACCTCCATCATTGTAACAAGCAAATTGGTACGAGCATCTTCCTACTTTTACTTTTGAGATATCTCTTGTGAATATTTTTTGTAAAAGTTTTTCTGCATCGGGACCAGATATTTCATATGGATGTTCACCAGTATGACGAAAAATTACCTCTTGTCTTACTTTCCAATACATCTCATCAGCAGTAGCGTGTGAAAGCACTTCTGGATTTAATCTTCCTGCATAAAATGAATACTCAGGATCGTAGGGAAGTTCTTGATATGCTAGAGGATGTATGCCTACAGTTCTAGCAAGTTCAACAACTTTATTATCATTTGATTTTAAAGGTTTTACAGAAAATCTGACTTTGTTTAATTCGTTTTGCATTTATAAATTTAGAAAAAGTGTATATTAATTAAAATATCTATTCAATTAGTAGATGAATCACTACATTTTGCATGTTGTTATCTAGTTCTGGAATTGTTATCTTTTTGATTATTTAAACAACGAAAGAAAAAGAGGGAACTTATGAAATACATACTTAAAGTTTTTTCAGCGACTTTTATGTCACTGATATTATCTTTTTCTATTGCCAATGCATCAAGTGGAGTATTTAAAGTATCACATGATCTTGGATTTGGAAAAGATACTAACTTAGATGCCATAACAAAAGGGCGTTTATTTCAAGTTGTCATCAAAACACAAAATAGATTAGTGAGACCTGATATGAACGGTGTTCCATCACCTTCATTATCAACAGATTGGAGTGCTAATTCTGATGCAACTGAATGGACATTTAATTTAAGAAAAGGAATATATTTTCATGATGGATCAGCATTTGATGCTCCAGATGTAAAATATTCTCTAATGAGAGCCAAAGATCCTGATATCGGATCTCCAGTTAGAAAAAGTTTAAATGTAGTTGAAGATATTGAGGTAGTTGATCAGCATACAGTTAAAATGAAGTTATCAACTTCATTTGCTGACTTTCCGTTATTATTAACTGACTACAGATTAAGAATGATACCTGAAGGATCAGGAGACACTATAGGACAAACCGGGGTTGGTACTGGACCATTCATGGTTGATAAATTTGACCCAGAAGGAACTACAATTCTAAAAGCTAACCCAGAATATTGGGAAGGTGCACCAGGGGTTGCGGAAGTTCACGTCATAGCTATCCCAGATGCTCAAGCAAGAATTCAGGCGCTTTTAACAGGTCAAATTGATATGAACAGATATGTTCCTTTCAATCAAAAAAAGATTTTTGATAGTAATTCTAAATTTACAACAACTGTAATTCCAACTGGAAACTGGAGAGGTGTGGTTATGAGAACTGATACTGCTCCATTTGATAATCCTAAAGTAAGAAAAGCTTTTAGGTTAGCAGTTGATAGACAAGAACTTGTAGATCTAGTTATGGGAGGTGCAGCAACTGTATCTTGCGATACACCTGTAATGCCATCTGATCAGTACCGTTTACAAATGGATTGTCCTCAAAATATTAGTAAAGCAAAAAATTTACTAAGAGAAGCAGGATTTCCAAATGGAATTGAATTGACTGTTTACCCAGCAACTTTAGAACCAACTTGGCCAACGATTGCAGAAGTTGTTCAGCAACAAGTTGCAAAAGCGGGTATTAAAGTTAATATTGAGATGGTACCATCTAAAGGTTATTGGAATGAGGTTTGGATGAAAAAGCCAGTTTCAATGACACGTTGGAACCAAAGACCAGCAGACACAATCTTACATGAAGCATATCATAGTGGAGCAAAATGGAATGAATCTTATTTCAAAAATGCTGACTTTGATAAAAATTTAGCTGATGCTAGAAGTGAGCTGGATTTCAATAAAAGAAAAAAAGCATATCAAAATGCTCAAATGACTTTATGGGAACAAAGTGGAACAATGATCCCATACCACGTATCTAGACTTGTAGTTACTTCATCAAAAGTTAAAAACCTTGATGCTGTAGATCACTTTTCTATACAGTGGCATAAAGTTAAAGTTGACTAAAAGTATTTAGATAAAGGCCGCAAACTAGCGGCCTTTATTTTATTTCTATTTAATTTATTTTTGTTAAAAAGTTCTAGTTAATCTTATGCTTTTATTAATTTTAAAAAGAATTGGACTAGGACTTATCACTTTATTTATAGTTTCATTGATTACATTTGTAGGTGTTGAAGTTTTACCAGGTGATGCATGCACAACATATTTAGAAAGAGAAGCTTATGGAGCAGCTCTTGATGCTTGCATAAAAAGACTTGGTCTTGATGTTCCTGCTTATGAAAGATACTTGGACTGGGCATCAAATGTTGTACGAGGTGATTTTGGTTACTCTTTAAGTGGTGAAATGCCAATTAATGAAGTACTTGGTCCAAGAGTTAAAAACTCTTTAGTTTTAGCCTCTGTTTCAATACTTATAGGAATTCCTTTAGCAATCGTATTAGGAATAATAACTGCTCTTTGGAGAGATAAGCTTCCAGATATTATGATCTCTACTATTACAATTTTTTCAATGACTATTCCGGAGTTTATTAGTGCTACTTTGCTTATTTTAATTGTTGCAATTTGGCTTGGTTGGCTACCAGGCATTGTGATTATACCATCGGATGCAACTTTTTATGAATTACTCTCAAATATAATTTTACCTGTTGTTGCAATTTCAATGATTATGACCGCACACATGGCAAGAATGGTACGTTCAAGTGTAATTCAAGTAATGGCTAGTGATTATGTACAAATGGCAATTTTAAAAGGTGTTCCATATTGGAAAATGGTATTTAGACATGTATTGCCAAACGCATTATTACCAGCAATAAATGTAGTAGCGTTAACAATTGCTTGGTTGTTAGGTGGTGTTGTTGTTACAGAAGTTGTTTTTAATTATCCAGGTTTAGGCAGACTAGTAATTGAGTCTATATCAAATAGAGATTTGCCTGTTGTTCAAGCATTAGCAATAATATTGGCATCTATCTATGTGGGAATAAATTTAATAGCAGATTTAATGACACTAATGCTTAATCCAAGATTAAAAAGTTTACAGATAAGAAAATAAAATGGAGAGTAATTTAATTATAAAAGATAAACAAAAAAATAAGCTAGAAAAGGCTTTTGAGATTTTAAAAACTATGGCCTCCAAGCCTTCTGGATTAATTGGACTTACAATTGTACTATTTCATGTAGTCTTAGCATTAATAAGTCCTTACATTGCACCATACGATTATAAAGCAATTAGCCCAAATACCATGTTACTTGCACCTTCTGCTGAACATTGGTTTGGAACAGATAGCTTGGGTAGAGATGTTTTTACAAGAACAATACTTGGAGGTCGAACAGCTCTTACAGTAACTTTCTTTGGATCACTTATAGCTCTTCTGTGGGGAGGTTTACTTGGAATTTTTTGTGGTTTAGTTGGAGGTAAAATTGACGATGTTGTAATGAGAGTTGTTGATGCGTTTCTTTCTATCCCTTGGATACTTGCAATGTTATTAATTGTTTCTCTTTTAGGAACATCAACAGAGGTTTTAATTCCTGCACTAGGTTTTTTTTATGGTAAAGGAATAGTGAGAGTTGCTAGAGCTGCTACTCACGACGTTATTGCTAAAGACTTTATAGTTTCAGCCAGAGCTAGAGGTCATAGCAACATGTCTATTATTTGGAATGAAATTATTCCAAATGTTAGAGACGCTATATTAGTAGAAGGAGCAATGAGATGGTCTTGGATGTTATTAGGATTTAGCTCATTGTCATTCTTAGGTTTTGGTGTAAGTCCGCCAACGCCTGATTGGGGTTTAATGATATCCAATGCTAGAGGATTGATGTCGTTTGCATACTGGTCTGTAATTGCTCCAATAGTAGGATTAAGTTCGTTAATAATTGGAATAAATTTAACTGCTGATGCATTTGCAAAAGCTTTAGGAATTGATCGTTCAACCAAGGCACCTGTTTAAATGAATGAAATAATTGAAAGTGTTAAAAATTTATCAATTGGATTTAACAGTCAGAAAGGCAAACAAATTTCAATACTTAGAAATGTTTCAACTAATATAAAAAAAGGAGAGACTGTAGGGATAGTAGGGGAGTCGGGCTCTGGAAAAAGCACATTGGCACTTGCTATGATGGGCTATATAAAACAAGGCTTATTTCCTCTTAAGGGTGAATGCCTCTTTAAATCTGAGGATTTATTGAAGATGAGCAGTAGACAGCTAGAAAAAATTAGAGGTAGAAAAATAGCCATGATACCTCAAAATGCAGGACAAGCATTAACACCGAATTTAAAAATTGGATACCAAATTGATGAAGCATTAAAATTACATACAGATCTAAACAAAAGAGAGAGAGATAAAAAAATTTCAGAGTTACTAAATAAAGTTAGACTTCCTTCACCAGAAACTATGGCTTTTCGTTATCCACACGAGCTTTCTGGAGGGCAGCAACAAAGAGTGGCTGTTGCAATGGCATTGGCTGGCAAACCAGATTTACTTTTATTAGATGAGCCAACTACTGGATTAGACGTTACTACACAAGCGCATGTCTTAGAACTATTAAGATTTATAGCAAAAGATACTGGAACATCTATGATCTATGTTAGTCATGATCTTGGAGCTATAGCACAAGTTAGTGATAGAATAGTTGTAATGTATGCGGGAGA
This sequence comes from uncultured Pelagibacteraceae bacterium, assembly GCA_902633185.1. Lineage (GTDB taxonomy): Bacteria > Pseudomonadota > Alphaproteobacteria > Pelagibacterales > Pelagibacteraceae > Pelagibacter. Next base: position 23,344 of record CACPFN010000001.1, on the reverse strand, counting down.
AATTGTTTTAGAAGGACCAGCAAGAAAAATATTAAAGGAACCTATTCATCCTTATACTTATGGATTACTAAAATCGATACCTAAACTTTCATTATCTGGACTTCCAGCTTCTATGCCAGGAAGCCAACCTCAGCCTGGAAGCATAAATGAAGGTTGCAGTTTTTATGATAGATGTAACTTAGCAACTGATAATTGTAAAAAAAATTCACCAGATCTGGAACATATTAAAGAATTAGATACCAATGTCAGATGTTTTAATTATAAAGAATTAATAAACCAAAATAATAATTTACAAACTTCAATAACAAAAAAATCAAATAATGGTGAAGGAAATGAAATTTTAAAATTAAAGGATGTTTCAATTAGTTATGCAAAGCAGAAATTTTTTGATCAATTACTAAATAAAATTTCTGATCAAAACCCAACAGTTAAAGATATAAATATAGATATAAAAAAAGGAGAGACTATTGCCCTGGTTGGTGAGTCTGGAAGTGGTAAGTCTACTATATTAAAATCAATCGCTGGCTTACTCAAAACAAAAGATGGTCAAATTAAATTTGAAAATGATCGTATATTATCCTCTAATTTAAAAATGAGAAATCCAAATGATCTTAGAGCAATACAACTTATATTTCAAAATCCAGACGAGTCATTAAATCCAAACCACACAGTTGAGCAAATACTTTCCCAACCTCTAAAGTTGTATTTTAATTTATCAGGAGAAGAATTAAAAAAAAATATAATCGATCTACTAAAAAAAGTAAGGTTAGGAGAATTTTATATGTCAAGATATCCTAGACAATTATCAGGTGGTGAGAAACAAAGAGTTGCAGTTGCAAGAGCATTTGCTGCTAAGCCAGATATAATTTTGTGTGATGAGGTTACATCAGCTTTAGATGTTTCGGTTCAAGCAGCTGTTTTAAACTTATTACAACAATTAAAAGAAGATCTAGGAACAACCTATGTATTTGTTTCTCATGATCTAGCTGTTGTTAGAGCAATTAGTGATAGAGTTGCAGTTTTATATCAAGGAAGGTTATGTGAAATTGGTCCTTCTCAAAATGTTTACAAATTTCCATCACATCCTTATACTGAAGTATTATTAGGTGCTGTTTTGGAACCAGATCCAGATATAAAACCAAAATTAGTAGCTGAGGATATTGTAGAGGAAAAACCCCCCGAGAAAGGCTGTTCTTTTCAAGGAAGATGCCCTAGGAAAATAGGTGATATTTGTAATTCAGAGGTTCCACCATGGCAAATAGGTGAAAATGGTAACGCAATTAGATGTCATATTAATATTGAAGAACTAGCAAGTTTACAGCAGTAGTTATGACATTTATTTTATTTCCTACTCAGTCTCAATTTAATATAAGAAACCTTCTTTATGAAAATAAATAATGTAGTTGTAATTGGTTCTGGAACAATGGGGAGCGGTATAGCTGCACATTTGTGTAACGCAAATGTTCCTGTCACTTTGTTGGATTTAACTACTGAAATTAGTCAAAAGGCTAAAGAGAGAATAGGAAAATCTAGACCTCCTTTATTAATAGATAAATCAAAATTAGATAATATCCACGTAGGAAACATTGAAGAAAACTTTGATGTGGTTTCGAATGCAGATTGGATTGTAGAAGCTGTTGTAGAAAGAATAGATATAAAACATAATATTTACGAAAAAATTTTTAAACATAGAAAAAAAGAATCTGTTATTTCTTCTAATACCTCATCAATTCCAATAAGCGTTCTATCAGAAAAATTATCTGATCAAGACAAAAAGGATTTCTGCATAACCCACTTCTTTAATCCTGTTAGATACATGGATTTACTGGAAATAGTAAAAAGTAATGAAAGTGATTTAGATAAAGTTAAACTTTTAAAAGACTTTTGTGAAATAGACTTAGGTAAAGGTGCAATTATTTGTAATGACACTCCAGGATTTTTAGGTAATAGAATTGGAGTTTATGCAATGCAAATTGCAATGACAGAAGCATTTAAAATGAAACTCAGTGTAGAAGAGGCTGACGCTGTCTTTGGTAGACCAATGGGTATACCTAAAACTGGAGTATTTGGATTGTATGACCTAATTGGTATTGATTTAATGGCAGATGTATTAAAAAGTTTTATTAAAGAATTACCTGAAAGCGATCCATTTCAACCTGTAGCAAGAGAAATGCCACTTGTGAAAAAATTAATAGAGACTGGATATACCGGCCGAAAAGGCAAAGGTGGATTTTATAGAATGAATAAGGAGGGTGGTAAGAAAATTTTAGAGGCCATCAATCTTGAAACTGGGGAATATTCTCCTTCAAAAAAAATAGATATTAAATCTGAAAAAGTTGATTTAAAAAAATTAATTAATCGTGGAGATAAATATGGAGATTATGCTTGGTCAGTAATTTCTAAAATAATAAAATATTCTTCTTCATTAGTTCCAGGTATTACAGATAAGTTTAACGACATCGATGAAGCAATGAGACTTGGCTTCAATTGGTCTAGAGGGCCTTTTGAAATGTTAAAAGAAATTGGAGTAAATAATTTTTTTCAAAAAATTGATAATTTTGAAGGAAATAAATTTTTAGAAAATTTATCAAAATCTAAAGATGAAAATTTTTATGGTGAGAGACAACAATATACTGAAATTGAAACTTTAGGAAAAATTAAACCAAGAGCACTTAAACTTGATAAAAATAATTCTGCTGAAATTTACAGATTTCCTGAATTTAACATTGTCGAATTTACAACTAAAGCAAACGCTTTGGATTACGACTCAATGGACTCATTAAAAAACGCTACAGACAAACCATTGATAATTATTAATGAAAGTATGCAGTTTTCTGCTGGTGTTAATTTAACATATACTATGAATTTTGCAGATAAAGGTGACTTTAAATCAATAGAAAAATTTGTCGGTTATTTTCAAGAAACATGTAAACACTTAAAATACTCAAAATTTCCAGTAGTTTCAGCACCATCAGGTCTTACACTTGGAGGGGGTTTTGAAGTTTTAGTACAAAGTAACTTTGTTGCTTCGCATACAAATATTGTTGTTGGATTAGTTGAAACATTGGTTGGTTTAGTTCCAGCCGGAGGAGGATGTAAAGAAATGTTATGGAGATGGTCTCAAACAGAAGAGGCAAAAAATGACCCAGATTTTGCACCTTTAAAAGTTTTTGACATCATTGGTTATGCAAAAACTGCAACATCACCAGTAGAAGCTGAACCTCTAAAGTATTTAATCCCTGAAAATAAAAAAATTATGAGCAGAAATAGTCTATTAAATGAAGCAAGAAAAATTTTGGATCAAAATAAAGAATTTACTCCTCCTAAAGAATGCACATTTAACTTATCCGGTAAATCTTTAAAAGACAAAATGGTTAGTATGTTAGAAAAACTGTATAATGATAAAATTATATTAGATCATGGAATGATGGTTGGAACAGAGTTAGCAAATGTTTTAAGTGGCGGTGATACAACTATAGATAAAACTCTTACAGAAGATCAGTTGTTTAAATTAGAGTTAGATGCTTTCATGAAATTAATTGAGACAAGTAAAACCCAAGATCGAATTAAACACACATTATCTACTGGAAAACCACTAGTTAACTAAAAACTTTATATTTTTAATATAATCAGGTTTTAATACATAAGTTGATTTATTTCCTACTTTAATTTTTTTTAAAGAGTCCATTCCTGCAATTACTCTTCCAATTGGAGTATATTCACCTTGATATATTGGTATATCTATTAAAGTAATAAAAAATTCGCTGTCTTCTGTGTCGAATTGATCTTTCCTAGCAAAAGCCACGGAGCCAGCATTAAATAAAAAATTATCACTGAGCTCAGATTTAATTGTTCCTAAACCAGACTTACCAGTTCCTACTTTAGAATAATTTATATTAGATATGTTTCCATATTCAATATCTCCAGCTTGTATTAAAGTATTTTCTATTACTCGATAAAAAGCTGAACCATTATAGGAACCTTTATTTATTAACTTCTTAAATCGATTTACAGCTTTTGGTGAAATATTTGGATCTAACTCTATTAGAACTTTACCGCATTCAACTTCCATAATTGCAATATTTTGTTTATCTTTAAATTTAAAGTTATTTAAATCAATTTTTTTTACAAAAAGACATTTATTATTTAATATATAAAATGAACCTAAAGTTAAAATAATAAGCAGAATTAGAAAAATAAATAATATTTTTTCAGATAGCGATGGTTTAATTTTTTTTATCATTCAAAAAATAAACTTTTCATCTATTTCTTTAAGACCTTTAATTAGGAAATTTTTCTTCTTAGTTAAAATATTATCTTTTTTAATTAATAAATCTATTTCTTTAAAGTTTGTTTTTAATAATGAATAAATTTCAGCCATATCTTCTTCAGCTGTGCTCATTGAATATTCTGTTAAAAAGCCTTTCGTAATTTCTAAATCTAAACCTAATAAATCAGTGCATGTAGAACATGATGCGTAAGAAAAATCTTTATTATTAAGTTCACTCCATTTATTTTTTTTAAAATGCTCAGGAAAACTGTTATCAATCATATGAAATATTTCATGATGGATCATTCTTTCGAAATAATTTCGGTTAAATGTTAAGTCTAAAATTAAAGTCCTGAATTTATTATCTGGTATACCTCCTGTATTAATGCCTGAAATTTCTAAGTTTTTGCAAAGAACCACAAATTTCAAATTTATTTTCCTTAAGAAATTTGAGTTATAATCTCTCAGATTATTTTGAATTGTATTAAACTCACGATCCAAATCACTGTTATTTATGCCCTTACATTTAATATTATTTGTATCACCAATTACAAAACCTCTTTTCGATACCAAATATTTGATACCATTTAAATTATCAACTTTATGAACTTCTAAATTTGGGATTTTAATTAAATTATATATTGCATCTGCATTTACATAAGAAAAGTTAAAAAATAATATAAATATTAATATAATATATCTCATTTTAATAATTTTGATGATATTAGATATAATATGAATGTGATAGGATTTATTTAATGAAAAAAAGAAAAAGAAAAAAAAATATTAATAGAGATCATGAGTCAGTACCTAAGATGTTTGCAAAAAAATACATATATTTCTATTATCCCTTTTTCTGGATCATTCTAATAATATTCTTATTACTAAAATGACAAAGTCTAAAAAACCTATTCAGCCTGTTAGTGGCACAGAAGTGCCAAGATATGCGGGCCCTTCAACATTTGCAAGATTACCTGAGCTAAGAGATGTAGAAAGTTGTGATGTTGCTATTGTCGGAGTTCCATTTGATTCAGGAACTAGTTATAGACCAGGTGCAAGATTTGGCCCACAAAGTATTAGACAAGCATCTAGACATTTAAGGACTAATTATCATCCTAATTATGATGTAGAACCATTCAAAGTACAACAAGTTGCAGATGCAGGTGACATTACTTGTAATCCATTTAATATTGATGAAGCCATCAAACAAATTGAAGTAGGAGCAACCGATTTATTAAATAAAGTTGGAGGAATAATAAGCCTTGGAGGAGATCACACAATTGCTGTGCCTTTACTTAGAGCAGCCAATAAAAAGAATAATGGACCCGTATCACTTGTTCATTTTGATGCCCATTTAGATACCTGGGATACCTACTTTGGAGCACCATATACTCATGGCACTCCATTTAGAAGAGCTCGTGAGGAAAATTTATTTTTAGATAACGCCTCTATGCATGTAGGTATAAGAGGTCCACTTTATAGCAGAGATGATATAAAAAATGATGAAAGCTTTGGATTTAAAATTATTCATTGTGATGAATTTCAAACAGAAGGAATTGATAAAATTGTTGAAAGAATAAAAAATAGAGTAGGTGATAATGCATTATATTTGTCCATTGATATTGATGTATTAGATCCAGCATTTGCACCAGGTACAGGAACACCTGAAATTGCAGGAATGACCACAAGAGAAATGGTAAACGTCCTCAGGGGTTTATCAGGTTTAAATTTGATTTCTGCAGATGTAGTTGAAGTTGCACCTGCTTATGACCATGCAGAAGTAACCTCTCTAGCTGCAGCAACAATTGTCTATGAATTAACAAATTTATTTGCAAAATCATGAAGAAAGGATAATTTGCGCGCATGATTGAAAAGAGAAATTTTTATATTAATGGTTCATGGGTTCCTCCAAAAAATCCTAAAGATATTGAGGTCATAAATCCAGCAACAGAAAAAAATTGTGCAGTAATTTCTTTAGGCAGTAAGGAGGACATCAATGATGCAGTTTTAGCAGCTAAAGAAGCTTTTAAAACTTGGGGATTTACCTCTAAAGAGGAAAGATTGTCATTATTAGAAGTATTTTATTCATTATATAAAAAAAGATGGAATGATATTACAGATGCAATTATTCAAGAGATGGGAGCGCCAAAAGATTTTGCGTCAAAACTACAAACAGGAACTGGCGCGAGTCATACAAAATCATTTATTCGTTATCTAAAAGAATTTGAGTTCGAAAAACCTTTGGGAGATCATGCAAAAAATCAAAGAATAATATATGAGCCTAAAGGTGTGTGCGCATTAATAACACCGTGGAACTGGCCAATAAACCAAGTTACTTTAAAAGTCATTCCTGCATTGGCTTCTGGTTGTACTATGATTTTAAAACCTTCAGAACTAGCACCTTTATCGGCAATGATCATAGCTGAGTTAATAGATGAAGCGAAATTTCCGAAAGGTGTTTTTAATTTAGTAAATGGAGATGGGGAAATAACTGGAGATGCATTAACAAGTCATCCAGATGTAAATATGATTTCATTCACTGGCTCTACAAGAGCAGGGGCTTTAATTTCTCAAAATGCCGCAAAGGACTTTAAAAGAGTAAGTCTGGAGCTAGGAGGAAAAGGTGCAAATATTATATTTGAAGATGCTGATGCAGAAGCAATAGAAAGAGGTGCATTCAGATGTTTTAGAAATTCAGGACAATCATGTAATGCCCCTACAAGAATGCTTGTTGAAAAATCAATTTATAATGAAGCGATAGAAAGACTAAGAAAATATACAAATGAATTTAAAGTAGATGATCCAAATAAAAATGGAGAGCATATTGGTCCTGTAATTTCTGAAACTCAATTCAATAAAATTCAAGGTTTAATTCAAAAAGGAATAGATGAAGGAGCAAAATTAGTTGCAGGTGGAGTTGGAAAACCAAAAGGATTAAATGATGGTTATTATGTAAAACCGACAGTTTTTGCAGATGTAAAAAATGAAATGGAAATTGCAAGAACAGAAATATTTGGTCCTGTTTTATCTGTTATTCCATTTGAAACTGAAGAAGAGGCAATTAAAATTGCAAATGATACTGATTATGGATTAACAAACTATATTCAAACTCAAGATAAGGAAAAGGTACAAAGAGTTGCCAGAAAACTTAGATCTGGAATGGTTGATGTAAATGGTGCTGGTATTGCAGTTGATGCACCTTTTGGAGGTTTCAAACATTCTGGAATTGGAAGAGAAGCGGGTAAAGAAGGATTGCTTGAATTTCTAGAAGTTAAATCTGTAGGTGGTTGGAATTAATTTATAGATTTATCTTTTACACCTTTTAAAAAGTCTAGACATTTCTTTAATTCACTAAGTTCTATATATTCATCAATTTTATGAGCCTGTTCAATGGAACCTGGTCCACAAACTACTGTACTAATACCAACTTCTTGAAAGAGTCCAGCCTCTGTTCCAAATGAAACAGCTTCCCTTGAATTGTCACCAGTTATACTAGAAACAAATTCACAAGCCTCGGAATCGTTCAATCTATTAAATCCAACTACTTCGCCTATAATTTCTTTTTTAATATAAGCATCTGAAAAAACTTTTTTCATTTCTGGCAATAATTCTTTATCAACATAATCGTCTATTATTTGATTTACAAAATCTCCATCTTCTCTGACAACCGGTCTAGTTTCCCATTCAACTTTACATTTATCAGCGATAACATTATGGGCTATACCACCTGAAACTCCACCAACTGATAATGTAGAGTATGGTGGATTAAATATACAATCTTTAGGAGCTCTATCTTTTAGTTTTGATCTAATTTCTAGTAATTTGTTTATATACCTCGATGCATATTCAACTGCATTAACACCTTGGCCTGGTTTAGAACTATGACCAGCTAAACCTCCAAAGTGAATTGTATATTCATTCATACCTTTATGGGCATCAATGATTTTCATATTGGTTGGCTCACCAATTATGCAAATTCCATCTTTAATATCTCTTTTTTTTAATTCTTTTATTAATAATGGTGCGCCGATGCATGCAGTTTCTTCATCGAATGTAAATGAAAAGTGAATGTCTCTGTCTAAATTATTTTCTATAAATACAGGAGCATATGCTAAAGCACATGCAATAAAACCTTTCATATCACAAGAACCTCTCCCAAATAATTTCTCATTTTTTATAGTTGCAACAAATGGATCAGTAGACCAGCCTTTTGAAACTGGGACTACATCTGTATGACCTGAAAGAATAATCGGTTTTTTACCATTTCCATTTTTAGATTTTAAAGAAGCAAAAAGATTTACTCTTTTTTTATCACCATCAAAAATTCTAAATGAAGTTGCTCCTAAATTTTTTAAAATATCATCACAATAATTAATGAGACTATTATTATCGTTTCCAGAAATAGTTTTGAAAGCAATCAAATCTGTCAATATTCTTATTGAATCTTTATAAATTTTATCAGGATTATTTTCTGTACTCATTTACAAATCATTATATATTAAATTTATGAAAGAACAAATTACGTATGAAGACTTTGATAAAGTCGATATTAGATTAGGAACAATTATCTCTGTAAGAAAAAATGAAAAAGCAAGAAAACCTTCATTAGTTGTAGAAGTTGATTTTGGAGAAAAAATAGGGATAAAACAATCTTCAGCTCAAATTACTCATTATTATAATGAAGAGAATCTTAAAGGAAAACAAGTAATTGGTGTTTGTAATTTTGCAGAAAAAAATATTGCTGGTGTTGTTTCGCAAGTATTAATTCTAGGAGCTATAGATGCAGAAGGTAGAGTAACTTTAGTTCATCCATCTCAAGAAGCAGAGAATGGATTACCAATTGCTTAAATGCATCCAGAACTATTATCATTAAGTTTATTTTTTTTTGTTACCAGTTGCTCACCTGGCCCAAATAATATTGTTGCATCTCATTCAGGTTTTAATCATGGAGTAAAAAAAACTATACCTCTAATGTTAGGTGTTATATTTGGTTTTACCTCAATGCTATCTTTAGTCAATTTTGGGCTAATTAATGTTTTTAAATTATATCCAATAATTCAAAAGATTTTAGTTTTTACAGGGTCTGCATTTTTAGTTTATTTGGCTTACAGAATTTCATTTTCTAAATCATCAAATCAAAAAGAAAAATTAGAACCCGTTAAATTTATAGAAACATTTCTTTTTCAATTCTTAAATCCCAAAGGAGTAATCGTTGCTATTATTGCAGTATCAACTTATATCGAATCTGGAGATAACTTTTTTACTTATTCTTTCTGGCTCCTAACTTCTGCCTTTTTCTTTGCTATATTTAGTATCTTATTCTGGACTTTAATTGGTAAATTTATGAGAAAATTCGCGACAAATGAGAAATTTATTAAATGGTTCAATTATGTTATGTCAGCGCTTTTATTAGGCTGCATAGCTACATTTTATTATTAAATATGAAACCAGGAGACAAAAACTCGTTCAATTCGTTAACTAAAATTTCAGTTAACGGCAAAAGTTATAATTTTTACTCACTGAAAGAGGCTGAGAAAAATGGCTTAGCAGGTATATCAAAGCTTCCAAAATCATTGAAGGTCTTACTTGAGAATTTGTTAAGATTTGAAGACGATATAACGGTTAATAAAAATCAAATTGAAGCTATTAAAGATTGGTTAAAATCTAAAAGTTCTAATACAGAAATTGCATATAGGCCTGCGAGAGTTTTACTTCAAGACTACACTGGAATTCCTGCAGTTGCAGATTTAGCCGCAATGAGAGAGGCTGTAAAAGAAAAAAATAAAGATCCAAGCACTATCAATCCATTATCATCAGTTGATTTGGTAATTGATCACTCTGTACAAGTAGATAAATTTGCAAATAAAAATTCATTAAAAGAAAATGTTGATATTGAATTTAATCGGAATGCTGAAAGATATTCTTTTCTTAAATGGGGGCAACAAGCATTCAATAATTTTAGAATAGTTCCACCGGGAACTGGAATATGTCATCAAGTCAATCTGGAATACCTTTCAAAAGTTGTCTGGAATGAAAAATACAAAGGCGAAGAATATATATTCCCAGATACTTTAGTTGGAACAGATAGTCATACAACTATGGTAAATGGTCTATCGGTTTTAGGCTGGGGCGTAGGTGGAATTGAAGCTGAAGCTGGAATGTTAGGTCAACCTATTTCGATGTTAATACCTGAAGTTATTGGGTTTGAAATGAAATCAAAAATGCCAGAAGGAACTACAGCAACTGATCTTGTTTTAACTGTAGTTAAAATGTTGAGAGATAAAGGAGTTGTGGGAAAGTTTGTTGAATTCTTTGGTGAAGGACTAAAAAATCTGACTTTAGCAGATAGGGCTACTATAGCAAATATGGCACCTGAGTATGGTGCAACTTGTGGTTTTTTCCCAATAGATGACGAGACTTTAAAATATTTAAAATTCTCAGGAAGAGATGATCAAAATGTTGAAATTGTAAAACAGTATGCTCAAGAACAAGGACTTTGGGCGAGTTTAGATGTAGAATTTACAGACACTCTATCTTTAGATATGTCAACTATAGTGCCGACTATTTCAGGACCAAAACGTCCCCAAGATAAAGTTTTGCTAACTAATGCATCATCAAATTTTAAAAAAGTGTTTTCAGAAGTTACTAAAAAAGAAGAACCAAATATTTATAATGTTGAAAAAGAAGAATTTAAAATAACTGATGGTGATGTTTTAATTGCTGCAATCACTTCTTGCACTAATACTTCTAATCCAAGTGTACTAATTGGAGCGGGTTTACTTGCAAAAAATGCAATTGAAAAAGGTTTAATGACTAAGCCCTGGGTGAAAACATCTTTAGCACCTGGATCTCAAGTAGTTACAGACTATCTAGAAAAAGCTGGGCTAAATATTTATTTAGATAAGTTAGGATTTAATTTAGTTGGTTATGGATGCACTACTTGTATTGGTAATTCAGGTCCATTAGCTGATAACATATCAGATTCCATAAAAAATAATAATATTTATGCTGTTTCAGTTTTATCTGGAAACAGAAACTTTGAAGGAAGAATTTCACCTCTAATAAAAGCAAACTATTTAGCGTCTCCGCCATTAGTTGTTGCTTATGCAATAGCAGGAACTATGAGATTTGATTTGTATAAGGATCCATTAGGTAAAGATAAAGATGGTAAAGATGTTTTTTTAAAAGATATATGGCCATCTAACAAAGAAATAGAAGAAACATTGAGAAATTCATTAAATGCAGAAATGTTTATAAAAAGATACTCAAATGTTTCCCAAGGACCAGAACAATGGCAAAAAATTAAAACAGATGAAACCAATATTTATAATTGGGAAGATAATTCAACATATGTAAAAAAACCTCCATTTTTCGACAATCTTCCTGATAAACCAGAAGGATTTAAAGAAATTAAGGATGCTAGACCACTATTAATATTAGGTGATAGTATTACCACTGATCATATTTCACCTGCTGGATCAATTCAAAAAGATAGTCCGACTGGAGAATATTTTATGAAACATCAAATTCTTCCTAAAGACTATAATTCCTATGGAGCAAGAAGAGGCAATCATGAGGTTATGATGAGAGGGACTTTTGCTAATATAAGAATTAGAAATGAAATGGCTCCTGGTACTGAAGGTGGTTTTACAAAGTTGTACCCTGAGGAAAAAGTAATGCCAGTTTATGATGCGGTTGTTGAATATAAAAAAAGAGGTACAGATTTAGTTGTAATTGGTGGTAAAGAGTATGGAACTGGTTCTTCAAGAGATTGGGCGGCCAAAGGAACTAAACTTTTAGGTGTAAAAGCTGTTTTTGCAGAAAGTTTTGAGAGAATTCATAGATCAAATCTTATAGGAATGGGTATACTACCATTACAGTTTAAAGATGGAATAAATAGAACTAATCTAAAATTAGATGGCTCAGAACTATTTTCTATTATTGACTTAGAAAAAGGTATAGATCCTAGAGATGAAGTTGATGTTGAAATCAAATATGTTTCTGGAGATATCAAGAGAATTAAAATGTTAAGTAGAATAGATACCAAGAACGAATTAGAGTATTACAAAAATGGTGGAATTTTACAATATGTACTTAGGAACATGATTTAATGGATGAAGATATTGAAATAATAAATACCCAAACACGTAATGAAAAAATTAAAAACTTTTTCATAAATAATAAAAATTCTTTAATTTCGATATTAGTAATAATTATTTTGGTTTTAATCGGTTACTTTTCTTTTGAAGAATATCAATCTAGCAAAAAAGAAAAATTAGCTGATAAATACGACTTAGCTATAATAAGGTATGAAGCAGATAATAAATATAATGTGATCCCAGATCTTAAAGAGGTGATTAATGCTAAAGACAAAACATATTCTCCTCTAGCCTTTTATTTTTTGCTAGATAACGATTTGATAAATTCAAAAGATGAAATTAACAATTATTTTGATATTTTAATTAATGATATTGGTTTGGATAAAAAGTTTAAAGAACTAACAATCTTTAAAAAAGGCCTATATAATTCAGATTTTTCAGATGAAAATCAATTGTTAGCTATTTTTAATCCTTTAATTAAAGCAGATAGTATATGGAAACCACACAGTCTTTATATTATGGCAGAATATTATTTATCAAAAAATCAAATGCAAAAATCAAAAGAATTTTTTGAGCAAATAGTTAGTCTTGAAAATAATAACTCAAAAATAAAAACCAAAGCTCAAAAAAGGCTAAGATCTAGTTTCAGTGAGTAGGATAGTATTATATTTCGTCTTTTTACTTTTATTATCAAGTTGTGGTCAAAGTGATAAATCTGTAGAAAATAATAATTCTAAAATTTTATTTGAAGAAATTAAACCAATTCAACAACAATTGAATCCAAATATACAAATAAATCTTTCTAAATTAGTTAAAGATAATAGTTTTATAAATAATAATACAAATAATAATGGACATATAAACTTTGAGCCAACATTTGAAAAAAAGAAAACATTTAAATTTTCAAAGATTAAACAGTTTAATTCAATCGATACAGATATTTTATTTATCGAAAATAATGATCTAATTTATTTTGATAATAAAGGTACGATATTAAGAATTAATGAAAAATTTGAAACTTTGTGGAAAGCAAATCATTACTCAAAGAAAGAGAGAAAACTTAATCCGATATTATATTTTAATTATATAGATAATAAAATTATTGCTGCTGATACTCTTTCAAATATTTTTTCATTAAATTTAGATAATGGGGAACTAAACTGGAAGAAGGACAGTCTATCTCCATTTAATTCAAATATTGCTATAAAAAATGATAAATTTGTCACTGTTGATTTTGATAATGTTATTAGATGTTTCTCAATAGTAGATGGAGATGAATTATGGAATTTTAAAACAGAAAATACATTCATTAAATCTCAAAAAAAAATTATCTGTTATTATTAAAGATGACATTGTTTATTCACTTAATAATTTAGGTGATCTTACGGCATTAAATATTAATGATGGGAGTTTAGTTTGGCAAACACCTACTCAGAGCAATGAAATATTCTTAAATGCATTTAGTCTAAAAAATTCAGAAATGATTTTAAATAATGAAACAATATATTTTTCAAATAATAAAAATGAGTTATTCTCAATTGACACAAGAACTGGCATAGTAAAATGGAAACAAACTGTAAATTCCAGTTTAAAGCCTACTATTTCTGAAAATTATATTTTTAATATTTCTGAGGAAGGATATTTATTTGTAATTGATACTGAGACTGGAAATATAATCAGGATCACTGATGTTTTCTCAACATTTAAAAAAAGAGAGAAAATTACACCAGTAGGTTTTGTTATTGCTAAAAATAAAATTTATTTGTCTACCGATAATGGACGAATTTTGATTATTAATTTAACTAATTCTGAAACAGAGAAAGTAATTAAATTTAATAATGAAAAAATATCGAGGCCATTTATTAATAATGCCAATATTTTTTTAATTAAAAATAATGGAATTATAAGATCAAATTAATGTTATTAAAATTTTTGGAAAAAATTGGAAGAAAAAAAATAGTTTTAGATAGGGGGCCGTCTCACCCAAAATTTAATGAAGCCAAACCATGGATGAATAGATATTATTTATTATTTAGGAATAGACCAAAATGGTTCCCATTTAATATATTAATTCATGAAATGTTGGATGATGATCATGGGGATGGAGTTCATAATCATCTATTCCCTTATATTACAATAATTTTGAGAGACGGTTATTGGGAAACTACTAAAAAAGGTAAGTTCTGGAGAAAACCTGGATATATTGGATTTAGATCAGCCAATGCATATCATAGAGTAGACCTTGAGCCAGGAACAAGGCCAATGACAATTTTTATCTCTGGACCTTTTGGATTAAGAAAAGGACCAAGATCAGAATATGGTATCGATTTTAATTCAAAAAAGAATTAATGCAAAAAAGTTTTGTTAAAGAATTTAAACTTTACTGCAAAAAGAAAAATTTAGACGTTAATTCGCATCAGATAAAACTCATAAAAATATTAGAAGAATATTATAAATTAAACTACAAATCATTTATCTCAAAAATTTTATCAAAAAAAAATTATAAAAAAGGCTTTTATCTTTATGGAGATGTTGGTGTGGGTAAAACCATGATATTGGATTTTTTTTTCAACTTAGTTGAGGGTAAAAAATTAAAACTTCACTTCAATGAATTTATGCTTAGCTTTCATGATTTTGTACACCAATCCAAAGATAAAAATGATGAAAATAAAATAAGTAAATTTGTTAAAAAATTAAAATCGAAAGCAAAATTAATATATTTTGATGAGTTTCAAGTTACAAATATAGTAGATGCAATGATACTTGGAAAATTATTTGATGAAATATTTAAAGAAGATTTAAAAATTATTGTAACCTCTAATATAAAAATCGAAAATTTGTATAAAGATGGGTTGCAAAGAGATCAATTCAAACCTTTTATAAAAATAATGCAAAATCAATCATTTGAATATCAATTAAATATAGATGATGATTATAGAAAGTCCAAAGGCAATAAAACTCAAAGATATTACTCACCTTTAAATAAAGAAAACAATTTTAAAATAAATAAATTATTTAGAGTAATGACTAAAGATAAGATTTTAAAAGAAAAGATTTTAAACATCAAAGGAAGAAAATTTATTTTAAAAAATTTTTATGATGGTATTGTTCGATTAACTTTTAAAGAAGTATGTGATAAAAATTTAGGATCAGAAGATTATATTAAAATAGTAAAAAATTGTTTTTTTATAGTTATGGAAAATGTGCCAGCATTTAATGATTTAAATTCGAATCAACAACAAAGATTTATTACTTTTTTAGATATCGTATATGATCAAAATATACCTATGGCCATTAGTGCAGAACAAAATATTGATAAACTCACATCATCAAGATTATTGGAAAAACCATTTAAGCGAACCATTAGCCGATTATATGAACTAACATCTAAAAAGTATTTATGAGACAAGAATTTTTTAATCTTGAACTTAAAACAAATGGTCAAAAATTATATGAATTTACAGATCAAACGATAGACTGGATAAATAAAAATAATTTTAATAATGGTATTTTAAATTTAAGCATACAGCACACTAGTGCATCTTTAATTGTTCAAGAAAATGCTGATCCAGATGTTCAATCAGATTTAATTAATTATTTTGATAAAATTGCTCCAATGGATAATAAATTATATGTTCATACAATAGAAGGTAAGGACGATATGCCAGCTCATATAAAGTCAGCTTTAACTAACAATCAAATATCCCTCAGTATAAAAAACAAACAACTTTTGTTAGGAACTTGGCAAGGAATTTACCTTTTTGAACATAGGTTAGCTTCTACGAAAAGGCTTATTATTCATCATTTTATTGGAGATTAATTAATTTTTTAATGTTTGAAATGCTTTTAGAGCTGCGTTTCTAGCTTCTTCATGCACGACTATTGGGGAAGGGTAATCAGAACCAATTTTAGTTTTTATAGCTTCTTGATATTTAGTTTCCATTTCCCATGGTTTATGAATAAATTTATTTGGAACTCTCTCTAATTCAGGTACCCATTTTTTTACATACAGACCTTGTTTATCAAATTTTTCACCCTGCAATATAGGATTAAAAATTCTAAAATAAGGGGCTGCATCTGCACCACAGCCAGCAACCCATTGCCATTGTGCAACATTGTTTGCTTCGTTAAAATCTAACAAACAATTTCTAAAATGTTTTTCACCCTCTTTCCAATTAATTCTTAAATGTTTTACAAGAAAAGAACCAACTACCATTCTAATTCTATTATGCATCCAACCTGTTTCATAAAGTTGTCTCATCCCAGCATCAACAATTGGGTATCCAGTCATACCATTTTTCCAAGCTTTCAAATTTTTTGCATTTTTATCCCATGGAAATTTGTCAAATTCTTTTCTTAAATTACCTTTTAGCATTTCAGGGAAATAATTAATTAAACTATGTGAAAATTCTCTCCAGCCTAATTCATTTAGATACTTTTTAACACTAATATTTTTTGATTTATATTTATAACATTTGTCCCAAATATTACTTACGTGTATTTGTCCGTTTCTAATGAATGGCGAAAGTTTTGACGAACCATTTATAGCTGGATAATCTCTATCAACTCCATATTTCAACATTCTATTTTCAACAAACTCATTTAAATATTTTTCGGATTGTTTTTCAGATGGATCCCAATATTTTTCAAATTTTTTATACCAATTTTTCTTAGGTAAAATTTGATCTGGAACATTATTGTTTTTGAATAATTTTATTTTGCTCTTAGCTCTTTTTACGTTTAATGATTTGCTTGGGATACTATCTAAGTAAATTTGTTCTCCAACTCTCCAAAATGGACTATAAACTTTATAAGGGCTTCCATCATCTTTTGTAACATTTTTATATTCATTAAGAACATTTCCTTTAAAGCATTTTGAGAGTATTTTGTTTTTTTCAAAAATTTTAATGAGCTCATCATCTAACTTTAATTGAGATGGCTCATATATTTTATTCCAAAAAATAGAAATTTTCTGTTTGTCTTTAATTTTACTAAAAAAAGTTATCTCATCAGAAAATACTAACTCTAATTCAATATTATATTTAATTAATTCATCTTTAAAATTTATTAATGATTTACTTATCCACCATTTTTGTGCTTCTCTAACATCATCAAAATTTTTCTTGTTATAAATATACAATGCCGTGACAGTATCGTAATTATTTGTTGCATAAGATAACGCAGAATTATTTTTTATTCTAAAATCGTCTCTTATCCAAACAACAGCTTTTTTTGACATATAATTTACTTTCTGCCTTTAGTTAGCAATTGTTTGTAAAGTTTTACATCTGCATTACCTTCGCATCCAATAACTAAAACATTAGATTTTTCGTTAAGATTTATTAATTTCTTTGTTTTAGGATTATTACAGAGACTAATAAGACTGATAATTCCTGGTGTAGCACATTCACCACCTATTATTGATCTTTTACTGAGTTTCTTGTCTTTAAGCATTGCAACAGTTTTAGGAACTTTTGAGTCATTTACAGTGACACAACAATCACTAGCCTTTTTTAATACATGCCAAGGTATGAGAGACATTTCATTGCATGACATACCACCCATTATACTTTCTTTTTTTATTTTAATTTTTTTTAAACTTTTGCTTTTTATGCTTTGAAGTACACAATCAGCTCCATCTGGTTCAACTATTATTATTTTAGGAATTCTCTTGAAATATTTTGCAACTCCTGCAACTACACCTGCTGCCATGCCACCAACGCCAGCTTGAAGGAATATATGCGTAATATAATGCGTAGTTTGTTTTGAAATTTCTTTAATCATAATTGAATAACCAGCCATAGTTAACAAAGGAACATAACTATAATTCTTCGTAGATACATCCTGAACAATATTCCAATTATTCTTTTTTGATAATTTTTTACACTCGTTTAATGAATTTTCGTAATTACCTTTTACTCGAATTACATCGGCTCCAAATTTTTCAATTTCTTTTACTCTCTCTTCACTTACATATTGACTAACAAAAATTTTACATTGTAAACCCAATCTTTGAGCACCCCAAGCAACTGATCTACCATGATTTCCAGCTGTTGCAGATGATATTATTATATTTTTTTTCTTTTTAGATATTTTTTCTACGGCATATGCACCACCTAAAGCTTTAAATGATTTTAAATGAAATCTTTTCGACTCATCTTTGTAAAAAATATTATTAAGTTTTAAATTTTTGTTTAGTTTCTGTAATTTTAATAACGGTGTTTTTTTATAGTATTTCCACTTAGAAATAGAATTAAAAGCATCAGTGATTATTTTTGACGAAATAATATTTAAAATATAATTTCGATTAAAACTATAATTTTTATTCGATAAAAATTTTGTATATTTCCATTTTCTATAACTATCAAAGCTTTTCACTTTAACAGTCTAGAGTATTCTGTCTTTCCCATTTTGTAATTGGTTTGGACTTATCAAATTTTTCGTTATTATTAAAATCTTTTAATTCCGAAGTCCTTAACTTGACATAACTTTTAATTACTTCTTTTCCAAATGCTTTATTCATTTCTTTATTATTTTCAATTTTATCAAGAGAATCTTTTAGTTCATTTGGTAATTTAGAAAGGTTTGGATATTTTTTATAATCCTCATACATATTACAAAAAAGAGGTTTGCCAGGATTAATTCTTTTACTTAATCCCTCTATTCCTGCAGCTAATACACTAGCTTGAAGTAAATAAGGATTTGCGGATCCATCCATAAGTCTTAATTCAAATCTTCCCGGATCAGGAACCCTTATCATATGTGTACGGTTATTTCCTGTATATGATATACTGCTTGGAGACCATGTGGCACCAGATTTTGTTGGTGCAGCATTTATTCGTCTGTAACTATTTATTGTTGGATTAAAAAAAGTAGATAAGGATGAAGCATGTCTCATGATGCCTCCTAAAAAGTTATAAGCTGTCTTGCTTAGCCCAAGCTTATCATGTTTATCAAGAAAGATATTTTTCTTTCCTTTCCATAAAGAAATATGTGCATGACATCCATTACCAGTTAAATTTTCAAAAGGTTTTGGCATAAATGTTGCTCTCAAATCATGCTTTTCTGCAATAGTTTTAACCATAAATTTAAAAAAAGTATGTCTATCAGCAGTTTTTAGACAATCTGAATAATCCCAATTCATTTCAAATTGCCCGTTAGCATCTTCGTGGTCATTTTGATAAGGACCCCATCCCATTTCAATCATACAATCACATATTTCTTTTATAAGCTCATATCTTCTCATTAATGAAGACTGGTCATAACAAGGTTTAGATTGAGTATCTCTGTTATCTGCAATTGCGTTCCCATCAGGAGAAATCAAAAAATACTCACACTCCACACCTGACTTCATGCTATATCCCAATTCAGATAATTTTTTTATTTGTTTTTTTAACATCACCCTTGGTGAAGCATCGACTGGTTTACCATTCATCCATAAATCTGAAGCCAACCAACCAACTTCTTTATTCCATGGTAGTTGAATTAAACTGTCAGGATCAGGTATTGCAAACATATCAGAATCAGCTGGTGTCATATCTAGCCAGGCTGCAAATCCAGCAAATCCAGCACCATTTACTTGCATATCTTTTATTGCATGAGCAGGAACCAATTTTGATCTTAAGACACCAAATAAATCTACAAAACTTATCAAAAAATATTTAATTTTTTTTTGTTTTGAAATTTTAAATAAATTTTTTGCCATCTAATAACGTAACACAATTATTTAAAAAATGATAAAAAGAAATCTTTGTAATAAATTAAATTTACACCGATAATAATTAATATCGCTATAATTACTCCATACTTTGCTTTTGGCCATGCAAGACGAGCCATTTTGCTAGGAGTTTTATTTTCATTTTGATTATTTTCTTCAGAATTTTGCATTAAAAAAAAGAGGGCACAGTATTTCATGCGCCCTCTTAAAAGTTTTAACCGTCTGTTATATTGCTTTTCCAGTCGTTAGCACTTGGTTTTTTTCTGACAATTGCATTCATCTTACCATCTTCTTGTTTAGATGAAATAACATGCCAGCCAACCCAAATAAGAATTGCTATTATAACTAGCACTCCTTCCGAACCAACACCTGGATAGACAGATCCTTGTACCTCAGAGGCACTTAAATGATCTATCCAATTTGATACTGTTGCCATTCACATACCTCCTTTATCTACTGGCTGAGACTACAGCTTTTTCGTCTTCTTTAGCCTCTTCCATAATTGTATAGTCAAGTCCTGCAAGTTCTACTTCTCTTGGTATTCTTAATTTACCCATTCCGTGAAGAACTTTTGCAATTATATATCCAGGAAGCATACCTAGTACAAAAAACATTATTATTGCGCCGATAAACATTCCAAGAGGATTAATTGCTGCATAATTAGTTCCATCCCACATAGCTCCAACACTGTATCCAGATGAAGGATAACCATTTAAAACAAAACCACATATTACAAGACCAACAAATCCAGCATAACCATGAACAGCTACCGCTCCAACCGCATCGTCGATTTTATATTTTTTCTCGACCCAGTAATGCATTTTGTAAGCTATAACTACTCCGATCATACCGATTATCATTGATTGTATTGGATGATATAAATCATTACCTGCAGATGCACATATTATTCCCGCAAGTCCTGATGAATAAGTCCAGAAAGGATCTCCCTTCGAGACCACATACCCTGCTAACAACCCTCCAGATAACGACATTAAAAAGTTCATCGTTATTCCACTAAGTGTGGTGGGAGTTAGGTAGATGTTTGTTGCAGTAAAGAAAGTTACACCTTCCATACCATATTCAGGTCCAAGATCATAAATCGGAACATTACATGCAGCGTAAAAGCCCCAAAAACCTGTATAAATTAAGAATAATCCAACAGTCACTAACCAAGGATTTCTTGGTCCAATGTTTCTTGGTTCTCCGCTAGATGTAAATTTTCCAATTCTTGGTCCTAAAACAATTAGAACACCTAAGGCAAAACCTCCGGCAATTGCGTGAATTACTCCGGAAGCATAAGCATCGTGATATCCTAATATTTTTAACATCCATCCATCAAAATGCCATCCCCATGAAGCATCTATTGTCCAGAAAACAGATCCAATTGCAATTGCAAGTATTCCAAATGCAAAAGTAGTTATCCTTTCAATAACCGCTCCAGATACAATTGAAGCTGCAGTCCATGAAAATAATAAAAAGGCTGCCCAGAAGACACCCATTATATGATCATTAAGATTTACGGCCATCAATGCATTTGTAGGATTAGCAAGATCATTTCCACCAAATCCACCTCCAAGAACTAGACCAGTACTTTCGGTCATAATCGAAGGAGCTAATCCGGGTCCTGTTGGAAATGCCCAGTATATCCACCAACCAAAGAAAAACCATGTGACTGTTACCAGTGGTATCAGCATTGTATTTTTCATTAGAGTATGTTGGTGATGTTTGTAACGAGATGCCCCAACTTCATACATACAGAAACCCACGTGGATCAAAAACATAAGAACCACAGTTACCCAATAGTAAAATTCTGTAAATAAGGTTGTGAGAGCACCTAATTGATCAGTCATATTTCTCTCTCCTATTAATAGTTAACAGACTCTATGAAATTTTTTTTACGCTGACAATTTTATTTTATATATAAAAAGTAGAAGTTAATAATTATTTTATCAACTTGAAATTGAAATTAGAATTTTAAATATGCTTTTTTAAGGTCAACCAGAGGATGATTCGGGGACATTTGAAACTTTACCAATAATTCTCTAGCTATCATATCTCTATCCTGCTGATTATTAGGTAATTTTATTTTACTTGGTATCGTTACCCAACCGTTTGCATTTCTATCGAATACAGCAGGTCTATTTTCTTCATATCCCATATGAACATCTTCTAACCAATTAAGATCATCCCAACCCATAGCTTCTATATATTTTTTTAAAAATGGAGTGAGTCGACTATAGTCAGGCAAAAGATTAACGTCATATCGATAGCCAATTGTTTGGCCAATCATTTTTTCTCTAGCAGTCTCTTTTTTCTTGCCTAATTGACCTTTAATCTCTTTTGATTTGACTTTTTTCTTACCTTTTTTCTTTGGCATATTTGCTATTAGATTTTATGGAAATCTTTAACTCCTACTGTATGATTTGTTCCTGCAAGAGGCACTTTAGCTAAAGCAGAAGCCTCCATTGTTAATGCAGCCATATCTTCTGGTTCTAGCGAATGAATATTTGTTTTTCCACATGCTCTAGCCAACAATTGAGCCTCCAATGTCATCGCATGCAAGTAATTATATACTCTTAATGCTGCATCATCAGGATTTAATCTTTTTCTTAATTTAGGATCTTGAGTAGCAACTCCTACCGGACATCTACCCGTGTGACAGTGGTAGCAATGACCTGCGGGAACACCCATTT
Organism: uncultured Pelagibacteraceae bacterium; assembly: GCA_902633185.1. Classification (GTDB taxonomy): domain Bacteria; phylum Pseudomonadota; class Alphaproteobacteria; order Pelagibacterales; family Pelagibacteraceae; genus Pelagibacter. The sequence goes on along the minus strand of CACPFN010000001.1, from coordinate 565 downwards.
CTTTTTCAAAGTTAGATTCTGGTATTTCCTTATTGCAATTTAAAGCCACCATTGCACCTGTTCCGATTGCAATTGCGTCTGCACCAAGTGCTAAAGCTTTAGCCATATCTGCTCCATCTCTAACACCACCTGCATAAATTAAAGTTACTTTTCCAGTTTTACCTACATCATCTAAAGCTCTTCTTGCTTCTCTAATTCCAGCAATTCCTGGGATACCTGTGTTTGCAGCTGCAATGTGTGGCCCAGCGCCTGTTGAACCCTCCATTCCATCAAGATAAATTGAATCAGGATCACATTTTGCTGCCATCCTTACATCATCATATACTTTAGCTGCTCCAAGTTTTAATTGAATTGGCACTTTGTTTTTTGTTAATTCTCTAAGCTCTTGAACTTTTAAAGCTAAATCATCTGGACCCAGCCAATCAGGATGTCTTGCTGGAGATCTTTGATCAATACCTGCAGGTAGCGATCTCATTTCTGCAACTTGGTCAGTAACTTTTTGACCCATCAAATGACCACCCATTCCAACTTTTTGTCCTTGTCCAATAAATACCTCAATTCCATC